>JAZQEX010000039.1:0-55838 GCA_045539215.1 Eubacterium sp. | reverse complement strand
CGATTTTAACACGTTTTTGAAGGCTTTCAAAGAGGATTTCTTCGAAAAGAATCGTCAAAATCCTCTTCCAGCCTGATTTTCAAGGTTCAAGCGGAATTTATTTTTTCATTTGACCTACCGTAATGCATATATTTTAATCCCATATGACAGTTCCCCGGGCAAAACCCGCTCGTAAGTAACTGGTCTTGCCCGGGGAATGAAAGGATATTTTGGGGTATATCTTTATCTGTTATCTGTAAACATAGTCTCCTGCCTGATATCTTGGCGGGATCACCGGGATCTGCAGGAAGGAATCATAGCATCCACCGGTGTGGATCACGTGACGGCCTTCGTTCTCTGTATCCCAGCTGAACGGCTCAAACCACGGATCTCTGATGTAACGGCCTGCTACTCTGACGCGAAGCTTCTCGCCCTTATGCCAGATACGGCTGTACGGATAGATCTCGATCTCAAGCGGAACGATCTCACCCGGAGAAAGCTTCTCTGTGCGGTCCATAGCCAGTACCGGCTGGATATCAGAGGAAAGCTCCTCATCAAGATGTCTTCTGGAAGCACGGATCTTACCCCATGCGCCCGGATGACGCTCGCCGAATACCCAGGTCGGAAGGAATGCGCCGTCTGCGGACAGCTTCTGAACGGTGATGAACAGATCCATTTCATCATGGCCCTGTGCCTCTGCCCAGAGTTTCAGTTTCATCATGCCGCTGATCTCGGTATCTTCATCAAATGTGATGTCAAAGCACATCTCGCCTGTCTGTGCGTCGTATCCGTCACAGGTATGCTCGAAGGAAGCATCGTAGGACAGGGTCTTTGCGTTTGCGTCCAGATACAGTTTTTTGTAAACAGTTCTCGGAATCGGGAAGTCAGCTTCCGGACGCTGTTTGCAGAAATCGCAGTCATACGCATCCATGACATCCAGACGTACTTTCGGTGTCAGTTCCCAGCCGTTATAGATATTCTTCAGATAACGGTCGAAGAACTTCAGCAGATCCTGCTTCATCTCAAAGCTGTATGCATCCGGCCACTCAAATTCGCGATGGATACGCAGCCATTTGTTCTGAGAGCTCATTTTACGGAATGCGTTCAGGGTTCCGCGTGCATGCAGGTGGCTCATGCCAAGAGCAATGTATGCAGGTACTTCGATCTTGTCGAATTTAGCGATCTTGGATTTCCAGTATCCGTTCATATCCGGATATTTAACAGCCATTGCCGGAATATCTTCCATCAGGCCTTCCGGAGACTCGCTTCCGAGATCTTTATATACGAATGTGTTGAATCCGATTGCCGGGATACCACCTTCGCACATGAACTCGCGCAGGATGTCGGAGCATCCTTCCCACGGAGCGATCGCTGCAAGGTGTGGCGGCTGCTCTGCAGCAATGTACCACTGCATCATAGCAAGCATGGAGTTTCCAGCCATACCGACTTTGCCGTTGCACCACTCACACTGTGCTAGCCATTCGATAACATCATAGCCGTCCTGGCCTTCTGTATCGCCCCAGATTGGCATCTCGCCCTCTGAATGTCCGCAGCCTCTCGGGTCTACGTTTGCGACTGCATAGCCATAGTGGCAGTAGAAATACGGGTCCGGACCTTCGAATTTTGTACCATCTGAAATAGCATCCATCGGTACGCCATAGGTTGCCCACGGACGCGGCATATCATGCGGACGTTTTCCATAGATACTCCATGCAAGGATACACGGAATATTCTCTGCGCCTTCCGGACGGTAGATGTCAGCATAAACTTTTACGCCGTCACGCAGGGTGATCTCTACGTCCTGCTCGCACATAATGCCGTCTCTTACGTAAGTTCTCTGGTTCATCGGAGAATAGTATCCCCATCCACCCGGGATCGTATTGATGTCCTCAAGCGGTACAGAATGTCTGTAGATTACGTCGATTTCTTCACCATAACAAGTACGTTTGCGGATTACTTTGTCTTCCATTTTGTCTCCTTTCCTAACTGTATGTTATTCCCTCACGGATTTAATAACTGCTGCAAGATTTTCTGCCTTGGCAGACATCGGTACTTCACATCCGGATCCAAGCATGAAACCGCCCTTCATTCCAAGATCAGTGATCAGCCCCTCGCAGTATTCCCGGATCTGGTCTTCGTTGTGATATGTCAGCTGATAAGCGCTTACATCGCCTCGCATCGAATGCCATCCACCGATAATCTCATATGCTTCTCTCAAATCTGTTACGCCGTCAAATTCGAAAGATACACTGTTTTTCGGCAGCTCATGGAAACGATCCAGCATCGGGATCCAGTTTCCGTCTGCATGAAGGATGGATGTAAATCCGGCCTCCCAAAAGGCATTGATCATCTTCTTCAGTGACGGGAATGAGAACTCATCAAAGATATCCGGCGAGATCGCATTAGCATCGGAGCGCATCGCAAATACACCGATTCGTTTGATCGGATGGCCCTGCATCTGCTGAAGCGTAGATGCGATCATATCATCGGTCATCCGATCGACAGCAGCCTTAATAAGATCCGGCTCATCATATAAATCCATGATAAAATCCCCAAAGGATCTGATCAGGGACAGGTTATCAAACGGCGTAACGACGACCGTACCAATGATCGGTTCTACACCCAGCTGCTTCATCATCCCGATGTTTGCCGCGCCATTTGCTCCAAGCTGTCCCCAGCGGGCGAACAGCTGATCCGGCGTCATCGGCGGGTTCTGGATGCGGCACATATAGCCTACATTCCACATATCCCATCCGTTTTTCGCGATAGCTTCATAGTCTTCGAGTTCCATATTGCAGGTCTCAACAAACTGGAACAGCTCATTGTCACTCAATTCGATTCCAGGCCGGCGAACCGGAAGTGCTTCTGCAAAGCAGGTATCTCCAGGGTTCAGGAAATAATCTGCATCCGGATAGCCGATGGTATCGTAAGTAAATTTTTTTGCCTGCTGGAACTTCTCATTGCTTTCATGAATTTCCTTCTGTGTCACTCCCGCACAGACTCCACAATAGGTAATGAGCTGCAACAGAACCGGAATGTCCCGGCGGTCATTTACGGGAAGATTCTCCAGACAACGTTGTAATTTCTCTTCAGATGTCATAAAATACCTCCTCCTTTTCATTCATCGATAATTAAGAGTCGACAAGAAGCTTAAATAGTCTGTACATTTTTTATTAGAAAAACCATCTTGTATGACTTCATTTTAGTCCCTGTTATATGGTATGTCATGGTATGTAATTATCGAAATGAAGGAGTCGCCAACTTCTTTGTTCGTACATTTTGTATGAAAGCATTATGAACATCTCGAAAAAAAGCAGACCGTGAAACATCTTTCACGATCTGCTCAATAAAAAACTCCGGATTATCCATTAAAACCTTTATACGCGCTCTCTCCCGCCATTAAAGTTTTCAATAAAGACTTTTTTCATCGGATTGTAGTTGTTCTCGTTCCAGGCCATCGTCAGACTCGGATCACTGATGGTATCCACTTCCAGAAACCGTACCGAAGGATTTCTGTAAAGCATATTTCTGCTATCTAAAATGCAGACGCCAACTCCAGCCTCTACCCAGAGCATTTCCTCAGAAAGGGAAGACGCAAACCTGACCTTCGGTGTAAAGCCTGCCATCTCACAGGCATCCAGGATCAGACGCGGAGACTCTTCCGAGTCTTCCGTAGAAACCATGATGATCGTATCATCCTTAAAGTCAGATAACTTCACATATTTTGCATCAGCAAGCCTGTGGTTTTTATGTACGACCACATGATCCTTGGTATGCTCGATGATCTGATAGCGCAGCATTTCACGATCTTTAATGTCAAAGAAAAGTGTGAATATGATATCCAGTTCATTCTGATACAATTTTTTGATCAGGTCGTTGAAGCTGTATGTCCGCAGGTTGATCTTAATGTTCGGATAGAATTCTGCCAGATGCTGGAGAATTCCCGGGAAAAGATCCCCTACATACATACCTTCCAGGACACCGATGTTCAGATCCCCGGAAAGACCCTGGAAACTGTTTCTCGCCTTCGCGATCGCCAGGTTGTAATCGTTATAGATCTTTTCAAATTCTTCAAGCAAAATCTCGGCAGGCGGCGTGAGCCGGACATAACGATTCGTACGGACAAACAACTGCATATTCAGCTCCTGCTCGATCGCAGAAATCTGGCGGGACAAAGCCGGCTGTGTGATAAAAAGGATCTCGGCTGCCTTCGTAAAATTCAGACATTTTGCTGCAGTTATAAAATATTTCATCTGAGTAATATTCATATACCAGCCTCCTTTGTCAGATTTTTTTTAATCCGAGCCTATCATAACACAGCTTTACGCATCATTAAATCCATATTTTCACACCGTCCGGGCAAATCTTTCCTTCTCGCGGGTCTGGCGCCCAAAACATATCGTCTCTCGCCCAGATTTTTGACCATTCCCTGCTAGATGGGCAAAACAACTCGTCCCACGGGCATCACGCCCAATAAATAGCGAAAAATACCCGTCACGACACGGAAATAGAACGACGCGGGTATAAGAGTGACCTTCGCGGGTGTCATGCCCATATTATGAGCGAATATACCCACGAAGGTCAGTCATCATACTCTATAATACTTATGCCTGCGGATGAGTCTTCAGGTAGTCATGTGTTGCCTCTGCCATTGCCAGAACGTTCTCCGGCTTTGCGTCAGAAGGAATATCACAACCGGATGCGATCATCACACCATACGGTCCGATATCATCCAGAAGTTTTGTGACATATTCTTTTACTTCATCCGGTGTGCCGAATGTCAGCATCTCGCACGGAACATCGCCCAGGATGCATACGTTCGGTCCAAGCACCTCACGGCACTTTCTCGGATCTGTCTTAGAATCCAGCGCCATAACAAATGTGCCCGGTTTGTAGTGAGTGAACTTATCCAGCATCAGATCCCAGCTTGAATCCAAATGGAAGATCGGAAGAACATCCATCTCGATACACAGATCATAATATGCATCAAACGCTTTCTTTACAAAAGTATCAAACATATCCGGGGAGATCAGGTCCGGACCGGTTCTCCATCCACCGATCCATACGCCTTTTGCATGGGTGTCGATGATCTGCTGGCGGTATGCTTTCAGGTTATGCTCTAATACGATATCGAATACTTCAAGCATCAGCTCTTCTTCTTCGAACAGGTCGTCTACCAGGAATGCTTCCAGAGAACGTCCGCCACAGAAGTACTCGAACGGTGTGATCATCAGGAAGTCGCAGACACACGGAATGCCTTCTTCATAGAAGCGCTCATATGCATGCGGGTTTGCAGCGAAAAACGGTTTTAAGTTCTCCCAGTTGTTATCACATTTTTCAGCGATGAACTGTGCCTGCCATGCATCCCATCCCATTTCTTTGATCTTTTCATAATCTTCGAATTCCATGTTCTCCGGGATCTCAACAACCTGCCACATTTCATCATCGCCAAGATCTACGCCCGGGATACTGGTTTTTGACAGCCACTGTGTTCCTAATAAATAAGGAGAAAAGATAACTGACTGTGTTCCGTCTGCATCCAGTCTCTTCAGTTCTTTAATGTTTGCTTCGCATGCCAGATCAAAATCATTGATGTAATCTTTAATGGTAATGCCATTCGCACGTGCCATGTATGCGTTACCACACGGTACAAACGGAACGCGGTCAACCGGCTCGCAGCGAACAGTTTTCATCAATCGTTCCCAATTCTCTTCGTATTTACCCATTTTTCATTCCTCCTAAATCAATCCCGGATCCATTCCGGATTCTTCATTTAAAATTGCATCGCCCGGATCAGCATTCCTGCGTGATACTAAATAGGATCCGGCTCAAATTTAGCGGTTACAGATAACAGATGGTTTTCTTGATACTTCAAGCCTAACAGAAACCTGCGGCATTGAAAAATTGTTATTCCAAATGTTACCATGCATTTTGGTTATGACAGAATTTTACTTATTGTGCCATTACAAATATGCATGGCAAACTGCAGATTGGTCATCAATTTTTATCCGATTTCTGCATCCAGACAAATAATTTTTCCCATTTTTCAGAAATTATCCCCCCTTTGTAAAATAGAACATCCTTCCATTACCAAACTGCATGATACCATCACTTTCTAAAATTTCTCTTAAGAAAACTCTCCTTCTATAATGAGAGGCAACAGATGGTAACGAAACGGAAACCAGTTATCGAGTTTGAAAGGAGTTTGTAGTTTATGAATTGGGGCGTATTGATATTTGTTCTTATTTATGAAATCGCAACGATCGTTGGCGTAGGTATGATCATTGCAAGAAAAAACAAAGCTGCCGCTGCACAGGAAGGTAACTTCGCGCTGGCAGGCAAAGGCCTTCCGACGGCACAGGTCGGTGTTACACTGGCTCTTACAATGTTAGGTTCGGCACACATCTGGGGAACCACAGAGAATGCTGCCGGCATGGGTTCCATCGCAGTATGGTTCGGTATTGCATGTACAGTAATGATGGTTGTCATCACACAGATCACAGGACCGTGGGTTCGCAAACTTGGCGTTAACACCATCCCGGATCTGTTCGGCAGATTATATGGAAAGAAAGCCCGCATCCTGATCGCATGCGTTATGGGTCCGCTGGTATTCGGATGCCTTTGTCTTGAGACACAGTGTGTGGCTATTACATTCGTAGTATGTACCGGATGGCCGTATTTCGTAGGCGCTATCGTAGGTGGTGCATTCGGTATCCTCTATGTATTACTGGCAGGTATGAAGGAAGTTTCCTGGCTGAACATGATCAACGCAGTTATGATGTACGCTGCTCTGATCGTAGCACTGATCGCAATGTTCGTTTGCCTGCCGGGCAACGGATGGAACGATGTCGCAGCAAACCTGGATGCAATGGGCAACTCATGGATGCTTGATATCTTTGGAAACAAAGACCTGATCATCGGTTTTGCAATCCCGACAATCTTCACATGCACCATGTTCCAGGGTGTATCTCAGATGGGTCTGCAGACCTGTATCGCAGCAAAAGATGTTAAATCAGTTAAGAAATCAATCTGGCTGGCAGGTCCGGTCAACGGTCTGTTCTGTATCATCCCGACTCTGCTCGGTATGGCAGCACTGGCACTCGGTTACCTTGAGATCGGCGGAAACGCAATGATGATGACACCGGCAATGATGCTGGCAATTCTTCCGAAATGGGTTGTTGCACTGATCTGCGCATCCTTCCTCGGTGCTTTGCTTTCCACATTCGCTATGACATCTCTTTGCCCGTCAACCATTTTCGCATATGACCTTTACGGCGGACTGTTTAAGCCGAACGCAACAGAGAAAGAAAAAGTACGCGTCATGAGAATCATGATCGTTATCGTTGGTATCGCAGCGATCGTCCTGGCAAACTTCCAACCGACCGTTGTAACCACGATCAACTGGATCTTCACATGGGCAGTTCCGATGTTCATCTGCCTGATCTTCGGCCTTTGCTGGAAGAGAAATACCAAGGCACTCATCGTTACCTGCATCATTTCCTGGATTGCAAACGTTGTATGGATCACATGTGATCTGCAGGGCGCACTTGGCATGCCGAACTTCCATCAGGTATACTTATGTATCATCATCACACTGGTTGTCGGCCTGATCACATTCAATGCGATCCCGGGATCCAAACCTGGCTACTTCCGTCTCTCCAAAGAAGAGAAAGCAGCCACTGCAGAAATGAAAGCAACGCATGAGGCATAATCGGAAAGGAGAATCACTATGGTAGCTCATATCATTATAGAAGCAGCCGCAATGGTAATCGGCATCACGATCGTCGGATTTTTCATTGGTAAATTATTCAAAGAAGCGGAAAGGGAGGATGATTAATATGTTACTTATCTCTATGACACAGGGCTGGATGATCGGAATCATCTGCATGATGGGAATGTTTGGTATCGCAGCCGCTATCTTTTCCGCAAAAGGAAAGAAAAACCAGGAGAACCAGTAAGCTCTCCCCCCTCAAAAAAGCATAAACAACCTGAAAAAGGACTGCCGCGTTTGGCAGTCCTTTTTCTATGTTATCAGTTATTATATCAAGTTCTTCACATGTTCCACATAAATCTCCCGGATCGCAGGGATCTCCCCGAGCCCCTTTAATACGGCTTCTACCTCATACCCGGCTTCGATCAGCCGGCTCTTCCAGGAATCCTCTTCTCCCGCCATATCATTTAATGCATGATCCCCGGCAACCACCATGAGAGGCTGCAGTATGACACGTTTGTAGTCCTTGCCAGAGATTTCCTGCAGGACCTCTTCAAATGAAGGTGATGCTTCTACCGTAGCAATATAAATATCCGAAAAACCTCTCTCCGAAAGACGGTTCTGCATATTTACATAAACCGCATTCGCCTTGGCATCGGATCCGTGCCCCATAAAGATCACGGCTGTCTCACTGCCCTTGCAAACAGACTTCACATCCTCAGTAACCGCTGTGATCACAGCATCAATATCTTTCTCATCCGTTAACAACGGATCTCCGAGGACGATTTTTTCGAAAACACCCTCCGCGTCCTGCAGAACAACCTTTAACTTCTCATACTCATTCCCATGCATCAGATGTGTCGGCTGCACGATCAGATTCCTGATCCCATCTGACGACAGTTTTGCAATCGCCTCATTCACATCATCGACAGGAATACCTTCTTTTTCTAACTTCCGCACGATAAAGCTGCTCGTAAAAGCGCGTCGCACGTCATATTGCGGAAACGCTTCCGCGACCGCTCTCTCCACCGCACCGATGGTTTTTTCCCTGGTCTCATGGTTGCTTGTGCCAAAGCTTACGACCAGGATCGCTGTGTCCATTATTCCCAATTGTCTTTCTCCTCAGCATATAGACTCGGCAGGATTGCTGCCAGGTTGGTAAACTCCTTCACATTGTGCAGCGCCAGTTCCTTTGTCGCCTGTTCCGGATATGCCTCACCGTCTTTGATCGTCTTAATGTTCTGTCCGTCCTTATAGTTCCAGCCCATCCAGAAACGGGAACGCAGTTCGATACCACCTTCGATCTCACGGACAAAATGTGCCATCAGATTATTCAGTCCCATTCCCGGAATCGTACCGATCCCACACACGATCGTAGAGCAGGCCTCGGTTCCGATCTTAGAAGCATCGAATCCCATATCTGCAGGATTTTTAAAATCCAGGAAAAACCGTAACGGGCCTGCACCGGTATCCTCCAGAATGTCATGTCTCGTATTCCAAAGCCGTTCTTTATAAGACAGATTCGCGTCCAGCGCTATTTCGCGATTCAGTGATACTGCTTCGTAATGGTCCTCTCTGTCCCAGATCTTATATCGCAGATTATTCAGACCGTGCCACGCAAAATACCAGTCAAACATATCCGTTGTGACGCCGGGCATCTGTGTAAGATTTGCAATATAACCGGTCCCGTCCGGCATCACGCACCAGCCGGTCTCTTCTTCAAAATATCCCGGTTCAAACAGGCGGTTACGTTCTCCGACCGGCAAAGCCTGCTCCGGAGAAATCGGGCCGCGTAACATCAGATCATACTGCTCTTGCGGCGCAGCTGCCATTTCCTGTTCAAAATACTTATAGTAGCTAAGCTTTTTTTCCTCTTCCGTTACCGGCACGAGATTCTTCATTTCCATTATGATCCCTCCTGATAAAACCCTTGATCATATGTCTGCTATAATACTATGCAATATCATATAAAAAACACCTTCCAATAGCAAGATTTTCTAAATGTTTCAGTACACAAAAAAAGACCGCCACAAAATCATGTATGATCATGCGGCAGTCCTTTGTTCTGATTATAATATTATCTCATTGTAATGTATCCATGATACTGGGAATATGCATCCATTGTTGCCATATCACCGGTGAAGATCGAAGCGATGTTATGCTGCGGTCTTAAGTATGGGAATTTCTCCTGTTCTGCCCAGGCCGGCTTTGCGATTCTTTCAGCACCTTCGACACAAGCCTTGTACCACTCTTCCTCGCCTTCAAACCAGATCTCGCATACACGGTCAAACTGTGCTGTCGGCGCGCCGTAGTTGATCGCGACCTTACTGCTGACGAAACGATTAACATACTCACATTCTGTGAAGTACGGAACTACTTCTTCCTGATACCATTTCTCGCCTTCTTCTTTGGAAACTCCTTCCGGATACTGGATCAGGAACTGCCAGCGATAGTTCGGTCCGTCTTCAACCGTACGGCCTGCTCCTTTGTAATCCTCTTCCCAGTTGATCGGCACGAACGCGAAGATAAAAGGCGGAAGATCGCCGCCGCCAACTGCGCGGCCTGCATCACCGGATTCTGCGTTAAATGATGTGTCTCCTTCTGTATCCGGGATGCAGCCCTGCCAGCGCAGAACATCCATCGGCATGAACTCAGTCATGGCACGATGTGCCATTTCCGGCATATGCTCATCTACAAGCCAGTAATGCTCTGTCAACTGCATTTCTCTTGCGCCAAAGCGCTCCCCTTCCGGTGGTGTCGGATAGGACTGATAAAAAGCGTATTTTGTGCAATACGGTGCAAAATTACTGATGCTGTCCGGAATGTGATGACGGTAAAGCCAATCCATCAGCTTCGGACGATACTCTTCCTTTGCAAGACCTACATAAATCAGGCTTCTCATAATCTTAAAATCAAATGCCATAGTGGTTAGCTCCTTTCTGACCTTTCATAAATATTCATTACGTTTTAGGCTTTATTCCGGTTTGCTTCCTGTAATAAAGTCTTTGTATTTCTGCTGTTTTGCTTTATAGTCGTCAGATTTTCTGTATTCATTCGCATGGCTGTTATTACGATTAATATCATCTGAATGTATGAACTTTCCGGAAAGGGTATCATGTGCATGTGCCAGCTGCTCTTCCGGGAACGTAAAGCTGTATTTTCCGTCTGCGTCAATTTCCATCTTACCACGGATACCACACAGACAGCACTCAACCGTTCCGTCAATGTCAAAGAAGAACTCTCTGCAGTGGCAATGCGGGCAAAGGCCTTCTTCACCCTGATAGGTTGCATTCTCGATATCTTTTGCCGCGTTTGCCAGATTTACGCCCAGCTCATGTGCGCGGGCAACTTTCGCGTCATCTTCCAGGATGCTTAAAGACCACTGGAACACTTCATTATCAATGATTTTCCATGCCGGAGAAAGTGCCTGCATCGCACAGTCACACTGTACTCTGGAATGCCAGTCAGATCCGCCGATTCCCATATAGGAAATGACTTTATCCTGCAGCCAGCGCTGATCCGGCGGTGTTGTTCCTCTTTCTTCCGCAATCTTGGAAGCAACCGTCAGAATACCGCGGTCTGTACTCGGTCCAAACCGATCCATAATCGTATGGAAGATACCCGGCGCGCCCTTTTCAAAAACCGGAACCGCAAACATGATACCGTCTGCTTCAAGCATCCGCTCTAACAGCCATCCGAAATCATCCTTTAACACACAAACCTTTTTACCCGTTCCAAACATTGCATTGACACAAGCCACACAGCCGGTGCAGTGTTGGATATTTAAGTCAAACAGATTGATAAATTCCACTTCAGCGCCCATCTCCGCTGCTCCCATCAGCGCCTCTCTGCACATCGCGTCATTGCTTCCGTTTTTTGTTCCCGCAGAAATCCCCAAGATCTTCATCATGATACCTCCGTTCGTTTCAAATTAATACCTGTGCTCCTTCTTAACTGTAAGCCGTTAAAACTTATCTGATAATAATATTGTAATCGGCATTTTCTATTCTGTGAAATATCAGTTTTTTTATTTTTTTATAACATTTATGTTATAATATATCCTGAGATTATGTATTGGATTTTTCTTCTATTTACTGTTTAAAATGAAAGCGTAATCAAACACATCTGCATGGCTGCATACGATTAACAGAAGTTGAAGATCAGGCAATAAAGGAGAAAAACATGAGCGAAATGAAATGGTATGGAAAAAGCCCTGGAAACGAAGGCTACATCAAAAATATGGAAGTGGTCGGCTTCCATGATGCCGACAGGCATTATCTTTTCCAGACACAGCTTTATAAAACAAAAGAAGGAAAATACTATTTATATGGAGGTTGTTTTAAAGGAACCGGTGTGGAAATCATCGATGTGACAGATCCGGCAAATCCAAAGACCGTTCAATATATGGACGTCATGGATCCGGAAGTTTATCCGTATATGTCTACACCAAAGATCCAGATCTGCGACGACCTGATGATCGTATCAAACGGCAACTGCCTGGAGTTTTTGCACGGGCCGGCACCGGAAAACTACAAACCGGCTCCCGGCGGTGTTCATATCTATAGTTTAAAAGAAGATCCCGAACATCCGAAAAAGCTCTCCTTCTGGGCGACCGGCGATGACGGTCCGGGCGCAGGCGTACACCGCTTCTGCTACAATGGTGGCCGCTACATGCATCTGTCCGCAACTGCACCGGGATTCATCGGTTATATCTATCGCATCATTGACATCGCCGATCCCGAGCATCCCGTTGAGGCCGGCCGCTGGTGGAATCCGGGGCAGTTCCTCGGCAACCAGACAAAAGCTACGCAGGAAAAAGAGATCCACGGATGGAACGGCTACGACTCCTATCCCGGCTATGTACACTGTGTATATGTAACGGATGACAACAAGGCCTATCTTTCCTGCGTCGGAGCAGGCTTTAAGGTCCTCGATGTGTCAAATCCTCAGGTACCGCAGGTTCTTGGCGAAGTTTCCATGTCTCCGCCATTTGCGACCAAATTCGGCGGTGCGCTCTGCCATACCTTTTTACCGATTTTAGGGACCGATTATGCCATCGGTCTGCAGGAAGGGGAGCGCTTCTGGTGTGTTTCTCCCGAGCTGCAGGAGCACTTTGGCATCCAGTCCATGTGCGGCATTGAAATGTTTGATGTATCCGATCCTTCAGACCCGGTCATGATCGCAGTCTTTCCATATCCTGAAGTGCCGGCGGATTATCCATGGAAGAACTTCAATTACTGCGGCTTGAAAAAACCCGGTCCTTTCGGCCCGCACAACCTGCATGAACCAATGACCAACAAACCATGGATCGAAAACAATCCCAACCGCGCTTATGACTGCTACTTCCACGCTGGTCTGCGCGTTTACGACACGTCTGATCCTTATGTGCCAAAAGAGATCGCATACTTCATCCCGCCGAATCCGGAAGAACTATATTTCGAATTAAAAATGGCCAATCCGCCACTGGGAACCACAGAAGACTGTGTGGTCGATGACCGGGGTTATATCTTTGTTAACACGATGCACGACGGCGTATACATCTTAAAATGTCTGGTTTGATAACACTCAGACAAGACCTGTAACCGGATTGTTTTGCGCGTTCTTTAGATAAAGGGGCTGCTATATGAACACACGGCAAATCGAATGTTTTCTGGAAGTCGGACGACTGTTAAACTTCACCAAGGCTGCGCAGAATCTGTATCTGCCTCAGCCTGCGGTCAGTCGATATATTTCTTCGTTAGAGACAGAACTGGAAACCGAGTTATTCATTCGTGAAAACAACCGGCGGATCCGATTATCTGAAGACGGAAAAACCTGGTTTAACATGTTCCGGCGTTTTTCTCAGGAATATCAGGAAACCCGGGAATCCTTAAAAAAGGAGAACACCCCTCTGCGCTTCGGATATAATATCGGTTGGAACATCTCCGGGTTTTTCCCGGAGATCGTTTCACGCTGTCGTGCAATCTCTCCTGATTTTGAAATTACTTTTGAGTGTATGGAATTCTCTGAACTGACGGACGCTATAGAAAAGGGTACTCTTGACGCCATCCTGACGATAGAGTCCTACCCGGTTTCAATGGAAGGATTCGAGAGCGAACGGATCACATCCATCCGCAGACTTGCCGCATATTCAAAGTATCTGAAAGGACAGGAGAATATCCACACGCTTTCCGATCTGTATCCGTTCGATTTTTATATCGTGGACGATCCCCGTATCCAGAACCTGATCCAGGGCATAGAAAATGAGCTGCGTCCTTACCACTTTGTCCCGAAAGTAAAGACTGTCGCAAACATGGAAACCGTTTTCGCGCATATCGAAAACGGCCTTGGTGTAGCCATGCTGGATGAGTGGTGCACAAACATCAACGATCCATCCATTTGTACTTTAAAAACAGAAGCGTCACATGCCATCTCACTTGTCTGGAGGCAAGGACATATGCCGTCTTCCCTGGTTTTATTAAAGCAGGAGCTCCTAAAATATTTCACAAATGGTAATTAAAATTGGAAACAATAAAAATTACCACAAAACATAAAAAAATAACAAAACCACAGAAGCTTTGTCCATTATAATGATATCAGTTACAAAAGAGTCGTGATTGATTACGGACATTCTAAGTAAAATCACCGTCCGTCAGAAAGGAGCTTCCAATGGGAATTTTAGATGATATTTCTGTAATGTTACAGAAGGGCAAAAGAAAAGACGTTAAGGCACTTTGCGAACAGGCACTCGAAGAAGGTATCCCGGCTGCACAGATCTTAAATGATGGTCTTCTGGCAGGTATGGATATCGTTGGCGCACAGTTTAAAGAGAACAAGATCTTCGTTCCGCAGGTTATGGTTGCTGCTCGTGCAATGAACACCGGCGCAGAAGTACTGAAACCGCATCTTTCTGATGGCGACACATCTTCAAAAGGCAAGATCGCACTTGGTACCGTAAAGGGCGATCTTCATGACATCGGTAAGAACCTGGTTAAGATGATGTTCGAAGGAAAAGGCTTCGAGGTTATCGACCTTGGTGTAGACGTAGCTCCGGAGACATTCGTTCAGACAGCAATCGACAATGATTGCCAGATCGTAGCTTGCTCCGCTCTGCTGACAACTACAATGCCGATGCTTGGCGAAGTTGTTAAGACAGCTGAGGAAATGGGCGTACGCGACAAGATCAAGATCATGATCGGTGGTGCACCTGTAACCCAGGACTTCTGCGACAGCATTGGCGCAGACGCTTACACAGAAGATGCAACCAGCGCAGCTGACAAAGCACTGGAGTATGTATCATAAGAGTAACTGATCAGAACAAGGAAACACACCGGATATGAGAATGTATTCTCAATATTCGGTGTGTTTTTTTGTTTGAGTAGGGACCGCCCCCACATGAGCAAAATTTTAATATCTTCTAAGCCTCTCTTCCAATTTAAAATTTTGCGAATGCTGGCGGCGGGACCTGATCAGTTACTCTATTCGGAGGCAATTCTGTACAGTTATCTGTTTATCTCCCTATAAACCTCCAGCACGTTCTCAATATCCTCATCCGTAAACGCTGCCGAGATGAACATCGCCTCAAACTGCGACGGCGCCGTATAGAGACCTTTTGCCAAAAGCTTTTTGAAGGATTCTGTAAACGCTTCCAGATCCGATGTACACGCATCCGCATAATTGGTCACAGGCTGTTTTGTGTGGAACATACAAAGCAGCGATCCAATCTGGTTGACGGTATTTCCGCTGATTCGCCGCATTCCAGCTGCAAGCTTTTCTGCCTTTTCATCAATCTCTTTATAGATCTCCGGATGCTCTAACAGCTTCGTTAATGTCGCGATTCCTGCAGCCATTGCGAGCGGATTTCCGGAAAGCGTTCCTGCCTGGTAAACCGGTCCGACCGGCGATACCATTTCCATGACTTCCTTCTTGCCGCCATACGCGCCGACCGGCATACCGCCGCCGATGATCTTGCCATAGGTCACCAGATCCGGCTCGATCCCGAATCTGCAACAAGCACCGCTAAATCCAAGACGGAATCCCGTGATCACTTCATCGGCGATAAACAAAGCGCCTTCCCTGGTGCAGAGTTCTCGTAAGCCTTCTAAAAAGCCTTCTGCCGGCGGGATCACGCCCATGTTGGCTGCTACCGGCTCTAAGATCACACAGGCGATCTCTCCCGGATTTGCCGCAAACAGCTCCCTCACACTCTCCAGATCATTATAGGTTGCGAGCAGGGTGTCTGCTGCTGCGCCTTTGGTCACACCTGCACTGTCAGGATTCCCAAACGTCATCGCACCGGATCCTGCTTTGACCAAAAGGCTGTCATTATGGCCGTGATAACATCCTTTAAATTTGATCAGCTTGCTTCGGCCCGTAAAGCCTCTCGCGATGCGGATCGCACTCATTGTCGCTTCCGTTCCACTGTTGACCATGCGCACCATATCAAGATGCGGCACATTTGCTGTCATCAGCTCTGCCATCTGCACTTCCAGTTCCGTGCAGGCACCAAAGCTGAATCCCTTTTCCATCTGTTTTGCAACAGCCTCTTCTACATCCGGATCCGCATGTCCCAGGATCATCGGTCCCCAGGAACCGATGAAATCAATGTATTCATTTCCGTCTGCGTCCCAGATGCGGTTGCCCTTCGCGCGCTCGATAAACAGCGGGTTCATTCCAACAGAGCGGTATGCCCGCACCGGGCTGTTAACGCCACCCGGCATCACTTTTTTCGCGCGTTCAAACAGCATTTCTGATTTCTGTGTGTTCATTTAACCGATGTCTCCTTTTTTGATCGCATCCGCGATTTCTTTTGCGTAGTAAGTGATAATGATATCTGCGCCCGCGCGGAACATCGAAACCGTGCTCTCACACATGATTCCGTATTCATCGATCAGGCCTGCCTTTCCGGCATTTTTGATCATCGCATATTCGCCGCTGACGCTATAGGTCGCGATCGGCAGATCAGTACGCTCTGACAGCGCGCGGATGACATCCAGGTAGGCAAGCGCCGGTTTTACCATCAGGATATCTGCGCCTTCATCCTCATCGTAGAGCGCCTCTTTCATCGCCTCACGGATGTTGTGAGGATCCATCTGGTAGGACTTTCTGTCTCCGAATGACGGCGCGGAACCTGCTGCCGTACGGAACGGGCCATAGAATTTGGATGCATATTTTGCTGCATAGGACATGATCGGAATGTTAGAAAATCCGTTTGCGTCAAGCGTCTGGCGGATCGTCCCGATGCGGCCGTCCATCATGTCAGAAGGTGCCACCATGTCTGCACCCGCCTCTGCATGAGACAGCGCGATCGCATTCAGATGATCGAGTGTCTTGTCATTGTCTACATCATGTCCGCAAAGGATGCCACAATGACCATGTGAGGTATACTCGCACATGCAGACATCGGTCACCACATAGACCTGATCTTTATACTCGTCCTTAATCGCACGGACTGCTTCCTGCACGATGCCGTGCTCAGCATAGGCCTGCGAACCAACTTCATCCTTTTCCTTCGGAATGCCAAACAAAAGCACCTTGTTGATGCCATGCTCCAGGCACTCGTCAATCGCTTCCTTTGCGCGGTCCGGGCTGTAGCGGAACTGTCCGTCCATGCTCTCGATCGGCGCCTTGATGTTCTCGCCTTCTTCAAAAAAGATCGGATAGATCAGTCCGTCTTTT
Organism: Eubacterium sp.; assembly: GCA_045539215.1. Classification (GTDB taxonomy): domain Bacteria; phylum Bacillota; class Clostridia; order Lachnospirales; family Lachnospiraceae; genus SY8519. The sequence goes on along the minus strand of JAZQEX010000039.1, from coordinate 38,491 downwards.
GACACTCTGGTTTCTCTTATCATTCCACGAACCAGCTCGCTGCTCCGAAGTCTTCTTGGTCTGTTGATCAGATCCATGGTTTTCATCCCCTTTTCATTTTAAAATAATACTCGTCTTATTCTATCATACTACTTCTAAAATGCGGCTGCTTTTTCCAGCATACTCTCAATTGTCGCTTTTTCCGAGATCACGACTGTAAAACCGCCCTCTTTTGCGGCTTCCGCGGTTTTTTCACCGATGCACAGCGCCGTTAATCCGGTATTGTCCTCCAGATTTCTGCCATTCATAAACCCTTCCACACAGCTTCGGCTGGTGAAGGTTATGCAGTCATAGGGTGCTTGTGCTTCTTCCGGCTGCCAGGTCAGAAGCTCGGTATAGTAAACCGGAATATCGGTATAGGAAACGCCTGCTGCTTCCAGACAATCGGTTACATCATGCGACGCAAGATTGGTCCGCAACAAAAGAACGTTGTTTTCTTTTGTAACAAATCCTGAGGAGAGCATCTCCTCACCCAGCACCTGACCGCTGTAAACAGACGGCACAAAATCCGCGATCAGTCCATATTCTTTTAATGCTTTGGCCGTCGCACTGCCGATGCAGGCAATCTTCTTTCCTGCAAACACTCTCATGTCCCGGCCGTTTTCCAAAAGCCATTCGAGATAGGACCTGACACCGACCGCACTCGTAAAGACATAGGTGTCAAACGTCTTTCCGTTTGCACCGGTTTCCGGTATTTCCAGCGGACGGATAAAGGAAGTTTTGATACACGGATGCACTTCTACATCTGCGCCCAACGCCCGCAGGCCTGTCGCCAGTCTTGACTCGCCCGCCTCCGGTCTGGTAACCAGGAAACGTTTGCCCTTTAACGGCAATTGATCAAACCAGGTAAAACGCTCTGCCAGGCTGCAGACCTTTCCGACCACGATCAGCGCCGGTGACTGTACCTGTTTTTCTTTTACTGTTTTCTCAAGATCACAAAGCGGCTGTACCAATGTCCGCTGATTGGTGCGTGTTCCGTTTTCAATCACGGCACAAGGCATCGCTGCATCCATCCCTGCTGCAAGCAGTCCGTCAGCAATGCGCCCCGCAGTCGAAACACTCATCAGGAAGACTAGCGTCCCCTGCAGTCTCACCAATGCTTCAAAGTCAATGCTCAGCTCTTTTCCTGCTCTCGCATGTCCTGTAATAAAGTGAACCGATGAGCAAAAATCTCTGTGTGTGACAGGGATTCCGCCATAGGCTGCCGCCGCAATCGCAGAGGTGATTCCCGGAACCACTTCAAAGGAAATGCCATTCTCTTCTAAGAGCTCCAGCTCCTCTCCGCCACGGCCGAACAGGAACGGATCGCCGCCTTTTAAGCGCACGACCTTTTTCCCCATCAGCGCCTGCTCTAACAAAATCTGATTGATCTGATCCTGCGGCACCGGATGGTTGCCTGCATGCTTGCCGACATCGATTCTTTCTGTATCTTCCGGGATCAAGGCAAGAATTTCTTCACTGACCAGACGGTCAAATACAACAACATCCGCCGTCTCGATCAGATTCTTACCTTTTCCCGTCAGGAGACCCGCGTCCCCCGGGCCGGCACCAACCAAATAAACGATGCCATGATTGCTTTTATTCATTTTATTCTCCTATTTATGCTTTAATTTCTTACTAATATGCCACATCATTTAGGCTTGTTTTCTGCCTTTTCTTATAAAAGCCTACGTCATTTTTTCACTTACTAGGCCTTTATCAACAAGTTTTTATCACAAGCCTGACTTTTTGTTTATCCTACTAGGCTTTCGGAAGTAAAATCTATTTACATAGGCCTTTTTCTTAAAAGATGATCTCTAGGTCAAGTCAACTCTTTATTGCAAAGGCTCATCTTCATTACAGTTGATAATAAGCCTAACTTCACCGCTTCATACTCGCGGCCAGCCCCTGACCAATCAGCTCACTTTCATCTTCACAGCCAGCTCCCGACCGATTCGTTCCGCTTCAGCCACAGGACCTACGCATGTCTCTACAAACGGCTTTCCATCAGTGTCGATGTTCAGCCCTACAAGTCGGATCTGCTCTCCTTCCGTCACCGCATAAGCCGCCACAGGTGATGTACACCCGCCATCAAGCTCCCGAACAAACGCGCGCTCGCACATCGCTTCCTGCCAGGTCTTTGCATCAAAGAAATCCTTCAAAAAAGTGACATCGGTCCCGCGGCGTCCCTGCACTGCCAGGATCCCCTGACAAGCTGCAGGCAGCATCTCTTCTGTTGAGAAATAGCGACTGATCCGCTCTTCCAGGCCGGCTCGCTTCAGGCCTGCTGCGGCCATGATCGTCGCACTATAAGCACCACTATCGAGTTTTCGCAGCCTGGTCTGTACATTCCCGCGGATCGGTTCAAACTTCGCCTGCGGAAAAAGCTTTGCAAACTGCAGGATTCTTCTGTTTGAGGAGCAGCCGATCGGTTTGGAAAAATCGATCACTTCCGACAGCTCCTGCAGAGACATCTCAGACACATCTGTACCGGCATTCGCACATTGTTCCTTAGCATTACCCTGTCCATCGACGCCTCCCTGAACCATTGCCGGCAGCACCAGCACATCTCTTGGATCCTCGCGCCTCGACACACCGAGGATCGGCAGCTCCGGCATGACCTCCATCGGCATATCTTTCATGCTGTGTACGGTCAGATCCACTTCCTCGTCCAGTAATGCCCGCTCAAGCTCCTTAATAAACAAGCCTTTTCCACCGATCTGATCCAGATTTCTGTCAAGGATCTTATCACCGGTTGTCTTCATTGTGATCAGTTCCAACTCAATCAACGGATCAAACTGACGGATTGCCTCCATCACCATTTTTGCCTGAACGACCGCAAGGTTACTCTCCCTGCTTCCGATTCTAATCTTCATATTTTGGACTCATACTCCCTTCAAGCCGATCTGTCATCAGCCCAATCTATCTGAAATTCGCGATAATTGAATTACTTATACGTCTTCTTCTCTATTACATCACGCAGACTTGCTGCTGCCTTCTTTACATTCATATGGTCATTTCCGGTTCCGACCAGACCCATTGTGAGCTCATCACTTAAGCCTACTGCCGGGAACCAGAACGTAGATTCATTTCTTGCGTCACAGACATTGATCAGCAATCCCTTTTCTTTACAGAAATTTCCGACCTCCCGATTGACGTCACGGTTGTTGGTGCACGCGAGCACCATCCAGGCATCCTTTGTCACCTCAGCCAGGGATAGATCACGGCACACCTTTCCCTGCCGCCACTCGACCACACCGGCGTCGACCAAGCGCTTTAATGTCATGCTAAGAGAGCCTGACACCACTCTGATCCGGAATCCGAATTCCGCCAGCGTCAGGATTCTTCGCTCCGCAATATTTCCACCGCCGATCACCACCGCCTGCCGGTCCATGGAATCGATAAAAAGTGGGAAGTAACGGCGCTCTCCCCGGTCTCTCTCCGGCGAGATCAGCCTCTCAATCTCTGCCTCTTTTTTCAGGCGCTGCTCCTCCCAGCGATGCAGCTCTTCCGTATATTCCTGAATATAGGAGTCCAGTTTTTCAACCTGCTCCTGCTTTAACCGCTCGGTCGGCCCGTCACTGATATCATCAATGTTTAAAACCGTCACACCCGCGATCTCACTGACATTCGGATCGATATCACGCGGAACTGCCATATCTATCATCATTTTCGGCACAGATTTTAGCTTTGCGACATCCGCCTTTTGGATCACGACATGCGGACTCGCTGTCGTACTGATCACGGCATCGCAATCTTCCATCGCCACATAACGCAGATCATAGGAAACCGCTGTCACCCCATCCGGAATGATCGCTTCCTTGTGATGATAATGGCGCAGCGTCATGATCACAGAATATCCTTTTCGCGCCAGCTTTTCTGCCACCAGTCTGCCGATCGTACCGTTTCCGACCACCAGAACCTTCTTGACGGAATCCTCCTTGGAAATCTGCTTCACCGCCAGATCCGCCGTCGACGCATCTTTGATCTGCAGGTCCATTTCCGTACGGATTCTTTTCCCGGCAGTCACGCCCAGGCGAAATACCGTATTCAGATTGGCATCCGTCACCTCAGCCTCCTGTGCATCCGCGATCGCATCGGAAACCTGTGTGATGATCTGACTGTCACCCAAAAGCTGGGACGCCGCACCCGAAGTCAGCGTACAGAGATGCGAAAGCACCTCATCCCCCTGAACTTTTTTTGCGGCCGTCTCATAGGCCCGCGCTTTCTCATCCAGACTCTCGCACAGAAATGCAAACGGATCCGCTCCCTCTCCGTCTTCCTTCAGAGACAGATACAGTTCCGTCCGGTTACAGGTATTTAATAAAACCGCTCCGCAAATATCCGGATGCTCCGAAGCCCTGCGGTATAATGCTTCTTTTTGTTCCTGACTGCAGGCAAAGATCTCCCGTTCAGACAGTGATGCCATTTCATGATCGATGATCGCCGCTTTGATGTTCATTAATGTTTTCTCCGTTTTTTGACAAAATAGTTTAAAATACCGCCCACGACGATGATGATCGCCGCCAAAACCAGTACATCAATCGCTGCCTCCTGCGGAATCTGACTCTTCGATCCGACAGAATCCTCATAGAAAGTCAGCTTATAGTCAATCGCAACCGGATCGCCCATCGCGGTCGTGTCTCCGACGACCGGCATCGGCTCATCCATCACCGTGATTGGAATCGTAAACTTGGAATTGCCGCCGTCATCCGATTCGTTTAAATATTTCTCGCCGCCAACCAGCATATAATCATAATACGAGCTGCTCCATAGGAGTCTTGCATAGGCTTTATGATCCTTTACGATCAGCCACGTCGGCGAGCTGACACTCGCACGTCCGCTGCCGCCCGTCATGTTAACCTGAATGGAATAGGTGCCGTCTTCAAGATCAATGTCTACAGGCTCCGTCAGCGCCGCGATGCGCTTTGCCTCATCATCCGCACCTCCGGCCGCACCGGATGTCTCGCTCGCACCTGTCTGCGATCCGGCCGCACCTGTCGCACTCTCCCCGGTCGCATCCTCTCCGTTTGTCTGCTCGTACAGTTTCAGCGCCTCTTCGATCTTTGCATAATCCGGCAAAGTGATCAGAAGCGACTCCGCCGGAATGTCTGATGCATGGAATAAAATCGTCCGGTCATACCACTGCTTTTTCCGCCTGCTGTATGCCGCGCAGGGAATCCCTTTATCCAGCGCTTCGACCGGAATCTCGAACGTACTGATGCCGACCTTGTTATCCGGCTCGATATAATCCTCTAACGGCGCCGCAGCAGCCTCCTCGGCAGTCCCCATATAGACAAACCGATAGCTGTTACTGGGGATCTGCATTTTGACGATCATCTTTCCGTCTTTTACCGTCAGCTCCGATTCCTCAATCTTGAAAAAAGAAGAGCTGCTCTCTCCGGATACCGTATAAACCCCATCTTTGATGTCTCGGCCATAGACCGGAAGCATCCCGTATTTCCCGACGTCAGACGCTCCACCCATATCCGCAGCACTGGCGATGTCTTCATACCCCGGTGCAGCATATGCCGTCTCCTGCGTTTGCGGAGAGAACAAAAGCACTGCTGCCACCATCAACAGGACAGCCCCTGCAGGTTTCAGACCACGCTTTTTGTTCGTCCTGATTCTGTTTTTCATATTGCCTGCTTTTACCATTTTCAAGCCATCCTATAACGTCTTTTTCTTGTAAATAAAAATCACTGAGATCAGAGAAAATGCCGCCAGATAGATCAGCAGCACGATGACGCCTCTGAATCCGACATATTCCCCTGCCGAGATTCCGCGGATCATACCACTTGTCTGCGACAACGGCAGACATGCGACGAACTGGCGGATGCCGGAAGGCATCTGATCTGTGGAAAAGAATGTGTTACACAAAAACGACATCGGCGTGATGATATATGCCGTGAACCGTGGCGCGTCCGTATAGCTTTTTGCCAGGAATGAAAATACCAGCGCCATCGTCGCAAATACGGTTCCGTTTAAAAACATGACGAACACCGAAAATCCGTTAAAGACCAATCCTGTCCGGATTGGCAGCGTTAACAGCAAAATGATACCGCCGGAATACATGCCTCGCAGGCTTCCGCCGATAACCTGTCCCATAATAAACTGCCACAAAGGCGTCGGCGATACCATAACCTGATCCAGCGCTTTTTCATACAGACGCTGCACACTCATATTCTGTGCCACGGCGCTAAAACTCCCGGTCATAGTAGATAGTGCTACAATACCGGGAATCAAAAAGTTCAGGTACGGCTCCCCGTGTGATGTCGTTTGAATGCCAAGGCCAAATACGATCAGATACATCAAAGGCGTAATGACCGCGGCCAATGTAATCTTATAAAAATCCCGGCGGAACTCCCGCCATTTTTCCCATAATACTGCTACAATTCCCATGTCTTATTTTCCCTGCGGTCCCAGACGTTTTCCAAGTCGTTCTACAAACACATCTTCCAGTGTCGTGGCACGAAGCGACGCATCCTTGTCGGCCTCTGACAGATACGCGATCGCATCCTCCCTGTTCGGAAAATACCGGCTTTTCAGCATATCGTCCGTGATCTCATCTACTGCATACGGCCCCAAAGTATCGATCAGCTTCTGCGGTGTGTCAATGATATCCAGCTTTCCCTTGTCGATCAAAGCCACGCGGTCACAAAGAGACTGTGCCTCATCGATATAATGTGTCGTCAAAAGGATCGTGATATTCCTGCTGCGCAGCTGGCGCAAAAGCTGCCACATCTGCCGTCTTGAGATCGCGTCCATACCGGCGGTCGGCTCATCCAAAAGCAGGATCTCCGGCTCCGTCATCAGCGCGCGACAGACCATGAGCTTTCGCTTCATACCACCTGACAAGTGTCGCACCACACGGTGCTTATAATCGATCAGCCCCGCAAATTCCAGCAGCTCTTCCGTTTTTTGTCTGATCACTTTCCTGGGCATGTAATACAGACGCCCCTGATATTCCATTACTTCCGCCATCGTCATATCCTGACGCATGGAGTATTCCTGCGTGATGACAGACAGCTTCCGTTTTTCAACGGAAGCACCCCTGTCAAGCTTACCGCCATCGATGCGGATCTCACCCTCCGTTGGCAAAAGCACGGTCGAGAGCATACTGATCGTTGTCGTCTTGCCTGCGCCGTTGGGCCCGAGCAGACCGAAATATTCACCGGACTCGATCTTCAGATTCAGGTGATCCACTGCTGTGAATTCTTCAAATTTTTTTGTGAGATTAATTAATTCTATCATATGTGTTTTTTTAGGTGCCAGGTCTAAAGACCTGGCACCGACTTGCTATACCTGGCACCTTACTGCTCTTTTGCGATAATCAATGAGAAATATCCTGCTTCATCCGGGATTTCTTCTACATCCCGGTAAATCTTTTCATCCGGCATGCCACAGTTTTCCACCATGGACACCTGTTTTCCGCTCTGTCTTAACAGGTCTTTTACTTCTTTCATCTTGCTGCCCGATTTCATGAGCACATAGGTGCCCGGCAGTTCCAACGGCTCGTTTAAGCGATGTACCGCAGGGATCACGTGCATCGGCTCCTGCCACTCCGTCAGCGGAATGTTCAGTCTTGCTGCCGCTGCACAGAAGGATGTGATACCGCTGACAAGCTCTGTCTGATAGCCGTCTGCCTCTAAAATGTGCTGCAGATAGGAAAATGTACAGTAAACAGTAGAGTCTCCGAGCGTCAGATAGACCACATTTTTCCCTTGATCAAGGTAAGACGCGATCAGCGCCGCACCCTTTTCATGGTTTTCCTGCTGCACCTTTTTATCATGTACCATCGGCATAAAAATCGGCACCAGTTCTTTCTCTGCAAGTTCCGGTACCATCTGCACAGCAATCTGATATGCAGTTGTTTCTTTCGGCTCTTTTCCAGGCAGTGCGATCACATCGTTTTCTTTGATCAGGCGGATCGCCTTTACCGTCATCAGCTCCGGATCGCCCGGGCCGACACCTACGCCGTATGCAATTCCTTTTTTACTCATGTTATAAACTCCTTTCCCGGACAGGACGTTTGATCCAGACGCCGTCCTGCCACATCATCCCCCTACCGGAACTGCTTTGGTGTCAGTCCCGTGTGTTTTTTAAATACTTTTGTAAAATAGCTCTGATCACTGAATCCGCAGGACACTGCGATGTGCATGATCGGATAATCTGTATTCAAAAGAAGCCGCTGCGCTTCCTCGATGCGGATCTTGTTCAGATACTCTTTAAACGATACGCCAGTCACCTGTTTGAACAGTGTTGACAGGTAAGAAGCATTTAGATGGATCTCGTCTGCAACATCCGAAAGCGTGATCTCCTCTGAAAAATGCGCCGCGATATACTCCGTGGCTTTTTTGATCGTCACACTGCTCTGATCGGATGAAAAGAACAGACTCTCGGTAAAGATGTCCATGTTCTCCTGAAACTGGTAGCACATGTCGTTCATATCATCAGATTGCATGATCGCATTGATCAGGCGGTCATTCATCTGCAGGACCATATTGGTATCAGATCCGCGCTCAATGGCTGCCCGCGACAACAGCGCACACAATTCCACGATGCGCACTTTCAGGCGGTCTACACTGTAATCCTCATAAAGGATCAGAATGGCAAGCAGTTCATTTAATGTCTTTCTGGCTTCTGCCAGATCGCCGGTCTTTACCTTTGTGATCAGCCGGCTCTCAAGCTCCACAGGATATTCCTTGTCCTCTTTTTCCCCTGCCGTTTTGTACTTATGGATCGCTTCTCCGATCTTCGACTGCTGGAACAGCTTGCCCTGATTTTTGAGCAAAAGATCCCGGCTGTCATTGTTGAAACTGCCGATCAAATAATACAACAGCAACGAATATTCATTTGCCAGTTCCGGAGAGACCACCTTAATCTCATGCGAGGCATCCGACATCCGAAGGAGCGACTGCGTATCAATATCGTATGTTTTTGTCAGGTCCAGCACCACACTCGCATCCGGCTCTTCCATCAGAAACGGACCTGTCACGACTGCACCAAACATCGTATTTTGCGTCACGATCGGGAATACGATATGATACATGCCGGCATGACAGCAAAACAGATAGGACTCGCCCAGATCCATTGCCTGCAAACTTGCGTCCACATGCTGCTTTCCACAGGAATCTCCCGGCGGCAAATGCTCTATAAAAAGCCGGCAAAATTCAGCCGGTTTTCCCACAGCAAAAATAATCTTCCCGTTCTCATCGATCAGCTGTGTATGCATACCTGTCGCCGCATGAAAGGCTGTCAGCATTTTCTGAACATCTTCTTTTGGATAATATTTGTAAATATATGGTTCCATAGATTCTTCCTATACTGATTTTTATACATCTGTTATCTATTATACACAGCCAATAAAAATTATAAAGATGTATTGAAAATAAAATGGGAATTTCTTTAGAAAAATGGAAAATATGATAATTTTACAATTTTATTCCCATTTCAATCTCTCATAGTATGATACAGTATCGTCATCTTAAAATATCTACTCTTATGGAGGCTTCTATGATCGGACTTGGAATCGACACCGGCGGCACCTGTACGGACGCCGTAATTTATGATTCAGACAAAGAACTTGTTTTATCCACAGGAAAAACCCTGACCACAAAACGCCGTCTGGAAGACGGTATCGGTAATGCGATCAAAATGCTCGACCCCGATGCGCTGTCACAGGTACGATTTGTATCACTTTCCACGACACTTGCGACCAACGCCTGCGTAGAAAACCGCGGCGGTCGTGTCAAATTATTATTCATCGGCGCAGACCAGAAGGTATTAAATCAGGTTTATCGTGAATACGGATTCGACAGTCTCGATGACATCCTGGTGATTGATGGTGTTCCGGAAGGCGGCTTCACCAATGCAAATCCGCCAGACTGGAATGACCTGCTTGCCATCATCGATTCATTCGCTGATGCACAGGCAATCGGTATCGTACAGCTTTATCCGCAGAAAAACGGCGGCGCCTTTGAACAAAAGGCACGAGAGATTCTGTTAGAGCATTATGACGTTCCTGTTATCTGTGGAAGCGAATTGTTCACAGACCGGAATATCATCCGCCGCGGCGCGGGCACATACTTGAATGTCCGCCTGATCCCCGTGATCCAGGCTTTCCTTGCGGCTGTCAAAAATGTTCTGGCGGAATTCGGTTTAAATGTCCCAATCTATGTCGTCCGAAGCGACGGCAGCCTGATGAAAGAATCCTTCGCACTCGAGCACCCTGTTGAAACGCTTCTTTGCGGTCCTGCAGCCAGCGCGCTCGGCGGCGTCCATATGGCGGAAAGCGATGATGCGCTGATCATCGATATCGGCGGAACCACGACCGACGTCGCGATCATTCGTGACGGCATCGCGATGACCGTCGATGACGGCATTCGCATCAACGGCTGGAAGACCTTTGTAAAGGGAATGTTCATCGATACCTTCGGTCTGGGCGGCGATAGCGCCGTACGCTACGACGGCCAGCGCATTATGCTGTCTGCAAACAGGCAGATCCCGATCGCGATGGCATGCGTAGAATACCCGCAGATCGCCGAAAAACTGCGCAAACGCGCCAACCAGCTTTCCTGGCTCGACCACTATCCCTATGAAGGATATGTCCTGCTGCACGATCCTGGAGACAACATGCCCTCCCGAGGCAACAGCGTGACCGACAAATGGGAACGCGAGCTGATCGAAGCGCTCCGCCAGGGCCCGATGATGATGGACGAAGTCGCAGCAATAGGCGGACGTTATCAGTTGGACAAAAAGCTGGCACAGTTAGAACAGGATGAAACCATCATGCGTTTCGGCTTAACCCCCACCGATATGATGCACATCCGCGGTGACTATGACGCATACGATACCGATAGCGCCCTGATCTCAACCGACATGCTCTCCCGCCTGATCAAAATCCCGGCAGAAGAGCTTCCGGATCGTATTTATGACGCATTTATCAAAAAACTTGTTTGTAATATCGAGCGCATCCTGATCGAGCGCCGTGTTCCGGAATGGAACGAAGAAATGCCCGCCGTGATCTCTGAATTTCTGGAGAAAATGTATGACACGGATCCGACCGGCATGTCAAAGATGCATTTCCAGAGCCACCTGCCGATCATCGGCGTCGGCGGCCCGTCGCATATTTTTATGGAGCGTGCAGCAAAGATCATGGACACAGAGGCCGTCTTGCCGGAACATGCCCGCGTTGCAAATGCACTCGGCACGCTGGCAGGTAAGATCGTCGTAAGGGAAGTCGGCGAGATCACCTATAACCCGTTCGGCGATCCGCCGGGATTCCGTGTCTTCTTAGGCGAAGAGATCCACGATCTTGAGACCTTTGAGGAAGCGGCCAAGCTCCTGACCGACTACTTATACAAGCAGACCGAGCAGAAGGCCCGCGAACGCGGTGCCCGCGGCAACGTATCCGTCACGCACAAGATCAGCAAGCAGGAAAACCTGATCATGTCCAGTCTGATCGTGCACGGCGGCACCGTTACCGTCACTGCACAGGGGAACATTATCTAAATATTATTCATCCATCAAAAACGACATCTCCAGCAAGAAGACGTCTTCATAATCGTCAGGATCAAATTGAATCATTTCTTTGATCCTGGCGATTCTGTATAACAGCGTACTTCGATGTATGTACAATTCTTCTGTCGTTTTTGTATAATTAAGCTGGTTTCTCAAAAATGACCGCAGCGTCTTATTCAACTCTGTCTGGTGCTCTTTATCATATTTTTTCAAAATCTCAATCGCAGGATGTATGATCGGCAGAGCGCTGTTATCTTTGAGCAGGAATCGCAGATACGGTATGATGATCTGTCCGATGTCTGCGATGATCAGATTCTCCTTTACTGCATATGAAGCAGTAATCTTTGCCGCCTCATATTGCTGACGAACCTGTTCCAGTTCCGTAAAAACCGCACTTTTCCCGGCCACACAATGGGCCTTTAATAAGAGTTTTTTCAATTCATAATCATGATCCTGCTGCTTCAATAGCATTCTGTTCACGATATAAATCAGTTTTTCTTCATAGAAAAAAACAAACCCCAGCGGATTCAAATTCTCAATCATCCGAAATACAGTATAAAGCGGATTTCCACTCAAAGCATCCGGCTCGATCACATAAATCTGTTTTTCATCTCCCGGATACCAGTGAAAAATTTCCAATCTGGAATTCAGCGTTTTTCCCAATGGCTTTCCGTCTAGGAGTTCGCGAAAAACAGTTTCCCGGTCTGTTTTCTTTCTGGATTGCTCATTATATGCCATCCACATCTGCAATAATTCAGCAAATGCATCCTGCAGATCCTTTTCACATGTTGTATAAAGCCCCTTCACGTCATTTGTGATCAGCCATCCATTATGTTTCGTAAAGGAGAACAGATTTGTAACGATCGTATTGATCCCCATAGAGGGGACAGGCACTTCATAAGAAGGCAAATCCGGCACACGGATTGCCTGATCTTTATTTATGGTCATCAACACATTCATCGGCAGCATCTTATCTGTGATTGCCTGTGCATACGCCGGAAATGGCTCTAGCATCCTTTCATCTCCATATGTCTGATAGATCAGAAAGGTCGGATCCGCTAATACCATGTACTTTTGCAGCAATTGATTCCCTGCTTTAAGCACTTCTTCCAGCGAACATCCCTCTCTAATCTTTTGCGTCAGGTCATTTGCCCAGTCATTGTAAAACTCAAACGCATCCAGGATGGAATTCAGGACAATATTGATATCATCGCAGGGAACGATGATATAATCCGGACCATTTGCGCAGACAACCGTATTCGGACTTGCCTGGTTCAGATAAACCGTTGAAGACGACATATGTATCTCATCCGCAATGATCCGGACGGTTGAGATACTGCGGTTGCCTTCCTGAATATGTATCTCGGGCTGATATTGATCCAGCAAGGCAGCGATCATGTGCATGCTAATGAACATATCTTCTCCTACAAAATGTATGAAACAATACTGATAATATACTCTTTTTTCAAGCATAACATATCATGACATCGCATACAACGGGGATTAATATAGATTTATACAAGTAATCTTCTCTGATAAAAAATGTACTAACTCATAATATTTCAAGAAACGTGTACTCATTGAAAAGCAGGAAAATAAAGGAGGGTATTTATGACATCTGAAGAAAAATTAGCACGTTGTCTGGAGAATCTTCCCGTAAATGATCGCCGGGATATTCCGGTGCTGTTACAGCTCATTACCTATTGTGGAGTCTGTGCGGGAGTAACACAAAAGGAAATTCATGAAAGCAATGAGAAGTTTCAGCAGGCAAAAAAATTCACTTACGATACGATCGGCTATCCGGATGCCGATTATTTCCTGAATCCGGGAGACACCTGCTTTGCAGAAGCACTTCCGGTTCGTCGCCCGGGAATCGAGTTGGGTGACAATGAGCTGTTTCAGTTTGTTGAGACCTGCAATATGGAACTCGAGGACTATGACGCCATCGCGAAAGACGGATGGGATATGTGGAATGTAGGCTATATGTGCCGCATTCAGAACCCACCGATGACGCCGGAGCAGCTTTTTGCCCGCTGGGGACAGCTTGGAGCAAATGGCGCGGCAAATATCGGGATGATGAAACAGCTTGGTGTAGAACCGATCATTGGAACGGTCGTTGTTACGCCGTTTGACAACTTGTCCCTGATCAGATCCTTTGGGGATTTTATCATGGATTTATATGATGAGCCGGATCGTATCAAGGCTGCCGTCGACCGGATGACCGATGATATGATAGCTTCTACGCTTCAGCAGATGCAGGGCCATCCAATTAAGAGAATCGGTGTATTTGCAATGCGTTCCGATGCCAACGCAATCTCCCCCGATATCTTTGATGAGTTCTCATTCCCGTCTCTGAAGAAGATGATCAATGCATTTTGGGAGGCCGGATTCACATCCATCCTCCACGCAGACGGAAACTGGATTCCGATGCTGGATCGTTTCCACGAGCTGCCGAAAAACAGTGTATCCTTCGAATTTGACGGCGTAACAGACTTACGAGAGGCATACGAGATTATCGGCGGATGGCATTCGATGAGAGGCGATGTAAGCGCTTATCAGCTGACATACCACACCGAAGATCAGATCCGGGAATACTGCGAAGGACTGATCACCGACCTTGGAATGAAGGGTGGTTTTATGCTTGGATCCGGATGTGAAGTGCCGATGTCTGCCAAGGCAGAAAACCTCGCAGCAGTTATCAAATCCGTGAGGGAGTAATCTAAAGTTGTCCGCAAACACGTTTGTTGTGGATGTTATGATTCATACCTGCAATCCCTTTGCAAGATTCTTTCAAAGCAGATCTTGCAGAGGGATTGTTTTTCTTTCGAAAAATGATAAAGTATTCTTAAGGGATTACCCATTAGTAACCGCCGACTCCATTTTCTTTAGGAGGAATTTATTATGGCTTACGAAACAGAAAACACCTTACAAAAAAGAATCGACCGCGTCCGCGCAGCGATCAACTTAACAGAAGGCGACCGCGTTCCGTTCGCACCGAAAGTAAACCTGGTCTATGCGCAGGCAGGCGGCATCTCAGGCTATGAGGCACTGATGGATTTCCGCAATATGAAGGATGGTGTGGAGAAGTTCCTCTCCCGCTATGAAAGCGACCTCTTCTGGGCACCCGCAGACTATCCGATCAATGTCATGGAACCACTCGGAACGACCGCGATCCACTGGCCGGGCGCGACCTGGGGCATCGACTTAAATAAGAGTTTTCAGATCTGTGATGCGACCTATCTGGAAGAGGATGAGTATGATGAATTCATCGCAAATCCGGCACACTTTTTCATGACTAAAGTCTGGCCGCGCCGTCATAAAAAGCTGAAAGGCCTTTCTAAAATCTCATTCAATAATGTTGTAGAATTCGGCCATTATGCTTCGATGGCTGCATTTTCCGACCCGGAAGTGCATGAGGCACTTCTCGCTTTAATGGCAGCCGGCGACCAGTCCGCAAAATGGCTGGAAGCACAGGGCATCTTAAATGAAACCGCACTCGCAATGCAGTGCCCGCTCGGATGCATCATGGGCGTCGGCGCACCTTATGACATGCTCGCAGACAACCTGCGCGGCTATCTGACGCTTCCGATGGATCTGGAAGAAATCCCGGATAAGGTAAAAGCTGCGATCGATGTTATGACAGACTTCGCCATCCAGGGTGTTGACCAGGTGAAAGCTGCAGGCCTTGACTATGTTTTCATGCCTCTGCATGGCGGCACCGATGATTTCATGAGCAACGAGACGTATCTGGAATTCTACCTGCCGTCTCTTCGCAAGGTCATCGAGCATGAGCTGGAGCTGGGCCTGACCCCATATATTTTCTTTGAAGGAAAATATCATACCCGTCTTGAAATCCTGCGCGATGAATTCCCGAAGGGGATTCTTGGAATGTTTGAGCAGATCGATATCGTCAAGGCAAAAGAAGTGCTCAAAGATCACATGTGCATCTGCGGCAATATCTCCGGTGCAAAGCTTGCTTACGGAAAACCGGAAGAAATCATCGAAGACACCAAGCGCATGCTGGATGCCTGCGCACCGGGCGGCGGTTTTGTCATGGACTGCTCGATCGTTATGGACCACTACAGTGAAGCAAACTTTGACGCGTGGTATGAGACCACATTGAAATACGGAAATTATCATTAAAATGATGATTCCCAATCGACTTTTCAAAGGGACCTTATGTATCAGAAAATCAGATACTTTCTAAAAGCCGCGGAAACCGGCAGCTTTTCCACTGCCGCACAGGAGATGTTCATCTCCCCGCAGGCCATGACCAAACAGATCAACGCGCTGGAGGCAGAACTGGGAGGAAAGCTATTCTCCCGTTCGCCCCAGGGCGTCAGTTTGACGCGCTTCGGACAATTCACACAGCAAAAACTGGCACCACTGACACAGGAATTTGATCAGGCAATCAATGAAGTAAAAGACTTTATCCGCAACGACAAAACCCGTGTCGCAATCGGCATTTTTGCAGCGTTGCCGCGCGAAGAGATCGTGTCGCCACTCGTCTCTTTTTTACTGGCCTCCTATCCCGATTATCAGATCAGCCTGGAAATGATCGAACTGGAAGAAGGGCGAAAAAAAATAATGGACGGGACGCTCGACCTCTTGCTTACAAACGTCCACGAGCAGGACAATCTGTTCGGCTATGACTGCCTGTCGTTTGCCGAGCATGAAACAAAAGTCGTTGTTTCCCTCACTCATCCATGGGTCTTGAAAGACGCCATCACCACAGAGGATCTGGCACAGGAAACCTTCCTGAAAATGAAAATGGACGATGAACATTATCTGGTCCCGCCTGAAGAAAATTTCTATCTGAACATTCCCTGCAAAAACGTACGGATCGTCAAAAACTTTGACACCATGCTGATCCTGTTGCGCCAGGGAGCAGGCTTTGGTGTTTTTCCGATGGCCTTTCTGGACATGGACCGTGCGCAAGTCAAGTGCTTTGACTATCCCGGAAAAACACTTCTCTACCATACGGCACTTGTCTATAACAGAAACAATCCGCTCCAGGGACTGAAGCGGATCGTATCGGATCTGAAAGAAGAATTTGATCTGGAACCGGTTTAGGCCGGTTCCTTTCTTTTGCAGTCATTTTAGTATCAACCTCAGGTTGTAGCTCCATCTACTCAAAACTGCTTCTGTCACCTTCTTTTTTCTGCTATTCTTAACATAGCAAAGAAAGTACGTGTAAACATTTTATATAAGGAGGATTTCATATGCAGACTGCAAAAGAAGCTATGCTGGCACTGTTAAGAGGCGAAAAAGCAGATTTCGTACCGGAAGCTTATACAACGATCAAAGACGTCGTTTTCCCGGGTGAGCGTTATTTCCCATTGGATGGTTCCTTCGATCCGTATGGCACCGGCCCGGACGCATGGGGTGTTATGTGGACCAACCAGGGTCCGAACCCGATCGTAGACGGTAACACAATCGCAAAAGATTTCGTCCTGTTTGATGATATGGAAGAGTGGAAGGACCACGTAAAGTTCCCGCCGATCGACTTCATGCCGTTAGATCAGATCTTCCAGGGCATGATGCACGGTATGCACGTCAACCGCGACGAACACGTCGTTTCCTGCCTGATGCTCTCCGGTCAGTTTGAGAGACTGCATCACCTCATCGGCATGGAAGAAGCAATGTGCGCACTGTATGAGTATCCGGATGAAGTACATGAGTTCTTCGAAGCAATGTGCGAATACAAATTAAAATGTATCGACAAGGCATACGAATTTTTAAAACCGGATATGATCCACATGCATGATGACTGGGGCATGAACAACAACATGTTCATGGAGCCGGATCTCTGGAGAGAATTCATCAAACCGAACGAGAAGCGTTACGCTGACCGCATCCATGAGTATGGCATGATCTACATGCATCACTCCTGCGGTTACAACATGCAGATCGTTCCGGATATGATTGAGGTCGGCATCGACGTATGGAACCCGGTCATGGTAGAAAACGACGTTCCATATCTTCTGGAAACATATGGCAAGCAGATGACATTTGCAGGCGGCATCAACAACCGCATCATCGATGCACAGGATTCTACACCGGAAGACATCATAGGCGAGATCCACAGAGCGATGGACGCTTACTGCAGCCAGGATTGGCGTTACATCCCATACTACATCCCGAATGTAGAAAAGAACTGGTTCATCTACATGGAAGAAGTCAACAAATACGGGCGCACGATCTTCCAGAAGTAATCCAATAGAATATCTAATCTCAATCCATTACTTTATTACATGGAGGAGACCGGAAGAACGCAAGATTCTTCCGGTCTCTTTCGTATTTGGAAATGAATTCTTTCTTGCCTCGTTCTCTGATGATTTTGGAACAAAAAGGAAAAGCCCCACACGAAAGAACGTTTTCTTTCGCATGGAGCTTTTATCATTTGGTAAGAGGTAAAGAACTGGATTACAGGAATCCTTTAATATTTGATATAAGATCTAGCGGTATCAAACAGTGCATGCAGGTTTTCCGGTTTTGCTTTGTCCAGGCTGACATCACAGTTCAGATAATATCCGCCGCCCGGTGCCCACAGATCGATCGTATCTTTGACCTGCTTGATGACCTGATCTTTGGTGCCGTGCTCTAAGAGAACACCGTCAACACCACCGGAGAGGCAAACCTTGCCTGCAAACAGCTCTTTTGCTTTTTCAACGTTGCAGTTGATCAGTGTAACGATGCATTTTCCTGCCGGCAGATCGCGTGCCAGGATATCCATCTTAGCATCATAGCTATCCTCAACATACAGGTTCGGAACGCCGCCGCATTCAATAACTGCCTTGGTGCATTCCAGAAGTCCCGGCCAGTAGAAGGTCTCAAACTGCTCACGGCTCATGAAAGAATCAAATCCGTTGTGCAGGAAGAAGACAACATTCTTCATCCACGGGGAACGAGCGAACTGCTGCTTGATGCTGCGTACCTGAATCTTTGTAGCTGCCTTAAGTGCTTCAAGCATCTCATCCGGATACTCATAGAGATCCATAGTGGTATTCATAAATCCACGCAGGGTATCATTGAATACATCAAACGGTGCAAAGAATGCCTGATCACATGCACTCGGAAAGCCCATGCCTGCCAGAATGCCCATGATCTTTCCTCCACTCTCTGCCATGTGAAGCATCTTCTGTCCGGAATCAGCCAGCAGATCAAACGCTGCCTTGACCGGCGGCAGTGAGAACGGGATCATGCCATACAGCCCCGGCTGCCAGATCATATTTGAAAAGTCTACCATTTCCAGACCTTTCAATGCTGCATAGTGACGCGGCAGGATCTTACGCATAACAAATCCACTCGGATCTTCTGCAAATTCCAGATACTCTTCTCCGGACATGTAGCCTTCCTCACGGTCAACTACCTGGAAACCTGCGTTCAGATCCGGAATCTTCGGGCCGCCCGGCCAGTTGACATACTGGCAATCCAGCTGCTCTAATGCCGGTGCCGGATAAAGTGCCTGCGGACCCCAGCCCAGATCCGGCTGAAATTCCTGATGATAACGCAGATACGGACCTTCTGCTTTCGCATAATCCATCATGCAGTCATGAACCGTAATGCCCATCTCCTCTCCATAAAGATGGATCGGTAAATACATAACCATCGGCGCAGTACAGATTCTGTCAACGCGTTTGCATTCAACAGTATCCTGAAATAATTTCGCACGCTCTAAAAACTCCGGTGACGGTTTCATCATCTCAGCATTGTTCTCGCTCATTGTTTGTCCTCCTTATTTATTATTCATCTTGTTCACGTTCTTCTTGTCACAATTGATATTGTCAAACTATCTCATATCTACATTATGAAGGAAGGACTAGCATCTTTATACGTGCCCCATGACCAGATTGTCTTTGTTTTATCTTGTTATATTGGTCGTTTTGCACTATGATGTTGTTATAACCTGGTTTTCCATTTTCTTGTTCACGTCACTTTAGGCCTCATCATGCTTTTCTTAAAGCAAAGCCTGATGACATCTGCCCCATTTTTGGCCACAACATCATTTTCCCAATTTACAGCCTAAAACAATTCAGGCCAACATGGCGAAAAGCTACAGCAGAGCCTAAATCTTGAGGAAAACTGCCGGGAAAAGTTAGACTTCATAACAAAAAATGTAACTCTCAGCCTTAGACAGTAGAAAAACACCTAGGCCTTTCGTCATTTAATATGACTCTCGGCCTAAAACACGCAGGGCATCACGCCAGCGAAGCTTGCTTCTACGCCCAAACGCCGCCAATAGCGCGGCTGCTTGCCTGTTTACCCAGAACATATCCAATAAGGAGGCCAACATGAAACTCAGCATGTGGATCTTTGCCGACTGGCTAAAAGAATACGAACCGGAAGCACACATCCGTGAAGGCGGCCTGGAAATAGAGACCATCCGCCTGTTTTCCGCAGAAATGCCAACAGAGGACAACACGCTCTACATCGGACGGATCCGCGACCTGTTCATTCACGGCAATAACAATATCATCTGCACCCACAAGAATGACATCCTGGTCCTTTCGACGAACGACCTTGACGAAGTCGTAAACCAGGTGCTGAACGCATTTGAGTTTTATCAGAGCTGGAACGTGCGCATGCTCGAAATGATCTCTTCGGACTCCCGCCCGGCAGACGTCCTGGCGATCGCCAATGAAGTCATTAAAGAACCGATCTATCTTCTGGATTCAAACCAGTACGCGATCGCGCTTTCCGCAGCATACGGAAAGGGCGATGTCAATCTGCACTGGGACCAGCTTCTGGTAAACGGCACAACAGACACCGAATTCTTAAATCGTATCAACCAGGAAGTCCCGAATCATTTCAAAATGCGCGGGCTTTACTGTTTTGATGCAGATTTCCTTCCACAGCGCGCCTTCAACTATAACATGTTTCTGGATAACGACTGGATCGGCCTCAGCAGTATGGTTGAACGAAAACAACCAATGCCACAGCACACGCTGGATCTCTTCCACATTTTCTGCGAAAACATGGAGCTCTGGTATCTTTCCCACTCGAGAGAACAGCAGACCATGGTCATCGATTCTCTTTTCCGGGAATCCCTGCTCCACGACGGTCCCGCAAGCGAAGATTTCCTGCGCCGCTGCCAGCTGCATTTCCCGTATCCCCAGGGAAGCTATTATCTTCTGGCGCTGACCGCCTCAGCTGAATATTCCTTGCTGATGAGCCATGTCTGCAAAGAGATCAATCTGGCTTTTCCAAATACGCTGGCCATTATTTATCAAAAATACATCTGTGTCCTTTTCAACGAAGTCAAAAATCAGGGCAAAAACAGCCTCAATGACCTCATCACCCTGATCCGGCGCAATCATTATTTTGGCGGATACAGCACGCCCTTTACGGGGCCTGACAATCTTTTACAGCATTTCGGAGAGGCGTCCTACGCGGCTGACCGTATGGCAGATCTGCAGTCCCGGGCAAACAAGCGCACAGGATCGGAAAACATCTCCGCTGGCACCACCGTCGGACAGACCCTTCTTAGCTTCGACAATTGCGCGCTCACTTACGCCCTGGAAGAAATCCGGAAAAACACACCGGTCAATCTCATCCACCCGGCTATCCTGAAACTGGCAGAATACGACAGACAGCACAACACCGCTTTCACCGAAACACTGCATATGTACATAAAAAAAGAGCGCAGCCAGTCTAAGACTGCTGCAGCCCTGAATCTTCACAGAAACACCCTGACTTATCGCCTGCAGCGCATCCGCGAACTGCTCAATGCCGACCTTGAAGACGACGATGTCAGACTGCATCTTCTGCTTTCATTCCGATTTCTGTAGACACCCACTGTAGTATCATCGGGATCACAGGATTCGGATTGTCCTGTTTCCAGACCGCCGTGATATAGGTCTTCGCATCCTCGATCGGCACGGCACTGATCTGGTCCTGATAGGTCTCTTCCAGGAAATATCTGCTTGCGATCAGGATTCCCCGGCCAAACAAAAGATTCACCAGATGTGCCCGTCCGCTTGCCGCATACTGCGATACGAGCGGCCGGATCTTTTCCTGCAGAAACAGACGATTGATAAATTCATTATAACCACTCGAACTCTGGTCATATAAAAACAGCATCTCTTCCGACTGCAGGTCTTTCACGGAAATGCTCTCCCGCCCTGCCAGCGGATGCTCTGTGTTCATGTAGGCCATCATTTGTGCCTCGCACAGCCGCGCACTGGAAATCTCCGTCTTCAGAAAACTAATGTTATCATACTCCATCGTAAAGATCAGATCCGTATTTCCCTGCCGCAGGTCCTCTCTCATCTCCTGAAACTGCTGGCAGTGGATGTCCACGGAAATCTGCGGATTTTCCCTGACAAATGTATGCAGCGGTGTCAGCAGCACATTGGTCGCCCACTCGAGGATTCCGATCCGGATCGCGCCCGAAATACCGGTCTGGATCCGATTCGCCTCCTGGATCGATTCACGCAGATAGCTCTGCGCAAACTTCAGACGCTTCTTCAGATATTCTCCCGCCGGTGTGAGACTCATATGATTTCTGCTTCGCAAAAACAGCTGCAATCCCAGCTCCGATTCGAGCAGGTTCATCCGCTTGCTCACCCAGGATTGCGTTACAAAAAGCTTTTCCCCTGCCTTCGTAAAACTGCCGTAATCAGCAACCGCCAGAAAAATCTCAAAATCCTGTAACTGAATATTGTTCAAAGAAATCTCATGCATAGGCTTTCTCCACACTGCACATCTCAACTGTAATCATATTTTACCGTTTTTGATGCAGGTTGCCAACAGGATTTCCTCACCTAAGCGATATGATATTTTTTCTGGAACTCCAGATATTTTGTCCCGAAGAACGCGCTCTGCTCACGCTCAAACCGCAGCGTTTCATGGATCGTTCTGGTATGAGCTTCCGCATCGATCATACTTCCGGCGATGTTGGAACAGTGATCTGAGCAGCGCTCCAGATTGGTCAGAAGGTCAGACAGTACAAATCCTGCATCGATGCTGCAAAGTCCCTTTTTCATCCGGTTGATGTGGCGCAGTCTGAGCATTTCCTTCAGATCGTCGATCACCTGCTCTAATGGCTCGACCTCGCGTGCAGCCGCTGTATCTTTTTGTAAAAATGCGCCCGTCGTCAGGTCTGCCACATCACTGACTGCCTGCAGGATCACATTCAGTTCATCTTGTGCTTCTTTCGAAAACCGAACCGATTTTGCCTCCATCTCTTCAGCAGATTCCAGGATATTCACAGCGTGATCTGAGATCCGTTCATAATCTCCCATGACTTTTAACAAAAGCGTGATCCGCTCATTATCCGCATAGCTGACATCTCCGGAGCTAAGGCGTACCAGATAAGATCCCAGAACATCCTCGATCTGATCACTCCGCTCCTCATCTGCACGGATGCTCTCTGCAAGATCCTTATCATATTCCCGGATAGACTGAAGACTGTTTTTCAAAGCGCGGACCGACACATTTGCCATCTCGGCGATTACCTTCTCACACTGCTCCAGTGCCATCGGCGGTGTCACCAGAAGACGCTCATCGAGCTCCGGAACACTTACTTCACTTGCTTCCTCAGCAGACTTCTTATCAGGCAGAACACGAAGCACGATCCGCTCAAGGACCACTGCTGCCGGCAGGAAGATCGCTGCTGTCAGCACATTGAATGCCGTATTGACCAGCGCGATTCCGACAAACGTAGACGGCATATCAAGAAACGCCGGCGCGAATACCGATTTGACGATTATGAATACAATGATCCAGATTACAGATCCAAGCACATTGAAGGTCAGGTGTGCCATCGCTGCCTGCTGTGCTTCCCTTCTGGTACCGATTGCAGAGATCATCGCAGTCACGCAGGTTCCGATACAGGTTCCCATGATGATCGGGATGACCGTACCAAAACTCATCTGCCCGGTTGCGGAAAGCACCTGCAATACACCGACTGCAGCCGAGCTCGACTGGATCACTGCTGTAAATCCTGCACCGACCAGAACGCCTGCCAGCGGATTGTCAAAGGTCGTGAGCATCTGCTGGAATGCCGGTACTTCAGCAAGACCGGATACAGACGATGACATGGTATCCATACCAAACATCAGCGTCGCAAATCCCAAAAGGATCATGCCGGTATCTTTTCTGGTCTCTTTTCCTTTAGACATAAATAAGATAATGCCGATCAGTGCCAGAACCGGAACGAATGAGGTCGGCTTTAACAGCTGAACCCATACATTATCATCACTGATACCTCCCAGACTTAAGATCCATGCAGTCATGGTCGTCCCCACATTCGATCCCATGATTACATGAATTGCCTGTCTGAGCGACATCAAACCAGAGTTTACAAATCCGACGACCATAACTGTCGTGGCAGATGAACTCTGGATGATCGCAGTAATTCCGCATCCCGCAAGAAATCCCGACATTTTTTTGGTTGTCATCTTTGCCAGGATCGAACGCATACTGTCACCGGCACGCCGTTCCAGGGATTTCCCCATCACATTCATTCCGAATAAGAACAGGCACAGCCCGCCGATCATTGTCAATATATTAAAAATATCCATAAAAATAACCTCCCATGCTTTTTAGCATAAGAGGTTATTGTCAAATCTGTTTGTCTGCTTTTGTAAAATCCATGTAAAATCAGGAAGCCTGCGGGAATATTACGGTAATGGTCGTACCCGCTCCGGGTTCGCTTTCCAGCCGGATCTGGCCCTTGTGGATCTCCACCGCATGCTTCACAATGGAAAGTCCCAGACCGGTTCCGCCCACTTCTTTTGAACGGGCTTTATCCACCCGGTAAAACCGCTCAAAGATCCGCTCCTGTTCTTCCTGCGGGATTCCGATTCCCTGGTCTTTTACCTCCAGCTTCACCGCCCCGTCCAGACTGCTGACACGGACCTGTACGGTTTCCTGTGGACGGCTGTATTTGATCGCGTTTTCACAAAGATTGTATACGATACTTCCCAGCATCGTGGGATCACCCATGACCATCGCGGATTCCCCGGAAAAATCAAGCGTGATATCGGAATCTGCCGCAACCGGCGACAGCTCGGCGATTGTCCTCTCTGACACGGCAAACAGATCCACTTCCTCAAACTGCGCCACATCCATTCCTTCGTCGAGCTTCGATAATCCGATGATATCTTCGATCAGCGTGATCAGGCGCTGTGCTTCGTCATAGATTTTGTGCCCGAATCCACTGACATCTTCTGCCTTAACAAGGCCAGCCGCGATCAGTTCCGCACTTCCCGAAATTGTCTGCAGCGGGGTCTTCAGCTCATGTGAAACATTCGCCGTAAATTCCCTGCGCATCTGCTCGATCCGCTGTCTCTGGGAAACATCCAGGATAAAGATCACCACTGCCCTGACCTGATCGTCTGTAAAAACCGGACTAAAATGCAGATTGTATGGTTTTCCGGAAAACTCAACGGTCCGTTCCGTCTCCTGTCCGCTAAGGATCTGCTCGTAAGCCGCTTCTATATCCGGTATGGATGAAAGCTCTGAAAACAGCTCTCCCATTTTATACTGCCGAATGCCCAGAATTCTGGCAGCCGCCCGGTTGCATGAGATCACTTCTCTGTCAGCATTTAAGATCAGCAGTCCTTCCTTCATGTTTGCAGTCGTCGCATCGAACTCCTGCTGCTTTTGCCAAAGCTCCCTGTTCTGTGCTCTGATCCGGTCCTGTTGCTCTCTGATGTGTTCCACCATTGGCGTAAGCTCTTTATAAACCGCAGCCTGCTCCGGACGATCCAGATCGATCTCGCTCAACGGTTTGATGATCCGCTTTGACAATCTGTATGCCAGTAAAAGAGACAGCAAAAATGCGATGATCACGATTAACAATATCGGGCGAAGCATGCCAAGCAACAGTCCCGGAATGCTTCGCTGTGCATCCGAGATTCTTACAATGCTTCCGTCCGCAGCTTTTTTCGCCACGTAAAGATGCCGCTCCAAAAGCGTATCCGAATACCTGGAGCTTTCACCCTCGCCATTCTGAATTGCCTGCTGGACCTCATCTCTTTGCAGATGATTTTCCATGCTTCCGGCTTCTGTTGTATTATCATAAAGCACGGTTCCATCCGCATCGATCCAGGTCAGACGATACCCTTCCGGGTCAAGCGCTTCCAGATAATCTGCTCCGCTTTTCTCAATTCCCTGAACGACCAGAACCGCCTGTGCACGCATCTGTTCAAACTGAACCGTCGAAAAATGCGTATACAAAACGCTCATGATCAGGACAACCGACGCAATCAAAACCACACCGGCCACCAATGCAATTGATCGAAAGATTCTTTTTGTCATTACTGTTTTTCCATCCGATAACCGACGCCGCGAACCGTTTTGATATAGTCGCCGCATGCGCCCAATTTATTCCGCAGCGTACCGATGTGTACATCGACTGTTCTGCTTTCTCCCGCGAACTCGATCCCCCAAACCTGATTCAGCAGCTGGTCTCTGGTAAATACCCTTCCCATTTCTTTCAAAAACAGATGCAGGAGTTCATATTCCTTCAATGTCAGCTCCACCTGCGTATCATCGATCCAAACGGTATGATCGGCATCGCGCATCCGGATCGCGCCATTTGTAAGCTGATCCGTCGGTTTCGGACTTATACTTCCGCTTCGCCGTAAAACGGCACGGATCCGGGAAATCATTTCCATCATCCCAAACGGTTTGACCAGATAATCATCTGCGCCGAGATCAAGCCCCATCACCTTATCGTATTCCGTCCCTTTGGCCGACGCCATAATGACAGGAATCTCCTTCGTATCTGCAGAGTCCTTTAACCGCTGCAAAATGCTGACGCCATCTTCCCCCGGCAGCATAATATCCAGCAGGATTAATTCCGGCAACGCACTTGACAGGCCTGCCATCAGTTCTTCGCCGGACCCAAAGCCCTGCGCTTCAAACCCGGACGCCTTTAATGTATAAAGCATCAATTCCCGGATGCTTTGATCATCTTCAACACAATAAATCATAGATGTCTCCACTCTTTTCAAAATACCAGATCCTGTTTCATCATAAAGCACCGCGCTGAAGCTGTAAAGCAAAACGTGTCGGATGTCTTATAGCATTCCGCATCGGAATAGTGGATAGTATGATGCGGAATTTCTCAACCATTTAGCAGAATGCTATGATGAATTCAGAAAACAACCACGCTTTTCAGAGGGGGAAATGATCATGATGACAGAACGCGAAGTATTTTTAGAGACAATCAAAAAAGGCGGCGGAAACCCGGACCGTCTCGCAAACGGCTGGTCCGCGATCAAGGCTGTGACCGGTGATCCGTGCAACAAATTCATCCGCGGCAACCGCATCAAGGGAACCGACTCGATCGACCAGTGGGGAACCTACATTTCCTTCCCGGAAGATCAGCCGGCAGCTGTTCCGATCGTAACCACAGAAAACCAGGTCGTGCAGGACATCGAAAACTGGCGCGACTATGTAAAAGTACCGGACCTGATCGCAAACTGCTCTGACGGCTGGGAAGAAGTACGTGAAAAGAAAAAACAGATCGAAGACGAAGGATTTATCTCCGCAACGATCATGGGAACCGGCGTTTTTGAGCAGCTTCACATGCTGATGACTTTTGAAGATACACTCTGCAATCTGATTCTGTATCCGGACGAGATTAAGGAAATGATCGAAGTCATCGCCGACTACCGCATGACCTACTTCAAGCTGATCGTAGAAAACCTGCATCCGCAGCTGATCATCTCTCATGATGACTGGGGCAGCAATGCACAGCTCTTCATGGAGCCCGACATGTGGCGCGATTATTTCAAAGAGACCTATCGCCGTTTCTACGACTATCTGCATGAGAACGACATTATCGTCATGCACCACTCTGACTCCTTCTGCGAACCGATCGCAGAAGACATGGCAGACATCGGCGTTGACATCTGGCAGGGCGTTCTGCCGAGCAACGACATCATCGGTCTGACCGAGCGCTTAAACGGCCGCATGGCTCTGATGGGCGGCTGGGATTCCGCTGTCGACAGAGAAGATGCTACAGAAGAAGAGATCCGTAAAGAAACCCGCCGCGCATGCGACGAATACGGACATCTGAAGATGTTCATCCCGAGCATCACCTACGGTGATCCGTTTGGAACCATCTATCCGAAAACAAAGGGTATCGTAGTCGATGAAGTGAATCAGTACAATCTGGAAAAATACGGCCATTGCATGACCGAGCAGGTATAATATCCCTGTTACAATAACCTCTCATAAAGAAAACCGGCTGTGCCAAAAAGCACAGCCGGTTTTTAATGTAACTCTTCCACTTATTTATAGTTGTGTCTCTTCCGTCTGCTGCGGGATTTCCTTCCCATCATATTTCCACAGGAGTGCCATACGAACCAGAAGCAGGATCATATAGATCAACATGATGATCCCACCGATGACGATCAGCACGACACCAGGAACGAGCGCAATCAAAGCCTGGAAGTCCTCCGAGCCAAGCGACAGACCGGCTGCAGCTGTTGCCCCAAAAACGATCATCGTACAGATCATGACGATCGCGCCTGCTACGACCAGACCGATCGCCGTAACATATGTTTTTTGCATCTTCCGAAACTGTTTTGCAAGATTCCCGTCTTCACATAACTTAGCCGTCTGTTGGCAACCCTTTAACAGATTCGTATTGTACTTGATTCCGAAAACCAGCAACAATATCATGAAGACGATCAACACGATTCCTGCTGCCAATACCGCACTGCCTAATGCCGAACCGATGGAGGATGCATCGGCTGAACCCGATCCGATCACCACTCCTGCGATCACAAACGCAAGTACAAACACGAATACGATTGCCAGGATCAGTAACACGATCTGAAGATTTCTTGCCTTTTTAAAATATGGTGAAACATCCTTTAATTTACTTAATCCTACGATCACCAGAATAAATGCAACAATGCCTATGATACCGCCGATCGTTCCCGGTACACTTGCGCCGGCAGTGCTTTCCGTAACCGTCAATTCTGCCACGCCTTGCACCGCATTTCTGCCACCGGAACCACTGCACAAGCTGCCAGCGATACTTAACAGCATCCCGACCCATACGATTTTAAGTCCTTTTAAATCCAGCTTCATATAAAGCACCTCCTTTAAAAGAATTCATTTCAAGTATAGTATATCAAATCTACATGCTTCTTGAAACAATATAAAAAAGCAGGGCTGCATACACAGCCCTGCCTGACAGGATCATTTTAACAAGTATTATCCTCTTACAGAATCGATCATTGCTTTTACATTCTCGATCTTTGCGTTCATCGGCACTTCACAGCCGGATCCAAGTACGAATCCACCCTTCATACCCATCTTGATCAGCTTCTCGCAGTATTCACGCACTTCATCAGCCGTACCGTATGCAAGCATCGTAGCCGGAACATCACCACGGATCGTCTGCCATCCGCCGAGGATATCATAAGCTTTTTCCATATCGGTCATACCGTCAAGCTCAAGATGTACACTTCCCTTCGGAACCTGCAGGAAATACTCAAGCATCGGTGTCCAGTCTGCATCTGCATGAAGGACCATCATCAGGCCTGCCTCATGGAAGCGCTCGATCATGCCCTTTAATGCCGGCCATGCATACTCTTCAAACATATCCGGTGACAGGAAGGTCGCGCAGGAACGCATTGCAAAGCAGCCGACACGTGTGCCGTGGTTTGCCTTCACCATGCCGATCGTCTGCATATCTGCTTCTGCCTGATACTTATTGATAACGTCCATGATCGGACCCGGATCATCGTAAAGATCATAGATAAACTCTTCCATCGAGCGAGCCATCGAAAGCGTATCAAAGATCGGTGCTGTTGCAGAGTGGAAATCCGGCTCCATACCCTTACTGTAGATATGCCCCATCGTCATGCCCATGGTCTCGCCCATCAGACCGTAACGTGCCATCAGCTGGTCCGGGCTGGTCAGCGGCGGGTTCTGGATGCGGCACATGTACATGCCATGCCATGCCTGCCATCCCATCTGCAGGATTTTTTCATATTCAGAAGGATCATCGAAAAACGGTGTCTCAACGAACTGATACAGCTCATTCTCGCCCAGGTCAATGCCCGGAATTCTTGCCGGAAGACCCATAACAAAAATGGTATCTCTCGGACACATCGGCATTACGATATCCGGTCTGCCGATCTTCTCAAATGTAATCTCCATTGCCTGCAGCCATTTAACGGGATCCTCGATCGTCTCTGCCTGTGTCATCCCTGCAAAAGTAGCATACGGTACAAGCATCATCGGGAAGACCGGCATCTCCGAACGGTCTGCATACGGTGTCATGCTTAACATTTTCTGGTATCTTTCCATTGAATTCATAGTTCTTCCTCCTGTCATTTTTATAAACGCATCGATATCATATCTATATCATTTTTGATCTTAATAACATTATAAAAGAAGGTCCA
Source organism: Eubacterium sp. (assembly GCA_045539215.1). Classification (GTDB taxonomy): domain Bacteria; phylum Bacillota; class Clostridia; order Lachnospirales; family Lachnospiraceae; genus SY8519. The sequence continues at coordinate 8,570 of JAZQEX010000039.1, read as the reverse complement.
TTTTTTGAAAAATGAACCTTCTTTATTGACCTATAACGTTTTGGAATAGGTTATGAGAACGAATCTATGATCGCATTCGTTACTTTTTTCAGTTCGTGTCTGCGTTGTACCTCCTTTGGAATCCGCCATGCCATGCATAGATGATTCCCCCTGCCTTCCAGCGGAAAACATTTCACATTCGTATCATCCATCAGCATGCTCTGGTCTGCCAGGACGATCCCGTTGTCCATCCAGAGATTGATCGCAAATGATGATTCATCCGGTACATAACAGGAAATGCGCGGCGTAAAACCGGCTTCCGAAGCCAGGTGATTTAAAAGCTGCATATACCTGCTGTCCGTATCGGAAGAAAACACGATAAACTCCTCTTCTCTGAGATCGGCAAATGTGATCTTCTTTTTTTTGCTCAGCGGATTTTCCTTTGAGACAAACACCGCCAGGTCTGATTCCTGAATGATACACCAGTCGATATTCGAAGGTTTTTCATCCGGCAGGATATGTCCGGACACCAAAATAATATCCACCTCGCCGTTTCGAAGTCTGTCCCATGCCATACTTTGCGGACGGCTCTCAAAATGCACCTTGATATTTTCCGCCAGTGACCGATATGCCTTGCGCAGGCGCTCAAGATGATCCGACGGCATCAGATATCCGACACCGACCACAAACCGGCTCATGACACCCTCCTGCTGCACGCTCGCATCCTCGATCGAGTTTTCAAAATACTGCAAAAGGTTCGACCACTGCACGTAGAGCTCCCGTCCTGCAGGCGTCAGCAAAATCTTACCCTTGTCCCTTAAAAACAGGATCAGGTCCAGCTCCTGTTCCAGCGTCTGGATCGTCTTTGTTACCATCGGCTGCGTCACATGAAGCTCCGCCGCCGTCTTCGAAAAACTGCCCGTCTCCACCGCCAGAAGGAAGATCCGGATATGATTCAATTTGATGTTAAAAAGATCAATCTGCTTCATGTTGTTCCCCAGAAAAATCGCTTACCTCGGCCATATTTCCGCGCCGTACTGCTCCACGACCGGCATGATTTCCGCAATCTCTTCCTCTGTCGCACCAGAAACATTTACCATCGCTTTTCCGTTCACGATGCGGAGCGCTTCGCGGATGGTATCAGGATCCGTGCTCTGAATTGAGATCGGAAGCATGTTAAGATTCTGCAGCTCGATGATGGCCTGTTTTGTCATCGCCGCCTCATCGACGCCATCTGCAGCAAGTTTGATGTTCAAAATTTCCGCGCCGTCATCTGCGTCATCGTCAGCCAAGTCCATAACGGAATCAACAAATCCGTCCAGAAGATCCTCCAACAGATCTTCATCCTGAGACGCATCGATCGATGTGCCAAGTTCAAAATCTCCGTCTGCAATATCCAGAAACATCTGGCTCGACGAGATCAGCGCATGTCCTTTTTCTGTTACCTCGATCGGACCACTCACACAGGCATTGACTGCTTCCCATGCCGCGTGGATGTGTTCCGGTGTCGTGCCGCAGCATCCGCCCACGATTCCGATACCCGGAATCTGAACAAGGTCTGCCATCTCTTTTGCAAAATCCTCCGGTGCGATATCATAACATGTCACGCCATCCACCACATGCGGCAGGCCTGCATTCGGCTTTACGATCAGCGGAACAGACGCATACTCTGAGAGAATTTCAACGGCCGCCCTTGCATCCACAGGTCCTGTTCCACAGTTGATTCCCAGTGCGGATACGCCAAGGCCTTCGAGCATCGCTACCACCGTCTCCGGTCTCGTCCCTGTCAGCATTCTGGCATTTTTATCATAAACAGCTGTCGCAAAAACAGGCAGATTACAGTTTTCTTTCGCTGCGACCACTGCCGCTTTCAGCTCGTAAACATCATTCATCGTCTCGACCCAGACCAGGTCTGCGCCTGCATCTACGCCGATTTTGATCATTTTTGCAAAGGAATCTACTGCTTCATCAAATGGAAGTGACCCCATCGGCGGCAACAGTTTTCCGGTCGATCCGATATCCAGCGCAACATATGCTTCTTTTCCACTGGCTGCTACGGCCTTCTTTGCGCAGTCAATTCCCGCGCGGATCACCTGCTCCATCTCCGCTTCGTCATCATAATGATAAACATTGGCACCAAATGTATTTGCCAGAATGATATCTGCCCCGGCATCCAAAAATGATTTGTGGATCTCGATCACGTCCTCCGGATGGTTTACATTCCATCGTTCAGACAGTTCGCCCGGCCCCATACCATATTTGATGAGTGCCGTTCCAAAACCGCCGTCTACACAAAGCATTCTTGTTTTTAATACGTCTAAGATTCCCATTATTCTCCATCCTTTCCTAGTACTAAAGATGAACTTTTAACCTGCAATTCCGATCACGCCTCTGATTACGGTAAACAGGATCATCATCACCCACACAACCCTATAAAGCATCCGGTTTGCACGGATGATATCCTCCGGTTCGATCGCGCGTGTACGATCGCCGATTGTATCTTTTTTTACGATCTTTCCAAAATAGCTTGCATCACCCGCAAGCTCTACGCCAAGCGCACCGGCCATTGCCGCCTCACTCTGTGCGGAATTCGGGCTTTTGTGTTTTCGCCTGTCGCGCTTCCAGACCTTTTCCGCCAGCTTCCGGTCAAACTTTCTTCCCCAGCTGCACCAGATGATCAGCACTGCACAGATCCTCGAAGGAATGAAATTCAGCACATCATCGATCCTTGCAGCCACGGTTCCGAAATACTGGTACTTATCATTTTTATAGCCCACCATCGAATCCATGGTGTTCACTGCCTTATATACAAAGCCCCCAACTGCGCCAAATAGCATCATGTAAAACAATGGTGCAACCGCACCGTCAGATGCATTTTCCGCAATGGTCTCGACCGTCGCCTTGGCCACGCCCTCTTCATCGAGCGTATCCGTATCTCTGCCGACGATTCGGGAGACCGCATTCCGCGCTGCAGGCAAGTCATGCTTCTTTAATGCCCGATACACCGGCACGCTTTCATCCCGAAGACAACGTGCTGCCACCATCCTGTAGCAAAGCCAGCCTTCCACTGCAATACCGAGGATTAAATGCACACGGTAGCAGATCCATAAGATCAATGCCGATACAACAAACGCCGTCGCCATCACAATCACTGCCATGACTGCGCCGTTACGCCGCTCGCGGTGTTTTCGGACGGATTCGGCTTCTGCCGGATCTGTCGATGTTCCTGCCTCGGCTTCTGCCGCTTCGCCGGATGCACCGGTCTCTCCTGCCGCCTGTGTTCCGGCCGCACCGGTCTCTGGCTGCTTTAACAACCGTTTCTCCAGAAAACTGATTTCCTTTCCAAACCAACGCACAGGATGATAAAGCTTTGGCGGGTCTCCCAGGATCAGGTCCAGTAAAAACCCGATCCAGATCACTATCACTGCTGCCATTCTTTACTTCTCCTCCGCTGTGTTTTCCGGATCAGCCTGGCCGCCATCATTGCTTACTTCAGCCTGGCCGCCATCATCATTCGAACCTGTCTGCACATCTTCACTGTCTGCATCTGCCTGAGGTTTTACGTCAGCGTCTGACGGCATCTGTGCGTCTTCGCCTGCCGTCTTATCATCAGAAGCCTTTGCCGCTTCTGTTACATCCTTCTTGATCACCGTCCCGACGCCACAGATCACGCGATGCACTTCCTTTGCTTCCTTCGCCAAGTCACAACACGTGCGTCCGACCAGCTCCCGGTATCTTCTGTCAAACATTTCCATCGGGATCACACCACAGCCAAGTTCATTGACGATGAAGATCACATCCGGATTTTCCGCCACGACCTCCATCAGCTCCTGCCAGATCTTCTCCTGTGTCAAAAGCAGTTCCTGCTGGTCAAAGACCCGCTCATCCCAGCCGTCATCAAAGCCCTGACCCATGCCGTCAAATCCGCCTGTCGCACGCTGTGGCATGAACTCTTCCATTTTTCGTTTGATCCAAAGATGCAGCTGATCTACGATCTGTACCCGTTTCATATCCTCCAGGCTGCAGCGGTCTCCCTCGATGATCAGCTTTTTATCGCTGTCTGTATCCATCAGACCATACGCATATTCCCGTTTTCCCTGCCAGGCACCGCCTGTTATTAAAATCATACCGACCCTCCAGTCTTATCTCATTGCAATATTCCACACGACAACCGCCGCAATCGCCATCGCGACTTCACAGACCTGCAAAAAATAGCCTGCCACATCACCTGTCCATCCGCCAAACTGTCTCTTTGCCACCTTCGGAATGATGACCAGGCAGCCAAACGCCGCAACACATGCCGCGATTCCCGCAGGGATGTTTGCGATCAGCATTACAACCACACACGCTACCATGTAAATACACAGAACAATCTTCGTCAGGTTCTTCTCTGCTGCGCCGGAAAACATCGCGTTCAGGCCATCTTTTCTGGCTGCCTTTTCCCGAACCACAAGGAATCCTGACATCGCACGGGACATCACAAACCCGATCCCCAGAACCTGCAGACACTCCACAGGAATCTGGTACCAGCATCCCAGATTTAACAAAAGCAGTACAAACAGACCAAGCACCGCGAAAGACCCGACATGCGAATCCTTCATGATCTCTAACTTGCGCGCCGGCTCCTGTCTGGAACCGATCGCGTCACAGACATCCATGAAGCCGTCCAGATGAATCCCTCCGCTGATCAAAATCGGCAAAAAGATCAGAACGATCGCCGCCAAAAGCGACGGTACCGAGAGCCATGCACACAGCTTGCTGATGCCAAATACGACTGCACCGATCGCTGCGCCGACCAGTGGAAAAAAGCACATCACATAGCGCATGTTCGCCGCTTCCCAATCCGCCTGCGGCATCGGGATCCTCGAATACATCAAAAACGCGATTCGAAAACTATTGGCGAACGTTCCGGGCTTTTTTTGTTTTTTACTTGTTCCCTCTGACATAAATGTTTACTTTCTATTCACTGAGCAAATGCGCCACATCTAACTTTTTATTTACGCAAATGCGTCATATCAAACTCTTACTTTCTCCGAACCGGAATTCCGTGGATCACCTCGACCACTTCATCCGCGTACCGTGCGATCCACTGATTGGTCCGCGCCAGAAGCTTTCGATACGTTTCCGTCTCCGGATCGTAATCGACTCCATCCGCAAAAATATCCCCGGTCACGATCACCAGATGCTTCGCCTTCATGATGTGCTCCAGATCCTGCTGAATGCGTTCCTCCGGCGGCATTTCCTCCACGGAATCCACCGTCTGCATTTCCAGTACGCTTTCATCGATCCAAAGATCGGGATTGTCCAGATCATCTGGCCAATCGTCCGTCAGACCGTTTTCTTTGGCATAAAGCTCGTTTGCTACGAGGTTCGGCAGATCCTCCAGCAAGATCGCCTGTTCCGGATCGATCTCGATCTGCGTCAGACCGGCGCCACACTCGATCGTCTTGAATCCTTTTCCCTTTCTGAGCAGCTGATGTCTCAGGATCGTGCGCTCGCTCTCTCTGCCATACGGAAGCATTGTCGCAAAATAAACACGATTCTCCCACTCCATCATACGGCTCTCCGCATATTCTGATTTCCCGCTGGCGCTGCCGCCTATCACAAGAATGATCATTTTGTTATATCCTTTCAAGATTTTTGAAATGCTGCTGCACGCTCTAAGAAACGTTTTGCCACGTTTGGATTGGAAGGATAATACAAATGCGGGAATCCCGCAAACATCGTCTCCGTACCTACCATGCAGTCCCATTCCCGTTTCCCGGTCGGCTTTTTCGCCCGGAAAACTTCGCCGTTAAAATCTGTATCAAAATAATGAAATTCATGCGCGCGAATCTGCTCTCCCACTGGACCGGCCAATGATTCATCCTGCGCTGTCAGCGTCACATAACCAAACCGCTGCAGACGCTGCGTCCGCCACGCCTTTCCGGAAAGCGCGCCGCACATTTCATATGAATTGCCTTCCATGTCTTCCATCTGGCGCATCAGATACATAAACCCGCCGCACTCTGCCAATGTCGGCATGCCGCCTGCTACCGCATCACGGATCGCAGTCCGCATGGACACATTCTCAGACAACTGCTTCGCATACAATTCCGGATAACCGCCGCCGATCAAAAGCCCCTGAATATTCTCAGGAAGCGATGCGTCGTGAATCGGTGAAAACTTCACAATTTCTGCCCCCAGTTCTTCCAGGAGATCCAGGTTTTCATGGTAATAAAAGCAAAATGCTTCATCACGCGCTACGCCAATGCGGATGCGGTTTTTATCTGCCACCGGTGTCACTACCGACATGCTTTCGCCAATCGTCTGTGCATCCTTCAATGTCCCGGCTTCCGCCTCCGAAAGATCCTCTGCCTGATTTGCCGCTTCCCGCATCGCTGCCAGATCGATCGTCTCAAGACAAACATCTGCAAGCGCATCCAGACGCGCGCTGATATCCTGCACCTCATCCGGCAGCAAAAGCCCCAGATGTCTGCTCTCAAACTGCGCTTCTTCCATCACTGGAAAATAGCCAAATACATGAATGCCAAGCTCCTGCTCCAGAAACCCTTTGAGCAAAGGAAACATTCCCTTCGTTGCCCGATTCAAGATCACCCCACAGATCTGATGATCCTCCCGATACTCTAAAAACCCGCGGATCTGTGCCGCCAGCGAAACACTGGCACCCTTGGCATTGATGATCAGGATTACCGGCGACTTCGTCTTTCTGGCAACATCATAGGCCGAAGCATCTGTAGACACCCCGCCCAGGCCGTCATAATAACCCATCACGCCCTCAATAATGGACAGATCCTTCTCTTTTGCGCCTTTGCCAACGATCCGGCAAAGCTCTTTTTCATCAGAGAAAAACGGATCCAGGTTGCGTGTCTCAATCTCAAAGACCTGCTCGTGAAACAGCGGATCGATATAATCCGGTCCGCATTTAAACGATGCCATTTTCAGCCCTTCCTTCTGAAAGGCTCTAAGAAGTGCACATGTAATCACGGTCTTGCCGCTGCCGGAAGCCGGCGCCGCAAGCATAATACGTGGAATCTTACTCATTCTCTCCTCCGAACGAAACGATCGCGATCGGGTTCTCCGCGCGCTGCATGTGATACCGGCCAACCCGTTCTTCTCTGGTCACAGACAGACGGATGACTTCCGACTGGAACCCTGTAGCTTTCCGGACACCATCGCCTGTATCGGTCTCAGAACCTGTCGCCTTCTGTTCCAGATCATCCAGCACCTCGCGTGCCTCCATCTCCGTCTCAACCGTCACCGTATTGATCACGATGCGCACATTAGGATTTTTCTCCATCAGCATCTCAACAATGGCTTTCAGATTTCCCTTACTGCCACCGATAAACGCATGCGTCGGAGCCGGCAGATCCGCCATCGCCTCCGGCGCGAGACCCTCAATGATCTCCATATTATCAAGCGCGAATTTTTTCTTGTTTTCATGCAAAAGCGCTACCGCTGTCGGATTCTGCTCGATCGCATAAACCGTACCGGCATACGCCATTCTTGCTGCTTCGACCGATACCGATCCCGTACCCGCACCGATGTCATAGACGACTGCGTTTTTACTCAGGCGCAGCTTCGCAAGCGAAACCGTGCGGATCTCTTCCTTCGTCATCGGAACCGTACGCTTTGGTTTCGCCGGTTTCTGTCCTGCTTCGGGCTGCTCCGCTTTGGCTTCTGTCTGCTTCGTTCCGGCCATCACCCGTAAAAAGTCTGCATCCGGGATACCCGGTGTGACAACAGCATTCTGCCCTGCAGGATTTTTGATCAGGACTGCATACGGCTCTGCACAGGTCTCATTCTTCAATTCCACCGGCGTTCCGACAAGCACCTTCTCATCCTCATAAGAAAGCTTGCTCCCGACTGCCAGCAACACATTTTCATATCCGCCTTCGATCAGCTTCTCGCAAAGCTCCGGCAGTGTTTCTCCCGGCAACAGGAAAAGTGCCTCCTGCGTCCGCAGGGAAGAAAGCAGATTTCCCGCACGCCCGTGCCTGCTCATGCAATACACATGCTGCCAGTCAGTTTTTGCCTTTGCGCAAAGTACCTGCATTGTCGAAAGTCCGGGCAGCACAACGACATCCTCGTCCTTCCATACTTCCAGGAGCTTTGCCGCACCGCTATAAAAACCTGTATCCCCCGACAGTGCGACCACAACATTCTGATACTGCGGATTTTCATCCGCAAACTGCTTCATTTCCGCCGGCTTCCAGGATTTAAAGGTAGGTTTCTGCAGCCCGGTCTTATCCAGAATCTCCAGCATACGCGTCGCGCCGAAGACAACATCTGCCTCTTCCAAAGCCTGCTTGCCCTCTATCGTCAGCCCGCCTGCGCTGCCCGGTCCGATGCCAAGAAGCGTAAATTTCTTTTTCGGCGCAATCCCGAATACCTGATAGACCTCTTTCAGACAGGATGACACCGTGTCGCATACCATATATTTTTCAGAATATCCCGCTAGCGTGATATTTTTTAAAACTTGTGCATTTTCCGGCCGGTCAATAATGATCAGTCCGATGCCTTCTTCGGCAGCTGCCTGTGCTTTTTCGGGAAATCCGCCCTGCACGCCAGACTCCTTTGTCACAAGCCAC
>JAZQEX010000038.1:0-6243 GCA_045539215.1 Eubacterium sp. | reverse complement strand
TGTGGCTCTGGGCTCCGATGCATTCTTCCCCTTCGGTGACAACATCGACCGCGCTGCCAAGAGTGGTGTCAAGTACATCGCTGAGCCCGGTGGTTCCGTAAGAGATGACAATGTCATCGAGACCTGCAACAAGTACGGTATTGCTATGTGCTTCACAGGATTAAGATTATTCCATCACTAAAGCGTATACGCTTCTGTGGAAAGGCTGACCGTATTGGGAGCTTACTTACAAATTATGATAATTTAAAAAGAAGAGATTCGGTCAGTTGACCGAATCTCTTCTTTACTTTTATTATCACTTGAAGCAAGAATCTTATTCTTCTTCAGCCTCGTCTTCTTCATCCAGGAAGTGGAAGGAGATGAGCAGGTCATCCTGATGTACGGAGTCGCCCGGCTGTACATAGATCTTATCCACAGTACCGTTAACCTTAGATACAACAGTTGTTTCCATCTTCATCGCTTCGACAGTCATCAGTGCCTGGTTCTTTTCAACTACATCGCCTTCTTTGACGATAACCTTGCTGACTGTACCCGGAATCGAAGATCCAAGATGTTTCGGATTGTTCTTCTCAGCTTTCAGCTTGCGGTCTGTCTTGATCTCAAGGGTCTTATCCTGAATCTTAACCGTACGAACAGCTCCGTTTACAAGGAACATTACGTTTCTGATACCGTTTGCATCCGGATCACTCTGATCCAGATATTTGATCAGGACTTCTTTACCTTCGCCAAGTCTTAAGTAGGTCTCTTCGCCCTTTGCAAGACCGAAGAAGAATACATGGCTTTCAAGACGTGTCATATCATTGTAAGTCTCATAGTATTCGCAATGATCTTCATATACTTTCGGATAAAGTGCATAACTCAATGCACATCTCTTCATATAGCGATCGTCTTTGTCTTTGAAGAAATCATGCTCAGAACGCAGCTTCTCAACGATCGCATCAAGATCTACCGGCTCAAGTGTCTTACCCGGACGATCTGTCAGCGGTTCGATATCTTTCAGAACGATCTTCTGAAGCTCTGCCGGGAAACCGCCATAAGGCTGTCCCATCATACCCTGGAAGTAGGATACTACGGAATCCGGATAGGAGAGGCCTGCACCTGCTGTAAGGATGTTTTCCTTCGTCAGACCATTCTTATACATAAAGATCGCAAGATCGCCGACTGCCTTGGATGTCGGTGTAACTTTTACAATATTGCCAAGCAGATCATTTGCATCTTTGTAAAGCACTTTGATGAACTCGAAGTCTTCCGGTGAACCCATGCTGGTTACCTGAGCAAGCAGGTTGGAGTACTGGCCACCCGGGATCTCGAATTTGTAGATCTCAGCATTCGGAGACTTCATATCGCTCTCGAAGGACGTGTAAACCTTACGAACACGGCTATAGTAACGGCTCAGCTCATCAAGTTCTTCATATTTCAGGCCGGTCTCACGAGCAGATCCTTCTGTAGCCTCTACAACAGCATTCAGTGAAGGCTGGCTGGTAAGAGAGGACATGGACTCAATTGCCAGATCGACAATATCTACACCTGCTTCAGCTGCCATCAGAACGGTAGCTACGCCGTTACCTGTGGAATCATGTGTATGCAGATGAAGCGGAACATGAAGCTCTTTCTTGAGTGCAGTTACAAGTTCTTTCGCTGCAAGCGGTTTCAGCAGACCAGCCATATCCTTGATCGCGATCGCATGTACACCAAGCTTCTCAAGCTCAAGTGCCATGTTGATGTAGTAATCCAGAGTATATTTGGTCTCATCCGGACTGATTACATTACCGGTATAGCAGATGGTACCTTCTACGATCTTTCCGGTCTTCAATGCTGCATCGATCGGTACCTTCATATTTTCAACCCAGTTCAGGGAATCGAAGATACGGAATACATCGATGCCATAGTCAGCAGACATCTTAATGAACTCTGTAACAACATTATCCGGATAGTTGGTATAACCTACAGCATTCGAAGCACGAAGCAGCATCTGCAGCAATGTATTCGGCATGCGCTGTCTTAAGAGCTCAAGACGCTCCCACGGTGACTCATGCAGGAAACGATAAGCGGTATCGAATGTAGCACCACCCCAGCACTCAGCGGAGAATGCATTTGCAAGATATGCATTGGTTGCCTTTGCGGCACCGCACAGATCCTTGCTTCTCATACGGGTTGCCATCAGAGACTGCTGTGCGTCACGCATGGTAGTATCAGTTACATAAAGCTTCTTATCATTAAGGATCTTCTGCATCAGACCTTCTGCGCCAAGCTTCAGGAACTCATCACGCATACCGTAAACCGGTTTGGATTCATCAAGATACGGAAGTACACGGTTTTCATATTTTGCTTTCTTTCCGCCGCTTTCATTGACGATCTTGTCACCCAGGAACTCAAGCACTTTCGTTGCACGGTCCTGACCCATTGACATATCGAACAGTTCCGGTGTTTCTTCAATGAAAGTCGTGTAGCACTGACCATTACGGAAAACCGGATGATTCAGTACGTTTACAAGGAACGGAATGTTTGTCTTAACACCACGGATACGCATCTCAGTCATAGCACGGATGGATTTATTGATCGCAATATCAAAATCACGCGCATGAGAGATAACTTTTACAAGTAAGCTGTCATAGAACGGTGTGATGACAGCACCCTGGAAGCCATTACCACCGTCAAGACGGATACCGGCACCTTCACCGGCACGATAAACAGTAATCTCACCTGTATCCGGCAGGAAGTTGTTTGCCGGATCTTCTGTCGTAATACGTGTCTGGATGGAATAGCCATTGCACGTAATGGAATCCTGGCCATAGATACGAACCTGCGGAGAATCAAGCGGATAACCCTCTGCGATCAGAATCTGGGAAGCAACGATATCGATACCGGTTACTTCTTCAGATACGGTATGCTCAACCTGAACACGCGGATTCATTTCGATAAAGTAAGGATTGTTATCTGCATCTACCAGGAACTCACAGGTACCTGCGTTGCGGTAGTTAACAGCCTTGCACATACGAATCGCAGAATCAAAGATGATCTGTCTGGTCTCATCCGGAATTGAGAAAGCAGGAGCGTACTCAACAACCTTCTGATGACGACGCTGTACAGAACAGTCACGGTCATACAGATGTACAACGTTACCATAGTTATCACCAAGAACCTGAACTTCGATGTGCTTCGGGCTTCTTAAATATTTCTCGATGAAGATCTTGTCATCACCGAATGCTTTCTTGGATTCATTTTTCGCTTCTTCGAATTCCTGCTCGAGGTCTTCCAGACGGTTGACGATACGCATACCACGTCCGCCACCACCGTTAGAAGCTTTCAGCATAACCGGAAAACCGACCATCTGTGCTACTTCAGCAGCTTTTTCAAAATCCTTGATTGCATAATCTACACCAGGGATGATCGGAACATCAGCTTCGATCGCCATTTTCTTCGAAGAGATCTTGTCACCCATCTGGTTCATAATTTTACTTGTCGGGCCAATGAAGACGATGCCGTTTTTCTCGCATGCATCTACAAAATTCGGATTCTCAGAAAGGAATCCATAACCCGGATGGATCGCGTCAACGCCTTCCGCAACAGCGATCTTGATGATCGTATCAATATCCAGATACGCATCGATCGGTCCCTTGTTCGGATCGAGCGGATAAGATTCGTCAGATTTACTGCGGAATGCCGCATATCGGTCTTCCTTAGAATAAATGCTGACGGTGGATATTCCAAGTTCCTGACATGCACGGAATACCCGGATGGCAATCTCCCCTCTGTTTGCCACCATGACCTTTTTGAAAGGTCTGATTTTTGCATCACTCATAATTCTTCTCCTTGCCTCATGTAAAAAGTGAAACGATTATCCTTGCGGATAATCTTGTACAACTTCATATACAATTATAAGGAATACATGCATGGATTTCAAGGGAAAGTCAACCAGAATTCCGCAAAAAATGGAAGCATTTATGGGTAATATAACCTAAATATATGAAAGGGTTTTATTAAAGATAAACAAGAGGATGACGGAGCTCGGAACTATGCGCATTATGATCCGGATCAGCGGCATAGGAGTACAGTTCTGCAGAAGCCAGATCCAGCCGGAATAACGACGCCAGATCTGCATCCATATCCCGAAGTGCCTGTGCCGGATGTGTGATGACAGGGATCGTGGCTGCTTCATTCATTTTAGACAGAAGCGGTGCCGCATCACGATGAAATCCGAGAACACGTGCATATGGCGCAAACCCTGATTTTCGCATCTTAGAAAGCATCGCTGCATCGATTCCCAAAAGAATATGGGTCAGATATCTGTTGACAGCTGTCAGTGTCTGATTTTTTCCTTTGCAGGAGAGAGCAAACGTTTTCCAGTCAGAAAACGTCTCCAGTTTGTTTTTGATCGTATTGGATAGTTCAACGTTCTGAGAGAACCGTTCAGACAAGGTGTCTATTTGTGAACGCAACGCATAAAAGAGCATATCTGAAAAATCATCCTCCGAAAGCGGACGATGGCTGGCCAGATATTCTGTAAGCTGTTGATTGGAAGATGACGGAATATGACCGGTGAATATATCATCGGATCGTTCTGTTTTACCGGAATCGGAATACTGTTCAAACAAGCGCTGTCTGATCGCAGTTGCAGACGGGAAAGATGCTGTGTCGGAAAGCGACTGTTCGTGGTAAGCAGAACCTGCACGTGTGACCATGCAGGGAACCATCGGGTGATCCGTTTCCAAATTTGCATGGAGATATTCCAGAGCGAGAATATTATTCGGCGACGCAAGCACAGTCTGCAGCGTATTTTGAAGTCCAGGTTCTCTTTCCCAAAAGGAGCATAACGCATTCGCCCTGGCCGCCGGAAACGTCAGTCCTCTGCGCATGCCTTCCGCAAGAATCGATTGGAATGCTTTGGATTCATCGTGCAGAAATCCGGCGGTTTTAATAAGCAGCTGTTGTTCCGCTGCGTTTTTTGCCTCACATCCAAAGGAAATATCTGTCACGATGCCAAGACGGGAGAGTGTCTCTACGCCGCATTTGGCATATTCGCCAGCACTCAATGTACTGCCTGTTACGGGCATCTGGATCACGAGATCGGCGCCATTCTCCAGGGCAGACTTTGCGCGCAGATATTTATCCGTGATGGCAGGGCCGCCCCGCTGTACGAAATCTCCACTCATAATGACAACAATATAATCTGCCCCGGTAAGCTTACGGGTCTGTTCCAAATGATATTGATGTCCGTTATGAAACGGATTGTATTCTGCTATGACACCTGCAACCTTCAATCTGACGCTCCCTTCATTTCGTTTCCTACTATTATATTGTGGCTTACTTAAAATGCAAAGAAAAATCTTGCGAACTTCTGAAATATGTTTATAATGATAGTATCTGTGACATTTTAATTTATAAGGAAGGGAGCTAAACAAATGAAAGTTTTAGTTATTAACTGCGGAAGTTCATCTCTGAAATATCAGCTGATCGATTCTGAAACAGAACAGGTAATGGCAAAAGGCCTTTGCGAGCGTATCGGTATCGACGGCGCTCTGACATATCAGAAGGCAGGCTGCGACAAAGAGCAGTCCACACCGGCTATGCCGACTCATAAAGAGGCGATCCAGCTGGTTCTTGACGCACTTGTAAATCCGACCACAGGCGCGATCAAAGATCTGAGCGAAGTAGAAGCTGTCGGCCATCGTATCGTACACGGCGGTGAGAAGTTCGCTTCTTCCGCAATCATCGATGATGAGATGCTTGCAGCAGTAGAAGAGTGCAACGACCTTGCACCGCTTCACAATCCGGCAAACCTGATTGGTATCCGTGCATGCCAGGAGCTTATGCCGGGCGTACCGATGGTAGGTGTATTTGATACCGCTTTCCATCAGACCATGCCGACCAAGGCTTACTTATATGGTCTTCCTTATGAATATTATGAGAAATATAAAGTCAGAAGATACGGCTTCCACGGAACCAGCCACAGCTTCGTATCCAAACACTTTGCTGAGTTTGCAGGCCTGGACATCAACAATTCCAAGATCGTTGTAGCTCATCTTGGTAACGGTGCTTCCATCAGTGCTGTTGTTAACGGCAAGTGTGTAGACACATCCATGGGTCTTACTCCGCTTGAAGGTCTTGTAATGGGAACCCGTTCCGGTGACATCGATCCGGCGATCATGGAGTTCATTGCAAAGAAAGAAAACCTGGATATCGCAGGCGTTATGAACGTTCTGAACAAGAAATCCGGTGTACAGGGTATCTCCAAAGTTTCTT
>JAZQEX010000037.1:0-6281 GCA_045539215.1 Eubacterium sp. | reverse complement strand
GAACGGCTGTGATCAGATTTTGGTGGCATGTAATACGGCACACCTGTTTCTTCCCGATATTTATCGCAAGGTTCCGGAGGCGGAAGGAAGGATCAAAAACATCATTGAGGTTTGCGCAGACGGATTATGTGAAGATGAGGTAAGTGAAGTATTTCTCCTGGCTTCCGAGGGAACCATAGATTCCGAGATCTATCAGGATGCCTGCCGTGCGCGCGGGATCAGATGCAACGTACCGGGAAAAGAAGAATATACTCTTTTGCGGGACTGCATTGAAGCGGTAAAAAGAAACCGGTATTCAGATGTCACGGGCACGATCTTTTCGGGATTGATCCACAGAAGTAAAGTATGCATACTCGGCTGTACGGAGCTGCCCGTTCTTTATGAAAAATACCGGGAAACGTGCATCGGTACCCGGGTTTATGATCCGGTTTATATGGCGCTTACACAGATCAGAGAAGATTATATTGAGGAATTAAAGTGATGACAAGGGTTTTGACTTTTGGGGTATTTGATTATTTTCATATAGGGCATCTGAACCTGTTTAAAAAGTGCAGGGAATACGGGGATTACCTGATCGTAGGGGTACAGAACGGAGCATATGTAGAACGGTTCAAACCTGACCAGCCCTGTTTTTATTCTACGGAGGATCGTCTGGAGATGGTAAAGGCTTTGCGTATCGTGGATGAGGCGTTCGTTTATGATACACTTTGCGCTGCTACAATGGAAATGACAGATTTTGATATTCTTGCGCTGGGGGAAAATCATTTCGGCAGACGGTTCGATGAAATAGAAGAGTGGTGTGATGTGCACGGAAAATCTGTCATTCGTCTCAAAAGGACGCCGGAGATCAGTTCCACTCTGATCAAAAAAGATGTACTGGAGAAATATAACGGAAGGCAGGGAAAAGATGAGTAAGAAAATAATGATCATGTCATCGTCTCTGGACGGACGGCTTCTCATGGCAGTGGAGGCCGCACGTAAGCTTGGCCTTAAAACGGTAGCGTGCGTCAGAGAAGAGGATGATATGTCAGCCGCAAATGCGGACCGGGTTTATGCAGTCGATTCCAATGAAACCGACAGGCTGCTTGAGATCGCAAGAAAAGAGGATATTGACGGGGTGCTGGGTGTATGGGATAAGACCGCGCTTGTGGCAGCGGTCATTGCAGAAGAACTCGGATTGCCCGGAAACAGTCCGGCGTGTGTCAGGTCTCTTTTGGAAAAAGGGCGTTTTCGTGAACTGCAGAAGGAAGCCGGCGTATTCTATCCGGAATATTTCGAGACGGACACATCAGATGGGCTGAAAGAAAAATACAGCAGGCTTCATTTTCCGCTCATTGTTAAGCCGGCTCTGTGCTCCTCCTCTTTTGGCCAGACAAAGATTGATGATGAAAGCGATATGGACGCTGCTTTTAAAAAAGCAGCATCATATTCCAGGAATGGAGCCGTATGTGTGGAAGAATTTATCGAGTATGACTCGCTTCAGACGCTGGAAGCAGAAATATTTCTTGTCGGAGATGATATTATCTGGGATGGCATATACTGGAGTTATCGTTTCCCGGAAGCACCACTTCGCCCGCTTCTTACCACATATCCGGTGTCACTTGACAGCAATCAGGAGATGGAATTCAAATCTGCCGTAAGAAAAGTGCTGTCGGCATCAGGTGCCGGGATCGGTGAATTTGACATAGAAGGATTTTTTACAAAAGAAGGCAGGTTCTTTATTATTGAGATCAATCCGCGGCCGGCAGGATATTACTGTCAGGATGACCTGAAACGGTCCTGTGGAATAGATTATGCAAAGCTTCTCGTGACGACCGCCGTAGGAGATATGTCTTACTATGAAGAGCTGAAAAGCTTTCAGAGACAGAGACGATATGTATTAGCCTATGCGGTATTCAGTTTTACATCAGGTGTTTTTGATCATGTGCATATCGATCCTTCGATCCGGGATGCCCTTCTGATATTCCGGGAATTTCCGGGTGGTGAACCCGGATCATATATTGAGGATATTCACGCCGACAACCGTCCCGTGGGCATGGCAGTTTTTGCGTTTTCCTCAGAGGAAGAACTGAACAGAGCGCAGCAGAACATACGTGAACTGGTGTATGTGGTACTGAAAGATGAGGAATAGATTCCGGAATGAAGGAGCGGACCGGACTTCAGTTCTACCGGGATGTATGCTATGATAAGGCCAGCTGAATGTGCCTCTTATCATAGAGCAGCTTGCAGATATATCCGCAACTGTACCTTGATCCGGATCAAGCGGAAATCGAAGCGTACCAGGCGTGTGTGATCGCGCTGGATCAGACCAGACAGATTCTGGAAGAAAAAGATATGGATTCTTACGATGATATCCTGTTCATCTCGAAGAGCATTGGAACGACGGTTGCCAAGGATCTGTTTTCCTGGGTGAAGAAAAGCGAAGGGAAAGTACATCCACTTATTATAGCAGCTGTATTTCATTATGAATTTGTATTCATTCATCCGTTTGCCGACGGAAACGGGAGAATGGCAAGATTGTGGCATACTGTGATCCTCTGCAAATGGCGAAGTATATTTGGATATATTCCGCTGGAGAGTCAGAGTGAATTCATTCATTCCTTTGAGAAATCACATCCGAATATCACCCTTTCGTTCCGGGCCATGAGTTTCGTCGAGATGAATGCCGGACTGGAAGAGGGCACCGTTGACGCGCTGCTGACGTTGGAAAATTCTGCCCCGTCGAAATCTTTGTTCTCCCTCACTCCGCTTTGTCCGCTCGAAAATTGCATCCTTTATTCCCGGAAGCACCCGGTCTGCCAAAACCACGCCGATCCTACACTGGATGATTTTGCAGGATCGACCCTGTATTATCTTCCTTCGACCGATGTGACCGACATGGACGGAATCCTCCGGAAGATTCTCGCTCCATATCATCTGGATCTTGCCCTTAAGATGGAACGAAGCTGGCAGACTTGTATCGCAAATGTCCTCCTCGGACGGGGAATCGTACTGACCGATGAGTGGGCGTTTGAGAAAACACAGTCACAGTTCCTCTCGGCTGTGCTTCCGGAAGCACAAGCGCTTGTCCTTGTAACAGCGAAAAACAATCCCTATGTCGAGGACCTGCGGAAGCACCTGCTTCTTGCGATCCGCGGCGTGGAGTAAAAAGAAAGCCGGCCGCTGATCATAGGAGAAGGGGGTTGGACAGAACGGATGAGCAAATCTTAAGTTTACTGCAGAGCAACGCACGCATGAGCTATCAGGAACTTGGCGATGCAATCGGGATGTCACGTGTGGCGGCAAAGAAACGTGTTAAGAAGCTCGAGGAAGATGGCATCATACGCGGATACAATAGGGAGACTGGACCATATAGGGTACATGATAATCATCGGCAGTTTGATGTCAATCAGGAAAACCTGGATATCATATTCAATGCAAGTCATGTAATTAAATAAAGGGGCTTCAGAATGCCTGGCTCAGGCCGCCGGAATAGGAGAAAAAACTTGGGTCCCCCCGGACCCCTAGCGACGTCTCGCGCTTTTTCTTTTTCGAGTGCACTATATCTGCATGTCATCTATCAGTTTTTAAAGAGCTTTTTACAGTTTTCAGAAAGAGAAGAAGATATTGCTTACATCATATCAAAACGATATCTGATGAGAGAGAAAAAAATTGTTGGATCAGTTGTTGGAAAAAAGTAAACAGGAAAATCGGGATTATTGACAGCTATGATGAATGACAGTAGGCGATGATTTATTGATTGTTTAAGCAGTTTTTGTTAAACTATTTGTAGAAAGCAAATGTTTTTTTAGCCGGGAGAATGTGACAGATATATTTTTTTCTGACCTCCCGGCTTTAATTGTTTATTAAATGCAAACACGGGGTGTCGTGGAAATGCCGGTGTTTTGCAGGCCCCAAAAGGAGGAATGTTATGGAGAAGATTATTTCGGTTGTATTTAAGGTGGAAAGCGAGGCGTATCAGGCGCTGTCCGAACTGAAGAACAAACCGTTCACCGATGAGTATGTCATATCAGAAGGTGCGTTGATCAAGAAGGATGCGACCGGTGTATCCATGCTGGATTCCTTTGACACAGGAATTGAAACGGCAGATGATATGTTGATCGGCGGTGTGGTCGGAGGTTTGATCGGACTTCTTGGCGGACCGCTGGGCCTGCTTCTGGGTGGCAGCCTGGGTGCTCTGACCGGCAGTATGCTTGACGCAAATGAAGCGGTTTACAACGCATCGATTCTTGAGCAGGTAACGGACCAGTTCGTGGAAGGCGAAGTTGCCGTGATTGCTCTGGTACAGGAAAATACGGAAGGCTCACTGAAAGAGCAGTTTTCCAAGTTCGATTCGGTTTATGTAGACGAAGAGGCTGCCGTGGTAGCAGAGGAGATGCGTCACGCGATGGAAGTACAACGTGAACTGGAAAAAGAAGCCAGAAAACGCCTCCGCGAGGAAAAGAAAGCGGACATGAAACAGAAGGTGGCTGACCAGAGAGTTAAGATAAAAGAGCATTTTGCGGAAGTCAAGGGAAAAAGAGGTATTTTATGATCTTTCAGGAACTAAACAAGCTGAAGAGAAATTCGATCATGGCAGCGGTGATCCTGATGGCAATCGGTATCGTGATGGTGATCTGTCCCGATATGTATGTCGAATCGTTGGTAAATGCATTGGGCATTATCATGCTAATCGCTGCTGTCGTCATGGTTCTGGATTTTATCAGTAGCAAAAAGGCATTGATCAACTTTATATATTTAGCGATTGCGCTGGTACTGGCAATTGTGGGGGCATTGGTTTTGATTTCTGAGGTCAATACACTGTATGCGATTGCTTGGATCTTCGGTATTTTCCTGATCATATTTGGTCTGCACAGCCTGCTTCATGCCATGGCATTTGCCCGGCGTTCTGGAAGGAAGGCATGGGGAGTATTGGTAGTTCTTTCGCTGCTGCTGGTCCTGTTCGGCCTGATCACG
Organism: Eubacterium sp.; assembly: GCA_045539215.1. Lineage (GTDB taxonomy): Bacteria > Bacillota > Clostridia > Lachnospirales > Lachnospiraceae > SY8519. The sequence goes on along the minus strand of JAZQEX010000037.1, from coordinate 1,325 downwards.
ATCTGCAATCCTTGGTGGGACACTCCGGGCGGTCTGATGACGCTTACCGGATGGATGATCGTATTTTCTGCTGTGGTAAGTGCGCTGCGGCTGATCTGGATATGGCCGGTCAAAGGCAAGTAGGGAGGTAGTGAGAATGGAAAACAGGAATGAAAAACAGGTACTTGCAGAGACACTTGCCGACGAGACCGGGACTGTAACGACCAAAGAAAGAAAACGTTCCGCCGAAATTCTCGGCGTTTTTGCCCGCCACAATTTTTACGCAGGCGGTTTTTCGCCGGAGGAACTGCGCACGACGTTGGAAGACCTCGGCCCGACCTATGTGAAGATTGGACAGATTATGTCGAGCAGGCTGGATCTTCTTCCGGAAAGCTACTGCAAAGAGCTGGGCATGCTGCGCGCGAATGTGAAGCCGCTGGAGGCTGAAGTGGCGCGTGCTGTGATCGAAGAAGAGACTGGCAAACGGATTGATGAGATTTTCCGTGAATTCAGGGATAAACCGTTAGGCTCTGCTTCCATCGCACAGGCACATTACGGTGTGCTCATGGATGGAACGGAAGTCGTGACAAAGGTTCAACGTCCGCTGATCGCGGATATGATGCGCAAGGACTTTGTGCTGCTGAAAAAACTGGCGTCGGTATTCAACGCTGCTGCAAAGGGGAACGAAGACTCTGGGAAAGCGGTGAATCTGCTTTCCGTGATTGAGGAAATGGAAGTGGTCACGGAAGAAGAACTGGATTTTCGCATTGAGGGTGAGAATACACGGTTTTTTAAGGAGCACTGTATCGATGATGAGACGAAAGTTGCCTGCCCCACGATCATCGATGAACTTTCTACGGAACGGATCCTTACCATGACATTTGTGGATGGCTGCTCCATTTCTAAGAAAGAACGGCTGGCCGAGGAGGGCGTCAATCTGGACGAGATCGGCCGCAACCTCGTTGAAAACTATATGCATCAGATCCTGGATGTAGGCACGTTCCATGCGGATCCGCATCAGGGAAATATCATGGTCAGTCACGGCGTCCCATATTGGATTGATTTCGGTATGGTCGGACATGTGAGCGAGGCCAGCATCAATTTGATCCAGGACCTGGTTTTTGCACTTCTGGAAAGAGACCTGGAGACAATGGTTTCGGCAGTGACATCCATGGGCGCGTCTACCGCAAAAACAAACCGCGCGAAGCTGATGGAGGATCTGGATATTTATATTGACAAATACATGTCGGTCCGGAGCGTGAACGATCTGGATATGACCGGGCTGATGAATGATCTTTCGGATATCTGTGCCAAGCATTATATAGAAATGCCGGGTGAATATACCA
>JAZQEX010000036.1:0-12666 GCA_045539215.1 Eubacterium sp. | reverse complement strand
GTACATCAAAACAGCCGCTTGAGTATCCGAGTGCAGGCAGTACCTTTAAGCGTCCGGAGGGACATTTTGCAGGAAAGCTGATCGAGGATGCAGGCCTGAAAGGATATACGATCGGTGGTGCGCAGGTATCTGAAAAGCATTGTGGTTTTGTGATCAATAAGGGCGGTGCGACATCAGAGGATGTGCTGAATCTGATCCGCTATATTCAGGATGTGGTACAGGAGCAGTTCGGTGTGGCACTGGAGACAGAAGTGCGTCTTCTTGGAGAGTTTTAAATTTTAAAGAAGGGAGGAACGGCATATGGAATATGTAGTCGTGACAGGAATGTCCGGCGCGGGCAAATCAACAGCATTGAAGATACTTGAAGATAACGGTTACTATTGTGTTGATAATCTGCCGATCTCTCTTCTGGGAAGTCTTATGGACCTTGCAAATGCAGAAGGTTCTCCTTATCAGAAGGTGGCGCTCGGAATCGACAGCCGCAGCGGGAAAACAGCTGCCGAATTGAAACGTGCAGTCGAATCCATGCAGGAAAGGAACCTTTCTTTACGGATCATCTTCCTGGATGCATCGGATAAGGTATTGATCAAACGATATAAAGAAACGCGTCGCGCACATCCGCTTTCGGGAAATGAACGCGTTGAGCAGGGCATTGAAAAAGAACGTAAGCGTCTGCAGTATCTTCGGAAAAAAGCAGATACGATCATCGATACCAGTGAACTTCTGACAAGGGATCTTCGGTCAGCGCTTGAACAGATCATCCTTTCAGAAAACACATTTCAGAATCTGATGATCACAGTATTGTCATTTGGCTTTAAGTATGGTCTGCCGGAGGATTCGGACCTGGTATTTGACGTAAGGTTTTTGCCCAATCCCTATTATGTGGATGAGCTGCGGGAACTGACGGGAAATGATGCCCCGGTACGGGATTTTGTCCTGCAAAGCGAGGTGACGACAAGCTTCCTGGACAAGCTTTCTGATTTGCTGGAGTTTCTGATCCCGAATTATGTGGCAGAGGGAAAGAATAACCTTGTGATCAGCATCGGTTGTACTGGCGGAAGGCATCGGTCCGTGACGATTGCCAATGCAGTCTATGATCTTTTGAAGAAAAACAAAGGATATGTCGTAAACCTGGAACACAGGGATGCGGACAGAGTGAGAAAGTAGCGGAGGGGCAGAATGTCTTTTTCCGGTGATATCAAAAAAGAACTATCCAGAGAACAGGCGCCGGGATTGGATGCCCGTCGTACGGAACTCTATGCGATCCTTCATTTTTTAGGCGTGTTCTCTGATCAAAAAGAAGATACCTTCACGGCTCGTACGGATCAGGTTTTGCTTGCAAAAAAAATCGTACTCCTGATGAAGGAGGTAAACGCCGGAAGCACGGAACTGGAGATCACGACGTCCGAAGGAAAGCAAAAAAGCCGTCGTTACAGAATCCGGATACCGTCTGAGATAGGACACGAGTTAAAAGAGGAAGTGTCGCGGACGGTACAAACATGGTATGAAACAGGCGGACTTTCCGATACGGACAGCAACAGAGCATGGCTTCGAGGCGCCTTTCTGACAGCAGGGTCAATGAGTGATCCGGAAAAGTCTTATCATCTGGAATGGATCTTAAGAACCGGGGAGGATGCAAACGGGCTGGTACAGCTGGCAAAGATTTTTGATATAGAAGCAAGAATTACAGAACGAAAAGGCCGGTTTGTGGTATATTTAAAAGACAGCACAGATATCGTAGATATGCTCAATGTCCTCGGGGCGCACAAAGCGCTGATGGAAATGGAGAACGTGCGGATCTTAAAAGAGATGAGAAACAGCGTGAACCGGCAGTTTAACTGTGATACGGCCAATATCAAAAAGATCGTCCGCGCCGCAGGCAAACAGGTCGAAGATATCCGTTATATTGCAGGGCAGATCGGACTCGAAAAGCTGCCGCCTGCACTCCGTCAGATGGCAGAGGTCAGACTGGAATATCCGGATATCTCGCTGCAGGAGCTTGGAGAATACCTGGATCCGCCGGTAGGAAAATCCGGCGTGAATCACAGATTGCGCAAGCTTTCCGCGATCGCTGAGAATCTGCGGGAAGGAAAACAGGATCCGTTTGGAAAATAAATATATCTGAAGTACTACATAGGATGGCACCATGAAGAAGTTATTATACATATATAATCCGCATTCGGGGCGGGGTCAGATCCGCACGGTATTATCGCAGATCATCAATATCTTTACAGAGAAGGGATATGAGGTGACGGCCTGTCCGACAACGGGGAAAAATTTCGCGCGGGATAAAGTGCGCAATGATGCCGGCCTGTATGACCGGGTGGTCTGCAGTGGCGGTGACGGGACGCTTGATGAAGTTGTGACAGGTATGATGCAAAGGGAAAAGCGTGTTCCGATCGGCTATATCCCGACCGGAAGCACGAATGATTTTGCACATACATTAAAGATCCCGAGAAACAATATGTTAAAAGCCGCAGAGCTTGCGGTAAGCGGAAAACCATATCCGTGTGATGTCGGCGCTTTTAATGAGGATTATTTTGTCTATGTAGCAGCGTTCGGTCTGTTTTCTGATGTGTCTTATCAGACACCGCAGAACATGAAGCACATGCTCGGGCATATCGCATACATATTAGAGGGGGCAAAACGCCTCCAGGATATTCCGTCGTATCATATGCTGGTGCGAACGGACGACAGACAGATCCAGGATGATTTTGTCTATGGTATGATCAGCAATTCTGATTATGTCGGCGGACTGAAAAATACGATGGATGATGGCATTTGCTTAAATGACGGTGTGTTTGAAGTGACGCTGATCCGCCGTCCGACCAACCCGATCATGTGGCAGGAGGTGGTTGCGTCGCTGATGATGCCGAAGCTCCTGCCGAGTGAACATATCTATTCCTTTAAGACATCCCATTTGGAGATCTTCTGTACAAAAGAAGTGCCGTGGAGTCTTGATGGTGAATTTGGCGGAGACCATGATCATGTTGTGGTCGACAACCGGTTCCGCGAGGTGACTTTTATCGTAGATGAAGATGTGATCGGGTCGATGAAAAAACCTCTGCCGGATATCCTGTAGAGTAAAAAAGGAGAACAGCAAAAATGGGTGAGTATTTTAATGTGGCGGAAGTGTTTGGACAGTATGTTTTTAATGATACTGTTATGCAGCAGCGCCTGCCCAAAAAGGTATACCAGCGTTTAAAAGAATGCATCAAAAGCGGTGCGGATCTGGATCCGGACACAGCGGATATCATCGCACATGAGATGAAAGAGTGGGCGATCGACCAGGGCGCAACGCATTATACGCATTGGTTCCAGCCACTGACAGGTGTGACAGCGGAAAAGCACGATTCCTTTATTTCCTCTCCGGATGAACGTGGAAAGGTTTTGATGAGCTTTTCCGGAAAAGAGCTGATCAAGGGCGAACCCGATGCTTCGTCATTCCCGTCCGGCGGACTGCGCGCAACATTTGAAGCGCGCGGATATACTGCATGGGACTGTACATCGTTTGCGTTTGTCCGTCATGATGCAGCAGGGGCAACACTTTGTATTCCGACAGCGTTTTGTTCCTATACGGGCGAGGCACTGGATCAGAAAACGCCGCTCTTGCGCTCCATGGAAGCGATCAACCAGCAGTCACTCCGTCTGCTCCGCCTGTTTGGCAATACCACTTCGACCAAGGTTTCACCTTCTGTCGGACCGGAGCAGGAGTATTTTATCATTGACCAGAAAAAATACCGTCAGAGAAAAGACCTGATCTTCACGGGACGGACCTTATTTGGTGCAATGCCGCCAAAGGGGCAGGAACTGGAGGATCATTACTTTGGTGCGATCCGTCCGCGTATCGCAGCCTTTATGAAGGATGTCAATGAAGAGCTCTGGAAGCTGGGAGTTCCGGCGAAGACACAGCATAACGAAGTCGCACCGGCACAGCATGAGCTTGCTCCGATCTATGAGACCTGCAACATAGCAGTGGATCATAACCAGTTGATCATGGAGGTGCTCAAAAAAGTCGCAAACCGCCATGGTCTGCAGTGCCTGTTGCATGAAAAACCGTTTGCGCGTGTAAACGGTTCCGGCAAGCACAACAACTGGTCCCTGACAACGGATGACGGCATGAATCTGTTAGAGCCCGGAAAGACCCCACATGAAAATGTGCTGTTCCTTCTGGTGCTTACCTGTATTATGAAAGCGGTCGACCGCCATGCGGATCTGCTGCGCGAGTCGGCAGCAGATGTCGGAAATGATCTGCGTCTCGGCGCGGATGAAGCCCCGCCGGCGATCATTTCGATCTTCCTCGGCGAGCAGCTCGAGGATGTGATCGCACAGTTAGTCAGCGAGGGAGAAGCGACACGTTCGATCGAGGGAAGTATCCTCGATACCGGTGTAAAATGGCTGCCGGAGTTTGAAAAAGATGCAACGGACAGAAACCGTACCTCTCCGTTTGCTTTTACGGGTAATAAATTTGAATTCCGTATGGTTGGTTCTAAGGACTCGATCTCAGAGCCGAACATCGTATTAAATACCATCGTTGCGGAAGCATTTTCCGAGGCGTGCGATGAGTTAGAGCAGGCAGATGATTTTGAGGCAGCAGTGCAGCATCTGATCAAAAAGCAGGCGATCGCACACCAGCGCATTATTTTCAGCGGAAACGGATATTCTGACGAATGGAAGGAAGAAGCGGCCAGACGCGGTCTGCCGAACATCTCCAGTATGGTAGATGCGATCCCGGCGCTTGCAAGTGAAAAAGCGGTCGCACTGTTTGAAAAATTCCATGTCTTTAACCGTGCAGAGCTCGAATCCCGTATGGAGATCCAGTATGAGACCTATGCGAAAGAGATGAATATCGAAGCGCGCACGATGATCGATATTGCAAACCGTGATATCATTCCGGCAATGGTTACTGCGACAAAGGATCTGGCCGAATCGGTTTCTCTGATCAGGGATATCCCGGACTGTGACTGCAGTGTACAGACGAACCTTCTGCGGGAACTTTGCGAACTGCTTCGGGAGACGAAAGAAGCGATCAACCGTCTCGAAGTTGCGACAAGCCACGGCGCAGATATGACACCGGGCAGAGAGCAGGCAGTTTTCTATCGCGATGTTGTGAAAAAGTCAATGCGTGATTTGAGACGTCCTGTAGACCAGGCGGAACTGATGATCGATAAAAACACATGGCCGATGCCGACGTACGGCGATCTGATCTTTGAGGTTTAGACTATGACGCTGAAAAATACAGCACGGAGGATTCCCTGGGTGGATATCCTCCGTGGTTTTCTGATGTTTTTTGTGATCTATGCGCATACGACGACAAACCAGGACATCAATAATTATATTTATTCTTTTCATATGCCGGCCTTTTTTCTTGTCTCCGGCATGACGTTTGCATTTAACAAAGAGCGCCGCATCCTTCCCTATTTAAAGAAAAAGCTGCTGGCGCTGATCGTACCTTATTTTCTTTTGAATCTGTATGTATCCCCAATCTGGTATTGGACAACACAATTTGGCGCAGAGCCGCCCCAGAAGCTGTGGCAGCTTGCAGTGGGTGTTTTGCTGTCAAATAAAGCGACCGGATTCCGGATGGCGTCGAATACGACATGGTTCATCTGCTGTCTGTTTTTGGCAGATCTGTTCTTTTTCCTGATCTGGCGCAAATGCCGTTCAGATATCGCGGTTGTATTGGGCTGTGTGCTGGTTACAACTTGTGCCTATGCCTGCGGGATCGTTGCAAGACCGGGCGCAGGTCCGTGGCATGTCGAGACAGCATTCACGGCAATGATCTTTTTCCTGGGTGGATATCTTTTCCTGAAATACAATGGACGGATCGAAGCATTTCTGGAGAGGATCGGAATGATCCGGACAGTTTTGTTGATCGTGCTTTTATTTGCGGTCGGATTTATGCTCTTTTTCTGGAATGGAAGAGTGTCGATGATCGCGGATTCTTATAATAATCTCGGTTATTTTTATGGCTCAGCCTTCGCGACGACATTCGGGATTGCGCTCAGTTTCATACTCGCTTCCCGGAAGGCAGGATTTTTAAAGGGGATGACTCTTGTCAACCAGGTTGGAAAGTATACCCTTCCCTATATCGCTTTCCAGGTGCCGCTGATGCGTGTGCTGCGTCACTATATCCCGTTTTTCGGAAATGAGGCGGACTGGCACAGGTTTGTGCTGTCGCTGGTGGTCTTTTTCGGATTCCTGCCGGTTGCGATGGTGATCCAGAACTATCTGATTCCGAAGCGGAAGAAGAAATAGATCACACCTTTCGGATGCTGTGGTCGGTGATCTCGATGATCCGTTCTTTATACAGCTTTCCGACCGCACGCTTGAACGCGTTTTTGCTCATGCCGGCTTCTTCCTGGATGCGTTCCGGGGTGGCCTTGTCATTAAACGGGAGTTCTCCGTTATATTTTTTCAGAAGTTCTAAAATCGCATCGGCATCTTTGTCGGTTTGCAGATATGCCTTTTCGCGGATGGAGAGATCGAGCTTTCCATCCGGTTTTTTTGCGGTGACACGTGCGCGGACGGTCTGGCCGATTTTTAAATGTTTTGTATTTTCGTGCACCGGAATGCGCGCGGAATAGAAGTCATCAACAGCGATGAAGGTACCGAAGTTTTTGCTGAATTCATAGACGCGTCCGGTCACCTCGTCGCCTGAACGGTATGGAGAGTCTGTTGAAAGCAGATCGTAGATTCCACGCATGGAAGCACAGAGACGGCTGCTCTTATCAAGATACAGCGTTACGAGAATCTCATCGCCGGGCGATGGTTTGCCGAGCTGCTCTTTATAAGGAAGAAAGAGATCCTTTTCAAGTCCCCAGTCCAGAAAGGCGCCGATCTTTGTGACCTGTAACACACGAAGGACTGCGTAACGTCCGAGTGTCAGGGCCGGTTTCCGCATCGTGGCGATCGGGCGGTCCTCGGAATCCCGATATAAAAAGACCTGGAAAAGGTCACCGACGGAAGTGTCTTCGGGCACTTCCTTTTTCGGTAAAAGGACTTTTTCTTCGGAATCGGCAGATTCTGCCAGATAGACACCGAAGTCGGTTTTTTTGACGACTTGTAATTCGTTGATTTCTCCTAAGTTCATGATATATTCCTTTGCAGATCCGTATCGACGGGTTAAAAACTCTACGTAACAAAAAAGCTGCCGCATTAGGTGCGACAGCTTTCTATAAGCTGGCCCACAAGGATTCGAACCTTGAAATGACGGAGTCAGAGTCCGCTGCCTTACCGTTTGGCTATGGGCCAATATGTTCAACAGGTGCTATTATATCGGATGTGTCAGGAAAATGCAAGCTTTTTTATAACAGGATTGCATTCCCGTTTAAAATACCAAAAAATACCGGGTCTTTTTCCTCGATTTCGGCTTTGCCGGCCGTGGCATCGATGAGTAATTTGACCATGCGGTCTTTTTTTTCGTCAGAAAGGATCAGGTCGGTTTCAACGGCTGCGCCATAACGGGTGTCGGTGACAGGTACATCTTCGTTTGCGAAGAGATAAGACAACTTTCCGGCTGTTGTATAGTCACAGGTGACAGTATAGGCTGTACCGCTTTGCTTTTCCAATAAAATGCATGCGTCCAGACCGGCAGAAGCTGATTTCTGATATGCGCGAACCAGCCCGCCTGTGCCAAAGAGCGTACCGCCGAAATACCGTGTCACAATGATCAACGCATTCGTGATACCGCGCCCGAGCAGGACATCGAGTATGGGACGGCCTGCAGTGCCGGCAGGTTCGCCGTCATCGCTGTAACGCTGATGTCTGGAATCCTCGCCGAGGACATATGCATAGCAATTGTGTCTCGCGTCCCAGTATTCTTTTTTATGTGCAGCGATGATCTCCTGTGCTTCTTCCTCTGAAGAGATCAGAAAAGGAAATGCGATGAACCGAGATTTTTTTTCTACGATCTCATCCGTGCCGCTTTGATAAATGATCTTGGGATAATTTGCCATAAAATGCCTCCGGGAACAGTGTTTCCATTTGCAAGGCTGCAGAGTTTTTCGAAGTGATTTTTAGTATATCATATCCGCCTCAAATTTTTGAATATGAGGATTGGAAAAGCCGTGTTTTGTAAAATGTCTACAAAACAAATGTTTGGTTTGAGCCTGATAAAATGCAAAAAAATGTAACTAAAAAATGTGGATAATGTGAATAACTCTGTTTATAAGTCCAATTTTCGGGCTTTTGCAGAAATTTCTGAAAGAAAACAGATTTGTCAGAAAATTTCAAAAATCCTCTTGATTTTATCATGTTTGGTAATTATGACGAAAAGGATAAAAAATTTCAAAATTTTCGGAGGAAAATAGGGTGGAAAAGAGAATTTGCATAAAAAATCCGTCGAAATCCTTTACATTTTTAAGTAATTTGCTTAGAATAAAGAAGAACCTTGTCATCTGTGCATAGTAGCACAGGGAAGGAGGACGAAATGGTATCCAATCAGATATTACAAAACACCCTTGAGGGATTAAAAGAAATCACCAAAGTAGACTACGGTGTGATCGATATAGACGGGAAGGTACAGGCCAGCACATTCCAGGAAGTGAATGATTATATAGAGCCTGCCGCAGTGTTTGTGGATTCCCAGGCAGACAGTCAGGTTGTGGCTGACTGTCAGTTTTTCAAGGTATTTGATGAGTTTCAGCTCGAGTATGTGCTTTTGACAAAGGGAGAGAGTGATCATTTATATACCCTTGGTAAGATCGCGGCTTTCCAGATTCAGAATCTGTTACAGGCATATAAAGAGCGTTTTGATAAGGATAACTTTATTAAAAACCTTCTTCTTGACAATCTGCTTCTCGTGGACATCTATAATCGCGCGAAGAAGCTTAATATTGAGACAGATGTGAGCCGGGTCGTTTACATCATCGAGCTGGAAAATGAAAAAGAAGGCGATGAGATGGAACGCGTAAGAGAAGCGCTTGGGAATGCTTCTCAGGATTTTGTGACGGCGGTAGATGATAAGAATATTATTGTAGTAAAAGAGGTGGCACAGGAAGCGGGCCCGGCGTCGCTTGAGCAGACGGCGGAGACTCTTTTACAGGTGTTGAAAGATCATGGAAAGGTCCGAGTGGCTTACGGAACCGGTGTCAATGAGATCAAAGAAGTGTCACGTTCCTTTAAGGAAGCGCGGATGGCGTTGGATGTCGGAAAGATCTTCTTTGAGGATCACAGCATCATCGCATACTCGGTACTCGGCATTGGCCGTCTGATCTATCAGCTGCCGATCCCGCTTTGCAAGATGTTTATCCGAGAGATCTTCGGTGGAAAATCACCGGATGAGTTTGACGAAGAGACGTTGGCCACGATCAATAAATTCTTTGAAAACAGTCTGAATGTTTCTGAGACATCCAGACAGCTGTATATCCATCGAAACACGTTGGTATATCGCCTGGATAAGCTGCAGAAAAGCACCGGTCTTGACCTTAGGGTTTTCGAAGATGCCATCACTTTTAAGATCGCGCTGATGGTCGTCAAATATATGAAATATATGGAAACAGTTGATTATTAAGCGGTTTTACGATAAAATAGAAAATCGAACAATAAAATGGGGACACGTAAATCGGGGTCCCCGTTTTATGTAATTGGAAAAATCTGTGATCCCGATCAGGGGTCAGGAGGGACCGTAATGATTACTTTAAAAAATGTAACAAAGGAGTATACGCCGGGTGTAGCAGCTCTGGATCATATCAATATTCATATTGATCAGGGCGAATTCGTTTTCATCGTGGGCGACAGCGGATCGGGTAAATCTACCCTGATCAAGCTTCTGCTCAAGGAACTCGATCCTACTGACGGTGAGATTTTTGTAAAGGGAAAACCACTTTCCCGGATCAGAAGACGGCAGATCCCGCACTACCGCAGAAATATCGGCTGTGTGTTCCAGGACTTCCGTCTGTTAGAAGACAGAAATGTTTATGAGAATGTTGCTTTTGCACAGCGTGTTACCTCTGTGCCGAAGCGCCGGATCAAAAAGAATGTGCCGCGTATGCTGGCGATGGTAGGTCTGGCATCGAAGTATCGTTCCAAGCCGAGACAGCTCTCTGGTGGTGAGCAGCAGCGTGTGGCGACCGCGCGTGCGCTGATCAATCAGCCGGCAATCCTTCTTGCCGACGAGCCGACAGGTAACCTGGATGAGAATACGGCATGGGAGATCATGAAGCTGCTCGATACGATCAATAAGAGAGGAACCACCGTTGTGATGGTTACACATAACTTAAAGATCGTCGAGGTTATGAGAAAGAGAGTTATTACGCTGCAGATGGGCAATATCGTCTCCGACGAGAAGCCGGATGAGGCATCGGCAGATGCAGCAGCAGAGTTCTTCGCAAATGTGCAGATAGGTGGTGTGAACGATGAAGTTTAATACATTCGGTTATACGATCCGCCAGGGATTTGCGAACATCTGGCGTAATAAGATGTTTTCGGTTGCGTCGATCGCGACCATGGCAGCCTGCATTTTCATGTTCGGTATTTTCTATTCTATCGTTACCAACTTCCAGCATGTAGTGAAGAACGTAGAGTCAGAAGTAGCGATCACGGTATTTTTTGATGAGGGGCTTCCGCAGGAAAGCATCGATCTGATCGGAACCCAGATTGCGGCACGGGATGATATTTCCGAATACATCTACATGTCCGCAGATGATGCATGGGAAAACTATAAAGAAGAATATTTTGATGGTGATGAAGAGGCGGCTGCCGGCTTTGAGCAGGACAATCCGCTTGAGAACTCCGCAAACTATCAGATTTACATGAAAGATATTGAGGGCCAGGAGGATCTGGTAGCCTATCTTGAGTCGCTCGATGGTGTAAGGGAAGTCAGACAGTCAGAGGGCGTAGCGAATACGCTGACAGACTTTAACAGATTGTTGAGTCTGGTTTCCGGTGCGATCATCATTATTCTGATCTGCGTCGCGATCTTTTTGATCAGTAATACCGTACGAACCGGTATTGCGGTACGAAGAGAAGAGATCGGTATTATGAAGCTGATCGGTGCGACAGATTATCTGGTACGCGCGCCGTTCATTGTAGAGGGTATTTTGATCGGTCTGATCGGTTCGATCATTCCGCTTGTCATTTTGTATGAAATGTATGGACGGATCATTCAGTACATTGCGGACCGGTTCGGATTCTTGAATGCACTGATCGATTTCCTGCCGGCATGGAGCGTATTCCAGGTCATGGTACCGGTTGGTCTGATCCTCGGCGTTGGTATTGGTTTTATCGGCAGCCGGGTAACAGTAAGGCGGCATATCAATGTATGATGAAAAACAGAAAAAAGGTAAGCGGCGGTTCCTGTCAGGTTTTCTGGCAGGCGTCGTTGCAGCAGTTGTAGCCATTGCGGCAGTCTTTGTACTGCCCGATGCCTACCGTGTGGCCCGGTATGGAGATACCGGGTCAAAAATTTCTCTCTCGATGCTTCAGCCGGGAGTCAGAGAAAAAGTGCGTCAGCTCGTCGATATGATCGACACGTATTATTATGAAGAGGTTGATGAGAGCGTCTATCGGGAAGGCTTGTATTCCGGTCTGTTTAATGGTCTGGATATGTATTCCATTTATTATACGGAAGATGACTATGCGATGGAAGATGAAACCCTTACCGGATTTTTTGCCGGAATCGGTGCTGGACTCGTGGAAGATCAGAGCGGACGTGTCTTTATCACACAGGTTTATGAAGATTCGCCGGCAGAGGCAGCCGGTCTGCAGGTGGGTGACGAAATCTTAGATGCAGACGGATACAAAGCCAAGGATATGGAGCTGGATGAATTCGTTTCTCACATCAGGGGAGAAGAAGGAACCGATGTTGTGCTGACAATTCGCCGTGTTCTGAATAAAGAATCTGAAGCGACAGAGGAATCTGGTGCAGAAGAAGAAACCGATGACAGCAATGTTGAGACATTCGAAAAGACCGTAACCAGAGCACAGATCGAGACACCGACTGTGACGGACAAAATGCTGTCAGATGATATCGGATATGTGTCGATCGAAAGTTTCTCAGGTCAGACGGATGATCAGCTAAGAGAAAGTCTTACAGCTCTGGAGAGTGAAGGGATGGATAAGCTGATCATTGATCTCCGGGACAATTTTGGAGGAGATTTTAATGCGGCTTGTGAGGCGCTTGATGAGATCCTGCCGGCCGGACTTATGATCTATACACAGGACCGCTATGGTCAGAAGGAAGAGATCAACGGAACGGATGATGAGGTTTTGGACATTCCGATCGTTGTATTGGTCAATGGAAATTCCGCAAGCTCGTCAGAGGTATTCGCAGCGGAGATGAAGGACAGCGGATATGCGACGATCGTCGGAACACGTACGTTCGGAAAAGGCATTGTACAAAGTGTTTATCAGCTGGTGGACGGAAGTGGTTTCCAGATCACGACGCAGAAATATTATACACAAAGCGGATTTAGTGTTCAGGATGAAGGCGGTGTTACGCCGGATGTAGAGATTGAATATGAATATTCCGGAGATCTTTCGGGTTCCTACGATTACCTGCAGGATAATCAGGTAAAGAAAGCAATGGAAATTCTGGACGGGGAATAAACAAGAAAGGGGTGCCAGGTCTTATGGTGTGCTACCCGTCAAGAGGACAGTGAAAAATAATAAGTGACCGAATACCGTCAGTTGAGAAATCAGCTGGCGGTATTCTTTATGCTGCAG
>JAZQEX010000035.1:0-16217 GCA_045539215.1 Eubacterium sp. | reverse complement strand
AGACACGGATACCGGTGCTTCCGTGCGGTAATAGCCTTCCGGCGCATCATATCCCTGTTCGGTAAACGTAATCGTCGTTCCATATGGCACATTCGGAATGGTCCACGAATACGTCTGTCCATCTACTTCGGCAGACTCAAGTGTAAATGTCTCTTCATTATAAGAATTGGTTACCGCAAAACCGGTAAGCGCTTCTATCTGTTCCCCGGACAGACCTTCAAACGTCTTTGTCAGGGTGACGTTATGACGGATCATGTTATTGACAAACGCGATCGTGCCGTCTTCAGCCCCAACAGTGTAGGTGTAGCTTCCTGAATATGCTTCGCCGTTGACCGTGGTTTCACATCCGGTGTTTTCTTCTGAGATCACGATCTCTGTTCCGTACGGAACGTTCGGGATCACATAGGATGTCGGAACGATCACGGTTCCGGACTCTGTCTGTACTTCTGTTTCCGCACCCGCGAGCAGGAATGTTGACTGCTCCTCACCATCTAAGGTATAGCTAAAAGCAAATGGTTTGCTCTGGTCTGCAGCATCTTCACTGACAACTTCTTTTGTGATGGTCACATTGTGGGTGTCGATCTTCCATACCGCATAAAGAATATTGCTTTCCTTCTTTAAAGTATCGACACCGATTGTCTCTCCAATCCTTGCTGTGATCGCATTTGCATCAAGCGCATCTTTTGAAGTCGACCAGCCGACCAGTGTGTAACCCGGTCTTGTAAAACCCTGGTCTGACAGCGTGATTGGCTTATTGTTTTGCAGATTTGCATAGGTTGTAACGGTTTCATTACTGCCGTTATAACCACCGTTTCCGTCATAAGTGATCTGGGTCAGCTCTGCTGTGAGGGTTTCTGTCTTTGCCAGCACCGGATAGAGATGTACAGTCTTATTCTGATCTGCCAGGGCAGCGTCTACCTCAAGTACATCACCCGTCTGGTAAACAGATGGTGTGTAATACCATCCCATGAACGTGTAACCTTCCGGAACAGTCGGTGCTCTCCCGACAATGGCATCCGATTTGTCCGCATAGGTATTGCCGTCCTGCGGAACATCGGAAACCAGGATCTGGCTCTCATCGTCTGCCAGCAGCGGTTTGGCTTTTGCATCGACCGCTTCTGTCATATAAGAAACCTTATACTCGCCGACCTTCCGCCACTTTGCCTGCAGGATCAGATTGCCTGTGATACCCGATGCAAAATTGTAGGGCTTCGCAATTCCGTTTGTAATGTCATACCAGCCGATCAGCGCATATGCGTTATTTTCCTGCTTATACGTTTTCCCATCGGTTGACTTAGATTTGTCTTCTGTGTAATATGCTTTTCGTTCTGCGGGCTGTGAACCTTCCTGCTGTGCCAGTCCTGTATTAAACTCGTCGTAATGGTAATACCAGGTTCCATTTGCATCTTCAGAAAAATTCCTGGAAATGTCGCCGTACTGTTCAACGGTTTCCCCATAGGTTTCCCAGAAATACGTGGACTCACCTTCTGTGAGCATACCACCATTCGGATCGATCTTGACCCAATAATAGACGTCTTCCCAGCCGGCATATACATTTAAGTCGGCATTTGGCATGACATCGTTCCAGTCAAATTCCTCGGAGCAGGCCTGGTCTTTGTACCATTTGCCGTCCCAGACTTTTCCTGCGGTAGCAGAAATCGGGACGATGTTCTCGGCCGGTTTATAGGACTTTAAGGATTCATTGAAGCGGACGCTCTTAGCCGGGATACCGGTCAGTGCCGTGCCATCTACGGAATCCAGGAAATTCAGCTCGTATTTTTTAAGCTGATAACGGACAGCAAGGTTGTAGTATGTCTTCCCGCCATACCATCCAGATGAGTAACTCATGGTAACCTGTGTGCCGCTTCCGGCCGTGACCCAATCGCTGTCAACCCACTGATGATTCCCGGTATAACGGCGATACTGCGCGACAGAATAGCCATTGTATTTTTCGGACAGGTTAAAATTACCGCCACTTGATGCACCGGTATCTGTTGCAGTGTTATTGTATGATCCATCAGCGTTTTGCAGATAGAATTCGATGGTTGCGATCGGATTTCCGGTGTAATACAGCCGGATCTCATCCTTGCCGAACAATTCATCCGGCAGGATAAACTGTCCGAGATAGGACATGCCCATCGTACTTCTGCCATTGTTATAGAAATAGGAATGCATACCGGTGGGCCAGGTGTAACCGTTTTGCGCCAGCGACTGCCCGTACAGACCGGTGAAGACCTTCACTTTTGAAGATCCATTTGTCCACTCCTTGGCAGAATAGCTGGGCTCACTGGTGCTGGTTCCATTCTGATAAAACCGCATCGTGATCAGCTTACGGTCAAAGTAGACATTTAACACACTGGTGCCGTCCGCATTGACGGTAATCTCCGTATCACTCTTATCTTTATTATATTCGAATCCTTCTTCTGCTTTGGCAAACGTAGACGCATATACCGTTGATCCAACGGTCGCGGTCTTGGTGGTCTGCGAATCAAAGGAATAAGTCTTGTCGGAAGCATTTTTATCGTCTGATACATTCTGCTTCCAGTAAACCACGTTGTAGGTACCTTGCCCTGCGGTCCACTGCGCATACAGCGTGGTGTCTTTTTTCAGAATCTGATTGAAATTGAATGCTGTGAATTTAGCAGATTTTTCCGGATCGGCATCCGGTGTCACGGACCAGCCCTCAAAGGTATGACCTTTCCAGACAGGATTGGTGGCTGGTTTTGCTACGGATGCATTGCCGTCTGCCAGAACGGATACCGGTGCGATATAAGTCGCGCCGCTACCGGTTTCCGCAGTGAAAAATGTAATCCAGTGTGCGGATTTGAATACCGGATAGAAGGATGTGCTTTCTTCTACGGCAATACTTGTATTATTAATATATTCACGTTCATCTCCATCTGTTCCGGGTGTCTCTGCCCAACCGGCAAATGCCATTCCGGCTTTCTGCGCCGGAACGGTCAGATCAACTTTAAATTCGGAGCCTTTCGTCACCTGGAAACGGTTCAAAATGACCGTGCCTGCTGCGTTCTCGTAAAATGTAACATACGCGACTTCGTCAACGTACGGACGGACGACTACGGTTTTTGTTTCTTTTACAGAAATGGCGCTGTCAAAAGAAATCTTTTCGCCCCACTTTTCATTTTCGACATCATAAATATACCAGCCCTTGAAGGTTTCGCCTTCGCCGATGTCCGGTGTCTGAACGTATTGTATTTTTTCTCCGTCTTTTATGATCTGCGTGTTTACATCATTGCCTGCACTGTCCTGGAAATAGTGAGGCGTTCCGTCTGCATTCTGGAATTCATAAGTGATCTGATTGGTAACGACAGTCTCCGGCTCAACCGTTACAATGACATAAATGGAGAAGCTGTCGGTCGCGATCTCAGCATTGTTTCCATCAATCTGTGCATCGTTAATGACCTCGGCTGCGCCTGCGTCATCAATATGGACGACATCATGCTGTGCGGATGCATCCATCCCGGACGCACGAAAAGCCACCCGGACTTCTTTTTCCGGCTGGATCTCATTTCCTTCCTGATCATAAAATGTGATATCAATGGCTTTTATGGAGGCCACTTCTCCGTCCACAGCTTCCTGAACCGCATCAAATACATCGTTATGGGCCACTGTGGTAACCTTCATGGTTGTATCAGCCGGGAAGGTCCCTTCATCTGCTTCGACGCTGACTGTCACGCCATTTGCCTGCCCTGTGAATGACTGTGCGGGCATGGCAACTTCTTCCGTCTGCTCCGTGTCTGCTTCTTCCTGATCCGCTTCATTGCCTGCCGCGTCTTCCTGCCCTGTTACGCCTGCAGTATCTTCCTGCCCTGCTTCGCCGAGCACGATCTCCGCATCCGCATCTCCGGCTGTATCTGAAGAATCCGCATCTCCGGCTGTTCCCAAAGCATCCTGCGCGCCTTCGGAATCTGAAGCACTGTCATCGCCCGAGGCATCTGTTTCCTCATCACTTTGCTGTGTCCCATCATCTGTTCCGTCTGAAGGAAGTGTCATCTCCTGCGTTTCTTCTGCAAGACCGCTCTGTTCAGCCGCCTCCGCATCCACTGTTATCGCATCTTCCGGAATCGAGGTCGCTTTCATGACACTGTCAGATGCATAGGACAAACCAAATCCTGTCACCACCGCGATTGCGATGATCACTACTAATATCCGTTTAAAGATGGTCTTCTTCTTTTTATTCATGGCGCTTCTCCTCCCGATGTCCGAATGGGCACAATTTCGGATCTGCCCGCCTTCACTCTCTATACAGATTGACTTCTGCCATCGCCCGACGGCGTCGCCCGAAAAGCCAGGTCAAAACGATCACCACTGCCACAGCGACGGGTACAAGAACCCGTGCGCCCGTATGCGTTGCCGTCCCCGGCGTACTTGCCAATGGCACAGCTTCATCTTCAATGGTGTCTGCCGGAATATCTTCTACGACTTCTATCACGATATCTTTCTTATCCGCGGAATCGTCATCAGCAACCATCTGCTCTGTGGATACATTCTGCCCTGATTGCGTCTGACTTTCTGCCGCCCATGCCGTAAACGGCTGCCAGGCAACAATCATCATTATGAATGCAATCATAAGAATCGCCGAACATATTCTGTTATGCGTATGTTTTCTGCTCAGTTTCATAATCCTGTATCTCCATTGATTCTCTTACACAGTTTCTTCCACTCTCCGGGAAAGCCCCCGGTTTATTCAATACTATTTTAACGTCAGTGCCAGATGCAGCACGTTCCCGATATGATCCGGAATGTAGATGTCCCAGCTTTCATCCGGATAAGCAAAACGAATACCGTTTTCTTCGTCTGCCGAAAGAGGCTCATACACCTCCCCGGATTTGCCGACTGCATAGACTTCCGCGTAGTCGATGCCTATGCCTTCGTCCTCCACGAAGAGGGTAAATTCCTCGTCTCCGATGATCGTATCTTTCAGCACCGGCCCCGTCGCATCTACATCGGTCACTTCCAGTTCTTTTACGATCCCCTGATGATTAAAAAGCTCAACATAAACCGTCATCTTTCCGTTTCGGATCGGTTCTATCGTGAAGTCCTTTGCGCTCGCCTCGTAAACAGGAAGGCTATGGTTCTTGATTGAAGCCGTGACCTTTCCCACTGGCAGCGCAGAATTCACGTGTACCGAATATACCGGCAAACCGCGTGCTTCAGTTTCTGCCGCGCGGACTTCGTATTTCGGTAAAATGAACAAAACAGGCAGCAGCAAAAATACGATCACTGCGCCAACTAATATGGCCCGCTGCAGCGTAAACCGTTCTTTCCGGTAAACGGTATAAGACGATATTGCATCCATCGGAATGGTGTTCGGCTCACTGTTTGTTTTTTCAAAAACCTGTTCCAGGATGCTTGCCATTTCGGGTGAAGTAAGCCTTGCCTGACGCCTGCGCATCATTTGGTGTACTTCCGCCTGCCGATGCTGCTCCGTCCCCGGCTTTACCTGAGGGTTGTTTTCTTCAGTTGGTTTTAAATGCTTTTTTCCAAGCTTTAAAAACCGTCTGATCGTCGCGTTTCCGACATTCATGATCTCCGCAATGTCCGGGATCGGCATTTTCTGTTCGTAGCGCATCAGAAAAACCTGCGACTCCGCCATCGGCAGATGCATCATTTGTGATTTTGTGTACGTGGAATCCTCATGTTCTTCCAGCCCCGCATGCTCTGACACATACCGCATGGAGATTCTGCTCAGCCAGATCAGGAACAGGTTCGGATTGCCAAGGGTCGACAGATTTTTTAACGCATGCGCAAACACATCGGCCAACGCGTTTTTTGCGGCGTTTGCATCCTCCAGTAAATACAGCAAATACAAGTATTGCTTTTCGCTGACTGCAGCAAAAAGCTCCGCAAACGCATTACCGTCTCCGCGTTTTGATTTTATGATCAAATCATTTAAATAGGCCTGATCCAGTTTTTCCACAAAACTCTCCTCTAAGCACTCTCGTGCATGTTCTTCCATGCGCGTCGGTCAGAAAGCGCCACAAGCTCTGTCAGTGTTTTCGCTTCTTCGCCTTCCTCAAACGCCACGCCGTAACAATATTTGATCTGTATGTCGGCATGTGACTGATTCCGCTCAGCGACCTGCCGCTCAATGCCTTCCAGGAATTTGTCGATTCGATTCTGCGAGCAGTCCTGCATGATCGCAACAAACTTATTACCGCCGTTTCTTCCGATAAAGCATGCGCCGCTGGCTGCATTTTGCAGGATCTCGGAAAATGCCTGAATGGCCGCATCACCGCCGACGTGTCCAAGCCGGCTGTTGATCTCGCCAAGGTTTGTCAGATCCAGCGTGATCGCGCCCATATCCTTTGGCAATGGCTTATTCAGGAACTGTCCCAGATAAACATCTACGCTGTAGCGGTTCGCGATTCCGGTCAGTGCATCTGAATAAATCGCGTGGTCAAGCTCCATATTTTCCCGTTTCAGATTTGCATAGGAATTGAAATCATAAAACAGGAACACAAATGATATGCCGAGTGCGATCCAAAGGATGATGCAGATCCGGCGCACATGTGGATCGGATGCGATCAACCGGTAAAGATCAACATCCCTTATGATCGTAAACAGTGCAATGCACGTCAGTACGATCAGGATTACCATTTGTATTGTTTTCAGGCGGTCAAACCGTTTCATTTATGTTTTCCTCTTTCTCTATTCCAGTCTTTTGATTCCGTCGGAACTGATCGCAAGAAGCATTTTCCCGCGGATCTGCCGTTTGTTGACTTCGCCAAATGTCCGCGAATCCATCGACACCTCTCGATTGTCCCCCAGAACAAACACATTATTATCACGCACCGTGTATGGGTAGATTACCGCGCCGCTCTCTTCCAGCGTCCGGCCGACGCCCCACGGGTCCTCCGTCAGGCTGCCGTCAATATATACGTCGCCGTCGATCAACTCAACCGTCTCGCCTGCCGTTGCGGCAACCCGCTTGACGTAATATTCACCTGAGGGCACGCGCATCGTGATCACATCTCCCTGCTCATATTCCCTTACCGTTCGCAGATACACCACGACATTTCCATCGTACAGTGTCGGCTCCATCGACGCCCCGCCGACGACCGAAATCCCGATCACAAACCGGAATACGACAAATATGATTAAAATGAGTACCACAAAAAAGATGGAATCATGCAGCCACCCTAGTTTTAATGCGTTATATTTTTCCAGAAATCGTCTGTTTTTCATATAATTATTATATCTTGCCCTGCATAATTAGTAAATTTTTTTCTATTGAAATTGGTAGAATTGCCCAAAAATATTATCTCCTTCAAAGCGTCAAACAAACCGTCAAATTTGTAATAGTACACGGCACCTCAAAAAAATGGTATACTACATTTAATATTGATTGACTTGGAGATGAATTATGGCATTTGACGGTATTGTAATTGCAAATATAAAAAAGGAGTTGACGGACCAGTTCACGGGGGCACGGATCAGCAAGATCACACAACCGGAGCCGGATGAGCTGATGCTGACGCTGAAAGGTGCAGATGCGCAAAAGCGGCTTTTGATCTCAGCCAACCCTTCTCTCCCGCTGATCTATCTGACGGAGGAGAACAAGAAGAGTCCAATGACGGCGCCGAACTTCTGCATGCTTTTGCGAAAACACATTTCCGGCGGTCGGATCCAGTCGATCGAGCAGCCTGATATGGAGCGGATCCTGGTCTTTAAGATCAGCCATCTGGACGACATGGGCGATATGCGTGAGAAAAAGCTGATCGTTGAGCTGATGGGAAAGCACAGCAATATCATTTTTTGTGATGAGGAGGATATGATCCTTGACAGCATTAAGCATATCTCTGCACAGGTAAGTTCCAAGCGCGAAGTCCTGCCGGGACGGAAGTGGTTTATCCCAACACAGGGTGAGAAGGCATGTCCGCTCGATGTGACTGCTGATGCTTTCAAATCGCAGATTCTCTCCTGCCCGACGACGGTCGCAAAAGCAATTTACACCTCCTACAACGGCATCAGCCCGCTGATTGCAAACGAGATCTGCTATCGTGCTGGCGTGGATGGAGACGCGGCGACGGCCGCGCTGGAGGCAGGAAGCATCATGACGGGTACGTCGGAGTCTGCTCTTGACCGCCTCACAAGTACCTTTTGTGAAGTGATGTCTCAGGTGGCATCAGGCGACTTTTCTCCCAACATGGTCTTAGACGGCGACCGCCCGGTAGAGTATGCTTCTCTGCCGTTGACAATGTACGCCGACTGCACAGAGGAAGCCTTCCCGGACATTTCCTCTCTCCTGTCCGCTTACTATTCGAAAAAAAGTGCATATACGAGGATCCATCAGAAATCATCCGACCTGCGTCATATCGTTTCAACATTGCTGGAACGCGCACGCAAAAAATACAGCCTGCAGGAACGCCAGCTCCGCGACACGGACAAGATGGATAAATACCGGAAATACGGTGAGCTTTTGCATGTTTACGGCTATGAGATCCCGCCAAAATCCTCCGGCCACGAGGTTGAGGATTATGAGACCGGTCAGCTGGTTAAGATTCCGCTAGACAAGAATCTGACCGCCATGGAAAACGCTTCAAAGTACTATGACCGCTACAATAAGCTTAAGCGCACAAAGGATGCACTGACTGTCCAGATTGAGGAAACAAAAGACGACGTGAAATATCTGGAGTCGATCGCTTCTGCACTCGATCTTGCGGAAGATGAGACAGACCTAGCGCAGATCCGTGAGGAACTGGTGCAGGCCGGCTATATCAAGAAGCATTCGTTTAAAAAGAAAGCGAAAACACCGGCCGGGAAGCCGCACCATTACCGTTCCTCAGACGGGTTTGATATATATGTCGGCAGAAACAACCTGCAAAACGACATGCTCACTTTTAAGGTCGGCCAGGGAAATGACTGGTGGTTCCATGCCAAAGGCATCCCGGGCTCGCATGTTCTAGTCAAATGCCCGGGCGGCGATATGCCTGACCGCACGTTTGAGGAAGCCGGACGCCTCGCCGGATACTACTCCCGCGGAAAAGACTCAGAGAAAGTCGAGATCGACTATCTCCAAAAGAAAAATGTCAAAAAACCAAACAAAGCAAAACCCGGCTTTGTGGTCTACTATACAAACTACTCTTTGACCATCAAACCGGATATTACAGGAATCGAAAAGCTGCCGGATTAACGGCAGCTTTTTTCTAAATATGAAACCGCTCCCTGGAATAACTGTTTGCAGCCATCCGATGCAGTTCTTTTTTTAACATAAAGTGCTCTGGCGCGGCCAGATCAGGATCGACAGCCAGTATCTCCTTCGCTTCCTCAGAAGCTTTCTGTAACATCGCCATATCCTGGAACACATCTGCCAGCTGGAAGGAAAACGCGCCACTCTGACGAATTCCGAAAAAATCTCCAGGACCGCGGAGCTTTAAGTCTTCTCTTGCAATCTCAAATCCGTCATTCGACTTGCTTAAAATAGAAAGCCGCTCGTTTTCTGTATTCGCCTTCTTCCCCTGCATGAAAATACAATAGGACTGCGCATCGCCCCGGCCGACACGTCCTCTGAGCTGATGCAACTGAGCAAGTCCGAACCGCTCAGCATTTTCGATCATCATTACGGTTGCATTTGGCACGTCAACACCGACTTCTATGACGGTTGTCGACACTAAGATCTGCGTCTCCCCCTGCAAAAACGCTTCCATCACCGCATTTTTCTCTTCGGGTTTCATGCGTCCGTGCAGCATACCGACTTTCGCGATCCCGTCAAAGCGTTCTCTGATCTTCTTGGTATATTCCAGCACATTTTCCCCGTCCATCTCTTCAGATGGTTCGACCAATGGACAGACGATATAGACCTGATGTCCTGCCGCAACCTGCTTTTCAATAAAAGAATATGCCTTATTCCGCCAGGTCGGATCCACCACGGCGTTTTTGATCGGCAAACGCATCGCAGGCACTTCATCGATCACGGAGATATCGAGATCTCCATATAAAATGATCGCCAACGTCCGCGGGATCGGCGTCGCACTCATGACAAGATAATGTGGCAGCTCGCCTTTCTCAGCCAGTCCGGCCCGCTGCTTCACACCAAAGCGATGCTGCTCATCTGTCACGACCAGCGCAAGATTTGCATACTCCACGCATTCCTGAAACAACGCATGTGTGCCCACGATCAGCGCACTCTTTTCATTACGGATGGTCTCAAGCGCCGCCCTCTTTTCGGCTGCTTTCAAAGATCCTGTCAATAGTACGACGGGCGCTTCCACACCCATCTGCTCACAAAATGCCGTAAGCTTTGTCGCATGCTGTCTCGCCAAGACATCCGTCGGTGCCATGATTGCAGACTGATATCCCTGTCTTGAAATCTCAAGCATCGCAGAAAACGCGATCACTGTTTTTCCTGAGCCAACGTCACCCTGAATCAGGCGCTGCATCGTATACGGCCCTCTTAAATCCGCAAACACATCCTCCATCGCGCGCCGCTGAGCGCCGGTCAGCTCATACGGCAGCCGGTCTATGATATCAGGTAAGATCGACTCCTCTTTGAATATGAGCGAATTTGCGGTCTTTTCCTCCTGCTCTTTTAGCAGATGCATCTGCAAAAGGAACAGCAAAAACTCATCAAACACCAGACGGCGTCTTGCCTCGATACAGGCCTCAATGTCCACCGGAAAATGAATGTTCTGCAGGGCATAAGCATACCCGGAAAGCGAATGCTTTTGCCGGATCGCCTCAGGGAGTCTGTCCCGAAGCGAAGACATCTCATCATCTGAAACGCAATCCGAAAGTGCCTGGTCAACCGCCTTTTTCACCGTGTTATTTCCAAGCCCCTTCGTTAGCTGATAGACGGGCTGCACGGTTTTCTGCAGGTTCCCATACTGCTCCGGAGAATGGATCAGCGGCTGCTCCAGATACAGCACACCATTCTTCTCTGCCGTCCTGCCATAGAGAATATAATCCTGTCCTTTTTTCAGAACCGATCTGATATACGGCTGGTGAAACCAGATTGCCCGCAGCTGTATCCCCTGTCCCCCGATCTCCAGAATGGCTGTCTTCAGCCGGCTTCTGGTATTGACAACAGGCGGGCGGGTGACATGGACGAAAATCGCAGCATTCTCACCCGGCACCAGATCTGCCGGGTCTTTTACATCAGGATATGAAATATAATCGCGGGGAAAATATAGGAGTATATCACGGATCGTGTATACTCCTACTGCATGAAATAACTCTTCTGTTTTTTTTCCGATGCCTTTTAATTCAGAAACCGGGGCATCCAGATTCATGGCAAACTCCTACTCTACAGAAATAATGTAATAATATACCGGCTGTCCACCAAAGTGAACCTCGATCTCATGATCCGGGCAAGCCGCTTCGATCTCTTCCGCAAGTGCCTGTGCATCTTCCTCTGTCCGGTCTTCACCGAAATAGATGCAGATCAGAGAGGTCTCTTCATTGGTCATATCCAGGACCATCTCTTTTGTCACATCACTCATGTCAGCACCTGCTGCACGGATCTTACCATCAGCGATACCCATGTAATCGCCTTCTTTGATCGCAATGTCATCGATGGATGTATCACGGATCGCATAGGTCACTTCACCGGTATGTACCGTCTCGATGATCTCCTTCATCGTCTCTGCATTTTCCTCTGCAGACTGCTCCGGAATATAATTGATCATCGCAGTGATACCCTGCGGAATCGTCGTCGTCGGGATGACCACGATATCCTTTCCTTCACTCATCTCGGCTGCCTGGTTTGCGGCAAGCAGGATGTTCTTGTTATTCGGAAGCAGGAAGATCGTCTTAGCGGAAATCTTCTCGATCGCATCGAGGAAATCCTCTGTACACGGATTCATGGTCTGACCGCCTGTGATCAGAATATCAACACCGAGCTCTTCGAAAACGGTTGCCAGGCCTTCACCGGCTGTAACAGCCACAAAGCCCATCTCCTTTTCCGGTTCTGCAGGTGCAGCAGCTTTCTGTTCCTTCGCCTCTTCAGCCTGCTGTGCAGCAAGCTTTTCAGCATCCTTAAACAGGCGCTCCTGATGTTCCTCTCGCATATTGTCGATCTTGATGCGGGACAAAGATCCCATGGAGAGGCCCTTCTGCAGAGCATTACCCGGCTCATTGGTATGTACATGAACCTTGATCAGGTCATCATCCGCCACCAATACGATCGAATCACCGATTCCCTCTAAGAATGCACGGAAGTCCATCTCCTGCTCCTCAGAGATCGGTTCGTCGATCACGACGATAAACTCGGTACAATAACCGAACTTAATCTCTTCTTCTGTCTCTGCAGTGATCTTAAGCGGTCTGGAAACAGCTGCTGCCTCAAACTCGCTGTAATCGATCTCTTTTCCGAGGAATGCATCACGCGCACCCTGAAGAACACAAACCAGACCCTGTCCGCCGGAATCCACAACGCCTGCCTGTTTTAATACAGGAAGCATCTCCGGTGTCAGTGCCAGAACGCGCTCAGCCTCTTCTAAGATCGCATTGATATAGCTTTCCAGATCGTATTCATCCTCACGTGACAGATCCACTGCAACGGTCGCAGCTGCTTTTGCAACTGTCAGGATCGTACCTTCTTTCGGCTTCATAACAGCCTTATACGCTGTCTCAACGGCTCTCTCAAAGGCCTCGCCGATCACGATCTTATTAATGACATCCACCTTCTCCACTACTTTGGAAAAGCCTCGCAGGAGCTGGGAAAGGATAACACCGGAATTACCGCGCGCACCGCGCAGAGATCCGGATGAAACAGCCTTCGCAAAGGTCGGCATCGTCGCCGGATCCAGTGCGGAAACCTCCCTTGCCGCAGAAAGGATCGTCATTGTCATATTCGTACCGGTATCGCCGTCAGGCACCGGAAATACGTTTAACTCATTAATCCATTCTTTTTTTGATTCAAGATTTTTTGCCCCAGCCAGAAACATTTTTGCCAGCAGCTGGGCATCTATCGTATTCGTCTGCAAACTGCATCCCCCTAGTCAATCACACGGACACCTTCAACATATACATTGATCTTGTCAATCTTCATGCCCGTAAATTCTTCTACTTTATATTTGACTGTAGACATCAGATTATCCGTCACAGTCGCAATGCTGACACCATACGCTACAATGACATGAAAATCAAGCACGATATGGTTATCCTTGATGTTAACTGAAATACCGTGGTGCAAATAATCTTTCTTTAAGAGCTTAACAAGCCCGTCTTTTACATTCACTGCTGCCATACCAACGATTCCGAAGCACTCAACTGCTACAGAGCCGGCATAGGTAGCTACAACCTGAGAATCTATCAGGATCGTTCCCAGGGAATTATCAATCTGTCCTCTCATCGCTTACCTCCATATTAAGCTTCTGACCGATAAACACACTCATTATACATACTTTATGGCAAAAAGGGAAGTATTATGGCCCAAAAATAATACAGGCATTTATAAAAAAACAGTTGCAATCCACATAAACATCTGCTAGAATACTCATGTTGTCACGAAAATAAGGAGGTGGAACTATGGCAAAATGCAGTGTTTGCGGAAAAGGCGCGCATTTCGGTTGCAACGTCAGCCATTCTCATAGAAAGTCAAACAGAATGTGGAAATCCAACATCAAAAAAGTGAAATGCAATGTGAACGGCTCACCGAAGCGGATTTATGTTTGCACTTCCTGTTTGAGATCCAATGCTGTTGAACGCGCTTAAGGATTCGCATAATAAAGAGAACACTTAAAAAAGATCCGGATTCCGGGTCTTTTTTTCTTGCTATATTACGCAAAACAAAAGCCCTGTAAGAACTACTCTCACAGGGCTTTTCTAATTTCTGTCAAAATACGATCAGATCTCTGTCGGCTCGGCATCCGCTACGCCTTTTTCCAGGATATCCTGCATCATCTCTGCAGCTTCATCCTTCGCCTGACGGTATGCTTCTGCCCGCTCCGGATTTCTCTTTGCGTCTCTTCCCTGTACAAAGCGGTCTACAAATTCCGGGATCATATCCAGGATCTTCATAATGCCGTCCTGGTTCTTAACACTGATCACACGTGTCGCGCCGTTCTGGATCACAAGTACGGCACTCGGAGAGATCTTCGCACCGACACCGCCGCCGGTGTTACGCTTTTTCTCCCCTGCAAAGGAGCCGGAGCCCATGCCGAACGAAATATCTACGAGCGGGAACAGGATCGTATCACCGATCTTGATCGGATCACCGACAACTGTCTTACTGGAAACAAATCCGTCCATCCCCTTCATTAATGCATCAATGGTACCTGCAAATGTATTATTCTCCGCCATAAGTGCGTGCCTCCTTTATCAGTGCTTATGCTGCTTCTTTTTATTTCTTTGAACTACGTGTATAAATCTGCGAACTTCCCTTTTCCGGAACAGTGAGATCAAAAAGATCAGGACATGGACGATAAAGATGTGTCCTCTTGCCTTCACATTTCCGTCAAAATAGGTCTCCTCTGCATCAAAGTCCGGATAAAACGCAAGGTCTGTCGCAAAGATGAACGGGATCGCTGACAGTCCTCCGCATACCTCTCCTGTCGTCGCCGGATCCTCAAAACCGAATGCTACTCTTCCGGAGAGTTCTCTCGGCCTGATCCTGACAAGAAACGTCTGTAACATCGGCATCACTGCCGCCGGTACGCCTTCTTCAAAAAACGCCTTGACAATACCGAACGCCCGCTTAATGCGGTCCCACAAAGAAGCCTTCTTCTTTTTCTTCTCTGTCTTCTCATCCGTTGCTTCTATATTTTCTTTATTCTGCTTTTTCTCTTTTTTCGGAAGAACCGGAATGCCTGCTATCCTTAGCTTATAATGGAATTCCTCTTTATAGCCTGCTGTAAATGTCACAAGTCCAAGCAGCCACTTCAGCTTAAAATCTGCGCATTTTTCTTCGCTTGCTGCAACCAGCCGGTACCGCATCGGCACAAGCAGGATCACGGCGATCACGATTGCGATGATGAGCAGGGCGATCCCTACGATCTTTCCGATCATCATAAGGATCAACATACCATCTGCCCCCGTCCTGTCAAATAACGATACACGTCATAATCCTGATTGACACGATATGCATCTTCTATAAGAGATGCCGTGATCTCGTAAGCCTCTCTCTTATAGCCCGCCATTCCAACGATATAAAGTGCTTCTGTCGGGTATTCTTTTTGTAAAAGAATGGTGCTTGGCAGGATCACCAATCGTCCTCCTGCTGCCCTGTCACAGGCGATCAGGTAGACTGTCGGGTGGATCTGCCTGTGCATGATCTGAAACTTCAGCCTTTTACTGTTCTTGATAGACGTGCCTACCCTTAAGTTTTTCTCCCACTCCATAGATCACTCCGTCCGGATCGCATCTACCCACTCATGCTTTCTGCGCATCTCCTGATAGGTGCGGTAGGCCTCCTCTAAAATACGCTTCTCATTCGAAAACTTCAGCAGGTGGATCGCCTCATGATATTTATAATATCCGGAATCCGTAAAATACTCTTCCCGCTGTGGTTTGCTGTAATAACTGTCCGTCGACATCAGATACCAGTGTACCTCCTTTGTCACCGTATCATCCGGTACGGAAAATGAGTACTGGCTCTTTCCAATGTACGATACGACAGATGCCGTCACACCTGCCTCTTCCTTTACCTCGCGCAGCGCGGTATCGATGTGCGTTTCTCCTTCTTCAACTGTTCCCTTCGGCAAAACCCAGCCTTCATATCTGCGCTTATACTGCTTGAACAACAGAAGGATCTTTCCGCGGTAAATTACCACACCGCCGCAACTAGTTGCTACGATCATGTTCTGTCCTCCGAAATGTACAGCTTAATGCTGTCTACGGCAGATTTCATTTCTGCCACACTTACCTAACAGTATACGCCAATCAATAGCAACTTTCAACTATGCATCATATATGATTCCGCCATTTTCAGCAGATCTTTCTACTCGTCAAAATATGCGTCGAACACTTCCCCTGCCACGGGAACCGCTGAGGAGCTTCCGCTTCCGCCATCTTCCACGATGACTGCGATCGCGATCTGTTTTTCTCCGTCCTGCGCATATCCGACAAACCATCCGTGGCTGTCTTTATCCTCGTTATATTCAGCCGATCCGGTCTTGCCTGCGACATCATATCCTCTGCCGGAAAGTGCGCTTCCAGTACCGTAATCCGTTACCGCTTCCATCAGCGAACGGATCTTATTCGTATCTTCTTTGCTTAACAGTTTTCCGTATTCCTGCTTGTCAAACCGTCTGACC
>JAZQEX010000034.1:0-23191 GCA_045539215.1 Eubacterium sp. | reverse complement strand
TCGGATCGCCTGCTCGAAAGGCACATATATCCGGACACTTTGCCATGACATCGGGAAAATGCTCGGAACAGGCGGGGCGATGGCATCGCTTCTTCGAAGCAAAGCAGCCGGGTATGCATTAGAAGATGCGCATCGTTTATCAGAGATTGCAGAGATCATGGAAGCGGGACAGCTTCCCGGAATCCTGCAGCCGATCGAAGATGTATTTTTGGATCTTCCGGATGTCTGCAGCAAGCCGGATTATGACACTGCGCTGATGAATGGAAGCAAGCTGCCCAAAGAGGCGTTTGCAAAGGCAATGCCGCACGACGGTAGTTCTTTTAGGACCTATACGTCGGACGGGATATTTGTCGGACTGTATTATTACAGTGCGGAAGATGAAATCTGCAGAGTGAAAAAACTCTTTTTAGAAAGATAGACAATATGAAATTTTACGAAGATCTTAACAGTGTTGAGATAGCAGCACCCTGTGCCATTTCACTTGGGAAATTTGACGGACTGCACATCGGGCACAAGCTGCTGATGACAGAATTAAACAAGGCAAAACAGGACGGACTGCTTGCAGTGGCAGTGACCTTCAGCATTCCGCCGAATGCACTCGACGGAGATGACTTCCGGGTGTTAACCACAAAGGCGGAGAAGCTTTGGATCTTTGAACAGGCAGGGATCGATGTTCTGATCGAGCTGCCGTTTACAAAAGAGCTGCGTTCCATGGAACCGGAAGAATTCCTAGCCATGCTGACGGAAAAGATCCCGGTAAAAAAGATCGTGGCAGGAACAGATTTCCGCTTTGGGAAAAACCGGGGCGGAGATTATAAAACGCTTCAGGAAAACGAGGACAGGTTCGGATACAAAGCAGTCATTTTTGAAAAGATCCAGGACGACGGGGAGGACATCAGCAGTACGCGGATCCGTAAGGCCGTCGAAGAGGGAAATCTCGAAGAAGCAAACAGACTTCTTGGATACGAGTATTTCCTGGCAGGGACGGTGGTCGTCGGCAATCAGCTTGGACGGACCATTCAGGTACCGACTGCAAATCTTCTGGTACCAAGAGAAAAGCTGCTTCCTCCGTTTGGCGGTTATGTTACACATCTGACGGTAGACGGTACCGTATATGGCGGAATTTCCAATATCGGACACAAGCCGACCGTCGGTGACAATGAGCCGCTGAGTGTGGAAACACATATTTTTGATTTTAACCAGGATATTTACGGAAAGCAGATCTGGGTATCATTTTTGGAATACCTGCGTCCGGAAAAGAAATATGATTCTCTGGAAGCACTGAAGAAGCAGATCGATCTGGATATTCAAACCAGCAGAGAAATCCTGAAACGATATGAAGAACAGTGAATTTGATGGTTTACTTTTACGGCAGGATATGTTAGACTTGTTGCCGTGAGTCACTGTGCCCCTGCTCAGTGTTCGGACACTCCGACCGGACGCCTGGCAGTTTGGGCGAATGTATGATAGGAGGAAAATTATTATGATCACAAAAGAGAAAAAGACAGCACTGATCGAAGAGTATGGCAGAAAGCCGGGCGACACAGGTTCACCGGAGGTACAGGTAGCGATCCTGACCACAAGAATCCGTGAGCTGACCGAGCATCTGAAGGCTAATCCGAAGGATCATCATTCCAGAAGAGGTCTGCTGAAGATGGTTGGTAAGCGTAGAAGACTGCTGGCTTATATCCAGAAGAACGATCTGGAAGGCTATCGTGCGCTGATCGCAAAACTTGGCATCAGAAAGTAATTCATAAGCGTATGAAATACAGAGCGGGGCAGCCCGCTCTGTTTTGGTAGTTAGAAGGAAGAGAAGAAGGAAAGGAAAGTAAAAAAGTATGTACAAAAGTTTTACAATGGACCTTGCAGGAAGAACCCTGCGTGTTGACGTAGGAAGAGTGGCTGCACAGGCAAGCGGTGCTGCATTTATGCACTATGGCGATACCGTTGTTTTAAGTACGGCAACAGCATCTGCAAAGCCGCGTGACGGAATCGACTTTTTCCCGCTGAGTGTTGATTTTGAAGAGAAAATGTATGCAGTCGGCAAGATCCCGGGTGGATTCAAGAAAAGAGAAGGCCGTGCATCTGACAATGCGGTTCTGACTGCACGTGTCATCGACCGTCCGATGCGTCCGCTGTTCCCGAAAGATTACAGAAACGACGTACTGTTGAACAACCTCGTTATGAGTGTTGACCCGTCCTGCAGACCGGAGCTTGTAGCAATGCTTGGTTCCGCGATCGCAACCTGCATTTCCGATATCCCGTTTGACGGTCCGTGTGCAATGACACAGATCGGTCTCACAAACGGCGAGTTTGTCGTAAATCCGGGCCAGAAGGAATGGGATGAAGGCGATCTGCAGCTGACCGTTGCATCCACTGCCGAGAAGGTTATCATGATCGAGGCAGGCGCAAACGAGATCAAAGAAGAGAAGATGATCGAAGCCATCTACATGGCACACGACATCAACTTAAAGATCATTGACTTCATCAACCAGATCGTTGCTGAGGTTGGTAAAGAAAAGCACACCTATGAGAGCTGCACGATTCCGGAAGAACTGTTTGCAAAGATCAAGGAGATCGTACCGCCGGCAGAGATGGAAGAAGCAGTATTCACCGATGAGAAGCAGGTAAGAGACGAGAACATTCGCGAGATCACAGCACGTGTAGAAGAAGCACTTGCAGATAATGAAGAGCTGCTTCCGCTGGTTGGCGAAGCAATCTATCAGTATCAGAAGAAGACCGTCCGCAAGATGATCTTAAAGGATCATAAGCGTCCGGATGGCCGTGCGATCGATCAGATCCGTCCGCTGGCAGCAGAGGTAGACCTGATTCCGCGTGTTCACGGTTCCGCAATGTTTACCCGTGGACAGACCCAGATCTGCACCGTTACCACACTGGCACCGATGTCTGAGGTACAGCGTGTAGACGGTCTGGATGAAAACATTACTGAGAAACGCTACGTACATCAGTACAACTTCCCGTCCTACTCCGTAGGTGAGACCAAGCCGTCCCGCGGTCCGGGAAGAAGAGAGATCGGCCATGGTGCGCTTGCAGAGCGTGCGCTGATCCCGGTACTTCCGTCTGAGGAAGAGTTCCCGTATGCAATGCGTCTGGTTTCCGAGACCTTTGAGTCAAACGGCTCTACATCACAGGCAAGCATCTGTGCATCTACAATGTCTCTGATGGCAGCAGGTGTACCGATCACCAAACCGGTTGCAGGTATCTCCTGCGGTCTGGTAACAGGTGAGACCGATGATGATTATCTGGTTCTGACAGATATCCAGGGCCTGGAAGACTTCTTCGGTGATATGGACTTTAAGGTAGCAGGTACCAAGGACGGTATCACAGCAATCCAGATGGATATCAAGATCCACGGTCTGACCAGACCGATCGTAGAGGAAGCGATCGCACGTACAAAGGCTGCAAGAGAGTACATCCTGGAT
Organism: Eubacterium sp.; assembly: GCA_045539215.1. GTDB lineage: Bacteria > Bacillota > Clostridia > Lachnospirales > Lachnospiraceae > SY8519. Next base: position 19,748 of record JAZQEX010000034.1, on the reverse strand, counting down.
GAAGTTATGATTCCGGCGATCTCTGCACCGAGAACAGAGCTTAGCCCGTATGCACCGAAGATCATCACAGTTGAGATCGATCCGCAGAAGATCGGCGATGTTGTCGGCAAGCAGGGTAAGGTCATCAATGCGATCATCGAGCAGACCGGCGTTAAGATCGATATCTCTGAGGATGGTATCGTATCCATCTGCGGCGTAGACACAGAGATGATGGACCGCGCAGCAGAGCTGGTACGTATTATCGTAACTGATTTTGAAGAAGGTCAGGTTCTGGAAGGAAAGGTTGTTTCCATCAAAGAGTTCGGCGCATTCGTAGAGTTTGCACCGGGCAAGGAAGGCCTTGTTCACATTTCTAAGATCTGCAATCAGCGGATCAACCATGTAGAAGATGTTCTGACACTCGGCGATAAGGTTAAGGTAGTCTGCCTTGGCAAAGACCGTATGGGTCGTGTAAGCTTCTCCATGAAAGACGTAAAGTAATCAAACACATTTGAATTTTCAAAACTTCAGGTATCCTGCAGGAACGAGGCATGCTTCGTATTTTGCAGGATGCCTTTCTAGTACAGCAATTTTTACATGAACCACCCGGCAAGGAGCGGCACAGAATTTTGGAATTAAACGTAAAATTACAGGCCTTTGAAGGCCCGCTCGATCTGCTTTTGCATCTGATCGATAAAAATAAAGTGGATATTTACGATATTCCAATCGCGGAGATCACTGACCAGTATATGGAGTATGTCCGTCAGATGGAAACGGAAAACCTCGACATTATGAGTGAGTTTCTGGTCATGGCAGCCACGCTTCTTGACATCAAGGCGAGGATGCTTTTACCGGTCGATCCTGATGAGGAGGAACCGGAGGATCCGAGGCAGGAACTTGTCGATCAGTTGATCCAGTACAAGATCTACAAATACATGTCCTTTGCCTTGAAAGACCGTCAGGTGGACGGCGCGAAGCGCTGGTACAAGCAGGCGACGATCCCGCCGGAGGTACGCGCGTATGAGGAACCTGTCGATCTGGATGAGCTGACGGACGGGATGGATCTTTCCGTGCTCAAAAAGATTTTTGACGATGTGATCCGCAGACAGTCCGATAAAGTGGATCCGATCCGCTCACGGTTCGGACAGATCCAGAAAGAGCAGGTATCCATGGAGGAAAAAACGCAGGAGTTTGATACCTTTATCCGAAAAAACAAAAGCTTCGGATTCCGTGCGTTTTTGGAAAAGCAGCCGGCAAAAGAGGAAGTCATCGTCACGTTTCTGATCATATTGGAATATATGAAGAACGGAAAGATCAGGGTCTCGCAAAAAGGCCTGTTTGATGATATTCTGGTAGAGTCACTGGTGGCGGAATAAGGAGACGATATGACGGTCAGGGAATACGAAAAAGCAGCAGAAGCCATTCTTTTTACAATGGGCGATTCGGTTAGTGTAAAAAGCCTTGCGGCGGCACTCGAGCTTAGCGAAGCAGATACAAAAAAAATAGTGCAGAACCTGATGGACCGCTATCAGGAGAATGACAGCGGGATCCAGATCATCGAGCTGGAAGATGCCTGGCAGATGTGTACGAAGCCGGAACTTTATGACTATCTGATCCGGATCGCGAAACAGCCGAGAAAATACGCATTGACGGATGTCGTATTGGAGACGCTTTCGATCATTGCCTATAAACAGCCGGTGACGCGTCAGGAGATCGAAAAGATCCGTGGTGTCTCCTGTGCGCATGCAGTGAATAAGCTGCTTGATTACGGACTGGTCCGTGAGCTCGGCAGACTGGACGCACCGGGCAAGCCGATCCTGTTCGGAACGACAGAAGAGTTCCTGCGCTGCTTTGCAGTGCGTTCGGCAGATGATCTGCCATCCATTTCACAGGATAAGATCGAAGAAATCAGGGAAGAGGCGACGAAAGAAGCGCAGATCCCGGTTGAGGTTTAAGGCGGAGAAAAACAATGAATGCTGCAACAAATGAATTAAGTACCAGGATCCATGCAGGATATAACCGGATGAGCAAGGGGCAGAAGCGCCTCGCGGATTATATTCTGGAAAATTATGAAAAGGCGGTATATCTGACGGCAGGCAAGCTCGGAACGGTTGTCGGTGTCAGTGAGTCTACCGTGGTCCGTTTTGCAGGGTGTCTGGGATACGGCGGATATCCGGAGTTTCAGAAAGCCCTCGAAGAGATGGTAAGAAACCGTCTGAATTCGATCCAGCGTATGGAAGTGACATACGGCAGGATCAGTGAATCCGAGATCCTGAACAGCGTTTTGCTTTCGGATGCGGATAAGATCCGTCGTACCAGAGAATCGATCGATCAGCATGCCTTTGAAGAGGCACTGGATCTTTTGATCCATGCAAAGCATATCTATCTGATCGGTACGAGAAGCTGCGCGCCGCTGGCAAGCTTCCTGGCGTATTATTTTAATCTGATCTTTGAAGATGTACATCACCTCCATGCCAGCAGCAACAGTGAGGTGTTTGAGCAAATGGTGCGGATTGGCGAGGATGATGTGGCGATCGGCATCAGTTTCCCGCGTTATTCCCAGCGGACACTGAAGGCTGTGGAATTTGCGCATAACAGGGGCGCAAAGGTGATCACGCTGACAGACAGTGAACATTCACCGCTGAATGTTTTTTCCAACTGCAGCCTGATCGCAAGAAGTGATATGGCCTCAATCGCAGACTCTCTGGTCGCGCCGCTTTCCGTGATCAATGCGCTTGTAGTTGGCCTGTGCATGAAAAAACAGAAAGAAGTTTCAGAAACACTCGCAACGCTCGAAGATATCTGGGAAGAATATGAGGTCTACGAGAACGAGGAAGGAAGCGACGAAACGCTTAACGCTGACACGCGCGGCAGAAGGGGACGCTGATATGGCAAAGGTGGTCGTAGCAGGCGGCGGTGCAGCAGGGATGATGGCAGCCGTCAGAGCGGCAGAACGGGGGCATAAGGTAACCCTGTTAGAGCAGAACGAGAAACTCGGGAAAAAAGTCTATATTACCGGAAAAGGCCGCTGCAATCTGACAAACGGCTGTGATACCGAGGATATTTTCGCACAGTTTCAGTCCAATCCCCGCTTTTTATACAGCAGCATTTATACATTTGACAACTATCGCGTGATGGATTTTTTTAAAGAGCATGGCCTCAGCTTAAAAGAGGAACGCGGAGGACGGATCTTTCCGGTTTCCGATCATGCTTCGGATGTCATCCGCACGCTTTCACAATATTTAAAACAGCTCGGGGTGGAGGTCTGCCTGCAGACGAAGCTCATTTCCGTCAAAACGAAGGACGGACGTGTGACAGAGGCAGAGTCGATCACATACCCGGGAAAAGAAAAGAAGACATGGCCTGTAGATGCGCTGATCCTGGCCGGCGGCGGATGCTCTTATCCGCAGACAGGGTCAGACGGCAATCTGTTTGCCTTGTGTCAGAAACTGGGACATACGGTTACGCCGTTACGGCCGGCTCTGGTCCCGTTCAATACAAAAGAAGATTATATTCCGCAGATGATGGGGCTCTCTTTAAAGAATGTCACGCTGACGATCTTTGACGGGAAAAAGCGTCTGTATGAGGAATTCGGGGAAATGCTGTTTACGCATTTTGGCGTCAGCGGACCGCTGGTGCTTTCGGCCAGCAGTAAGGTCAGAGAGTGCACGCCGCAGGATCCTTTAACGGCGCAAATCGATCTGAAACCGGCACTGGATCAGGAAAAGCTCGACAGACGTCTGCAGCGGATGATCTCGGAGGGCGCAAACAAGCAGTTCAAAAACTTGCTTTCAGGTTTGCTGCCGGCCAAAATGCTTCCGGTCGTGATCGCGCTTAGCGGGATCGATCCGGAGAAAAAGGGAAATGCGATCACTAAGGAAGAACGGGCAGGACTTCTGAAACTTTTGAAAGCATTTCCGTTTACGATCACCGGAACCAGAGGGTTTGCGGAAGCGATCATTACAAAAGGCGGTATTTCCGTCAAAGAGGTTGATCCCTCTACGATGGAGTCAAAAATCATACAAGGTATTTATTTTGCCGGAGAGATGCTGGATGTCGATGCACTGACGGGCGGTTTTAATCTGCAGGCTGCGTGGTCGACAGGGTATCTGGCAGGAGAATGTGTATAAGGAGGAGACTGACGTTGGGTTTTAACATCGCAATCGACGGACCGGCGGGCGCCGGTAAAAGTACAATCGCAAAGCGTTTGGCAAAGGAGCTTGACTTTATCTATGTGGATACCGGTGCGCTTTATCGCGCATTGGCATACGCGTTCTGGAATCAGGGCATTGCGCCGGATGATGAGGCAGCGATTGCAAAGGCATGTGAGGATGTCTCTGTAGCACTTGCCTATGAAAACGGGGTACAGCAGGTCCTGTTAAACGGGGAAGATATCTCAGCATATCTGCGCCAGGAGGCAGTCGGCAACATGGCTTCCACGATCAGTGCCTATCCGGCTGTTCGGGCAAAGCTTCTGTCCATTCAGCAGGATATCGCAAAGCAGGAAAATGTTGTCATGGACGGCAGGGACATCGGTACCTGTGTCCTTCCGAATGCGCAGTGCAAGATCTATCTGACGGCCAGTGCGAGAACACGTGCTGAACGTCGTTACAAAGAACTGATCGAGCGCGGGGAAGAGGGCGATATCGATGTGATCGAAAGAGACATCAAAGAGCGTGACCACAGAGATATGACACGTGCGATCGCACCGTTAAAGCAGGCGGATGACGCTGTCCTTGTTGACAGTACAGAAATGACGATCGATGAGGTTGTTTCCGCGATCAAAGCAGAAGTGGATCGTGCCAAGAGCGAGGCATAAATATGAAGACAATCTTAGCAGACAAAGCCGGATTTTGCTTTGGTGTCAGCCGGGCAATGGAACTTGTCGAACAGGAAATCAGATCCGGGAAGCAGCCGATCTTTTCTTATGGCCCGATGATCCACAACGAAGAAGTGATCAAAGACCTGGAAGCACGGGGCGTGACAGTGACAGATCTGGCGGGAGCGCTGGCAGAGAAAACCGGTGGAACGATGCTGATCCGGTCCCACGGGATCACACGGGATGAGTATGAGGCATTGCAGAAAGCCGGATATGAGATCGTCGACGGAACCTGTCCTTTTGTCTCTAAAATTCACCGGTATGTGGAGGAATACTCCGCGAAAGGATACCAGATCGTTATCATCGGTGATCCTGCACATGCGGAGGTGAAAGGAATCTGCGGATGGGTCACAAACGGGACTCCGATCGTGATTCGTACAGCCGAAGAAGCCAAAGCGCTTTCCCTGCCTGCGGACAGTAAGGTTTGCGTGGTTTCACAGACAACTTTTAATTTGAATAAATTTCAAGAAATTATTGAAATTATCAGTCAAAAAGGGTATTATATTAAAGTGTGCAAAACGATTTGCGCTGCGACCAGAGAACGTCAGGAAGCAGCACAGGTTCTGGCACATGAAGTGGACGCTATGATCGTGATTGGCGGAAAAGACAGTTCGAATACCAGAAAGCTTTACGAAATCTGCTCAGGGATATGTCCTGATAGCTTTTTGATTCAGACTAAGGATGATCTGGATCCGGCTGATTTTCACTCCTTTGACTGCGTAGGTATCACTGCCGGGGCTTCCACCCCAAATAATATTATTGAGGAGGTTCAAAATCATGTCAGAAAATTTTGAACAAATGTTGGAAGAATCATTTAAAATCATCAGAAACGGAGAGGTAGTCGAAGGTACTGTCATCGATGTAAAACCCGATGAGATCATTTTGAATGTCGGGTATAAATCAGACGGCATCATTACCAGAAGAGAGTATTCAAACGACCTGAACCTTGACCTGACCACTGTAGCACAGCCGGGCGATGTTCTGGAAGTGAAAGTCATTAAGGTAAATGATGGCGACGGACAGGTGCTTCTTTCCAAGAAGCGTCTTGACATGGAGAAAGGCAGCGAAGTTCTTCGTGCTGCATTCGAGTCCGGAGAAGTTGTAACCGGTACAGTTGTACAGGTATTAAGCGGCGGTCTGATCGCTGTTTCAGATGATACAAGAGTATTTATTCCGGCAAGCCTTGTTACAGACATTTATGAGAAAGATCTGAACAAGTACAAAGGACAGGAAATCCAGTTCATCATCACCGAGTTCAATCCGCGTAAGAGACGCATCATCGGTGACAGAAAACAGCTTGTTGTTGCTGAGAAGGCACAGAAGCAGGCAGAACTTCTTGAGCGCATCAGCGTAGGCGATGTGATCGAAGGTACCGTTAAGAACATCACAGACTTCGGTGTATTCATCGATCTGGGCGGAGCAGATGGTCTGCTTCACATCTCTGAGATGTCCTGGGGCCGCGTAGACAATCCGCGTAAGGTATACAAGGTTGGCGACAGCGTTCGCGTGATCATCAAAGACATCCGCGACACCAAGATCGCACTGAGCGCAAAATTCCCAGAGGACAATCCGTGGAACGACGCTTCCGAGCGTTACGCACCGGGTACCATCGTAACCGGTAAAGTTGCAAGAATGACAGACTTCGGTGCTTTCGTTGAGCTGACACCGGGTGTAGACGCACTGCTTCATGTTTCTCAGATTTCCAGAGAGCATGTTAACAAGCCGTCTGATGTTCTGACAGTTGGTCAGGAGATCGAAGCACAGATCGTTGACTTCAACGAAGCAGATCGCAAGATCAGCCTGAGCATGAAGGCAATCCAGAGCGAAGCTGCTCCGGCAGAAGAAGCTGAGGAAGCTGAAGAGGCTGTTGAAGAAGTTGTAGAAGCTCCGGTAGAAGAGGCAGTTGAGGAAGCTGCAGAGGAGTAAGCTGTTATTGATACGGCAATGCATCAGCTTCTGACAAGCGAATAGGATACAGATTTTAAACCCGGCGTTGCGGCGATTTACCGTTCGCCGGGTTTCTTTTATTCACAGGGAATTTCGATTTTCCGAGGTTACTTTATCCGCCGGAAAGCAGAAAGGGAATACATGAGAAAAAACTACCGCCTGACCATTTCATATGACGGAACGCGTTACCAGGGCTGGCAAAAGCAAAAAAGGACAAGTGATACGATCCAGGGAAAGCTGGAAGACATCCTGAAAAAGATGATGCCATTGTACGGCAGCAGAACCGACAATGGGAAGGATGTCGGGGCTGATATTGCGTCGGGGAATGTGACGATGTCAGAGGAAATTCAGGTGATCGGCGCCGGCCGGACGGATACGGGTGTTCATGCCAGAGCAATGACCGCAAATGTATTTCTCGATATCACGATCGATGAAGAAGGATTGAAGGAATATCTCAACCGCTATCTGCCGGATGATATCAGCGTTGATGCCGTTAAGATTGCCTCAGACCGTTTTCACAGCCGTTTTCAGGCAATCGCAAAGACCTATTGCTACACCTGCTATTGCGGCGATGCCAAACCGGTCTTTGACAGGAAATACGTCACGATTCTGGAGCATCGCCCGAATGTCGAGCGTATGCGCCGTGCTGCAGAAGATCTTTTAGGAAATCATGATTTTAAGGCGTTCTGCGGCAATCCTAAAATGAAAAAATCCACCTGGCGTCGGATCGACGCGGTGGAAATCGTAGAAGAGGGCGACTATATCAGGATTTATTATCGCGGGAATGCCTTTTTGCAGAACATGGTGCGCATCATGACCGGGACACTCTTAGAGATCGGCTTTGGCAGAATGCCGTCAGACGCGATCCCGGAAATACTTGCATCCCTCGACCGGACCCAGGCGGGGCCGACGGCACCGGCAAAGGGATTGTGCATGATGGAAGTGCATTATGACTAAGCTTTTCATTCCATATGGCTGGAATTCGTGCCGCTAGTAGCATTGAAAAGTAGGTTAGGTCAGCCCGAGAATTCACGGTTTCTCTATACGGACTGACGCTAGAGGAAGAAGCGAGGGCTCATACGGATAGATTTGGCGTACTGAACTGACAAAATATGTGTAAGTGTCAGTCTCAGGATCCAGAATTCAGAGATCAAGACTGACCGACTTTGTAAATGTGTCAGCCAGATGGCGCAGAAACTAGGATAATGAACTGACATCATAAAGGAATGTGTCAGCTAGAAAGTGCCAATACCAGGATAGCGAGCTGACATCATATGGAAAGATGTCAGTTCATGGAAAGAAAGATGGTTGCGTGGACTGACAAAACAGGTATTAGAGTCAGTCTGGAGATGACAGGTGATGGGTATCAGACTGACAAATCTGATTAGAGTAGGAGCCTGCGGGGTTGTATTCAGTCGCAGGGGCTGACCAAGCAAGTGCTGGCGCCAGTCTGAAGTTCATCACACTTGTCTTAAAAAACCTTCCAGCACTTTCTGAACGTTCTCAAACATACCATCTTCGCAATAAGGATGGACTTCGCCGTCCAGATATTCAGTCGGAAGCCGGTATTCGGTATAGCATTCCTCGGGTTCGGCTTTTCTGCGGAAAGCCGGATCGACAAACTGGCCGACACTTTTGTGTACGACCGTGTTTTCAGCGGTCAGATAGAAGTAATCCTTCGGGTTTGGCAGATAGCAGCGCAATGAGCCCTTATATATGGGCAGTACAGCGAGGCCGCTCGTTTTTCGCAGGAGCAGGCTGCCGGTTGTCTTTAGCTGACGGATGCTGACGGGCACAGGAGTATCCAGATGGAAGCGGATGGATACCTCGTTGGCTGAGGTCGCCTGAAGACTGTCGATTGAATAAAGCTTGTCAGAATCATTCTCCTTCACCTGCAGGCAGGCCAGGAGCGAGATCAGATGGAACATCCCAAACAAATCTTCTTTATTATGTAAACACAACAGGTCGCAGTCGGCCTGTTTTTTTGTTTTCTCAAACCGGTGGTAGACCGTTACAAGCTTTCCGCCATCGTACTGGTCCTCTCTGCCGATGCCAAGGAGCGCCTCATAATCCTTCTGACGGAAATGCTCCATCGGGAAGAAGTGGCGGATCGGATGGATCGTGCGGTAGAGGTCAAGATGATCCAAGGCAGTGATCGAATTCAGTGTGGCTTCGCGGCCTGTAGTACAAGCAGAATCATTGTCGGCCAGTGCAACAATATGCTTCACACATCGCTTCTCAAAAAACGGCAGATCAAATGTTGTTCCATTAAAGGAAACCAGCGTTTCAAAACGTGTATCAGATGCAATTCTCATTGTTGCATCCAAAACAGATGCCTCGTCCGAGGCGTTTTCTGCCAGATACTGCCGAACTGTCAACTGCTCACCATCAAGCCAGCCAAGCCCGACCAGATAGATCCGGTTTCTGGATGAAGATAGACCGGTGGTCTCAATATCAAAAAAGAGCATCCCATCGCTAAGATAATGCAGTGATGCTTCCGGCAGTTCTGATATGGGTCTTTGGTAGGTGAATGTCAGCAAAATGTCGTCTCCTGTCATCATACGGTTTGGAGTATCTAACCGATATTATAACAAAGGGTATGAATGATATCAAACGTGTTGTGTTTGAAATAGCATTGATCCCGGTTTCCCTTTTCCGGGACTCTGTGCTATACTCATCTATGTATGGAGTTTTTTAGTGAAACATGTTACACTGACTCGTATCTGTAACCCTGAAGATAAAAAGAACTACAAATAGAAAGAAGCATATCATGCAGATCAACGATTATTTCAAATACAAAAAAAGACTGGTAGTGAAGATCGGATCTTCCTCCCTTCATCATCCGGAGACCGGAAAGACGGATTTTACCAAGATCGATAAGCTTGTCAGAGAGCTTTGCGACATCAGAAACTGCGGTATCGATGTATGCCTTGTAAGCTCCGGCGCGATCGCTGTCGGACGCAACACCATCGGAATGGCGGAAAAGCCGGATAAGGTTTCGACGAGACAGGCACTGGCAGCAGTCGGACAGGCACATCTGATCAGTACCTATCAGCGAATGTTTTCTTCTTACAACCAGACGGCGGCACAGGTCCTTCTGACCAAAAACACGGTGCTTGATCCGGTTGCGATGCAGAACGCGCAGAACACAATGGATGAGCTGTTCCAGATGGGAATCATCCCGGTTGTCAATGAGAACGATACGACATCGATCTACGAGATCAAATATGGCGATAATGATACACTTTCCGCAATCGTTGCATCGATGATCGGCGCAGACAGTCTGATCCTTTTATCCGATATTGACGGCCTTTACACAGACGATCCGAGACAGAATCCGCAGGCGAAGCTGGTAGAAGTCGTAGAGCACATGGATGATCAGTATTTTGAAATGGCCAAGGGAACGACCGGCAGCAGTGTCGGTACCGGTGGTATGTCGACTAAAATGACGGCAGCGAAGATCGCGACCGCATCCGGTGCAGATATGATCATTGCAAATGGTAAGGATGTTGGCATTCTGCATGAGATCTTCGATGGCGAATTTACCGGAACGATGTTCTATGCAGAAAAAGATGAAAACTTTGATCTGTCGCAATTTGTCAGTGAATGGATGCATGACAAGCATTAAGCGTAACAAATGCAAGGTTAGCATTGAGAGGGAAAAGCGATGACAAAACAGGAATTGCGAAAAAATGTCCATGAAAAAAGAAAGCTTATGACAGAAGAAAAGGTCGCTGCGAGCAGCAGTGAGATCATCGATCGTCTGATCCGAACCATTGAATTTGACGATTATGATGAATTTTTCTTTTACCATCCGCTGGCCGGGGAGGTATCCCTTCTTCCTTTGGCGGCGCAGGTCCTTTCCATCGGGAAGCGGATCTATTTCCCGCGGGTTTCCGGTGAGGGCATGGAGTTTTATCGCGTGACCGGCCTGAATAAGGATTTTGCGGAAGGCAATTTCCATGTGATGGAACCTGTCGGCGGAGAGACGCCTTCTTTTGAACGTACGCTCATGTTTGTGCCTGGGCTGGCATTTGATGCTTCCATGCACCGGCTCGGACATGGCAAAGGATATTATGACAAATATCTGGAGCAGCACCCGGAGATCAAAAAGGTTGGCATCTGCGCGAACGCGTTTTTCATGCCGGAGATCCCGGCAGAACCGCATGACATGAAAATGGACCAGGTCGTAACAGAGACAACGGTTTACGGGGTTCGCTAGGGCAGGAGAAAAGCATGAAAGAAAAGGATCGTACTGAAGAGATTTTTTTACAGGATGAGATCGTACGTTTAGAGACCAATCTGGATGATTGCAGCGGGGAGTGCTTAGGATTTGTCATGGAGCGTCTGCTCGACGCCGGCGCACGGGATGTGTTTTACACGTCGGTTTTTACGAAAAAAAACCGTCCGGCCTATCTGCTGACCGTTCTCTGCAAAGAAGAAGACAGGCATCAGCTTGAAGAGATCATTTTTATGGAGACGACATCCATCGGGATTCGCCGCGAGACGCTGCAGCGGAGCATTCTGCCGCGTGAAGCGATCACACTTGAGACGATCTTCGGGCCGATCCCTGCAAAAAAATGTCAGATCAGGGATCATGTCAGGATCTATCCGGAATATGAAGGGATCCGTGCGGTCTGTATCGAAAAAGACCTTCCTTATCAGGATGTTTTACAGGTAGCAAAAGCTGCGATCCATGAGCTGATAATGAAGGAATATGAGTAAGTAGGATGTAAATAGATGGAGAAAGATTTTAATCTGTTAGCACCGGACATTGAGCTGCGTCTTCAGGAAGCAGCCATGCAGGCAGAGCCGCCTGCCACTGAACCGGAGCGCCAGTTTTATTATATTGGAAAGGCGAGAGAACTCGTCAGAAAAAAATCACAGGAGATGGGCAGACCGCTGACGGCAGGCATTGTCACCATGGGGTGTCAGATGAATGCGCGTGATTCGGAAAAGCTCACCGGGATCCTGACGATCGTCGGATACGAGATGACAGAGAAAGAAGACAGTGATCTGGTTGTTTACAATACCTGTACGGTACGGGAAAATGCGAACAATAAGGTATATGGTCATCTCGGTTATCTTCAGAATTATAAAAAACAGAATCCGCAGATGAAGATTGCGATGTGCGGCTGTATGATGCAGGAAAATGCGGTTGTCGAGAAGATCAGAGAAAGCTATCGGTTTGTGGATCTGATCTTCGGGACACACAATCTGTATAAATTTGCGGAACTGCTGGTTCAGATGTTAGAAAGCGATGAGATGGTCATTGACATCTGGGAAGAGGCCGGTGGTGTCGTAGAAAGCCTTCCGACAAAGCGCAAATACAGCTTCAAGACAGGTGTCAACATCATGTTTGGCTGCAACAATTTCTGCAGCTATTGTATCGTGCCTTATGTCAGAGGCAGAGAGCGCAGCAGAAAGCCGGAGGAGATCCTTTCCGAGATCAAAGCGTACGCGGCTGACGGCGTCTGTGAAGTCATGCTGCTTGGACAAAACGTGAATTCCTATGGAAAGACATTGGATGATCCGATTTCGTTTGCAAATCTGCTTAAGCAGGTAACAGAGATTGACGGCATTGAGCGCATCCGCTTTATGACCTCCCATCCAAAGGACCTTTCCGATGAGCTGATCGAAGTGATGGCCGGGTCTGAAAAAATCTGCCGCCATCTGCATCTGCCGCTGCAGTCAGGAAGCACCAGGATCTTGCAGGATATGAACCGTCGATATACTAAGGAAGGGTATCTCGCACTGGTGGATAAGATCCGCAACGCGATGCCTGATATTGCGCTGACGACAGACATCATCGTCGGATATCCGGGAGAAACCGAAGAAGACTTCATGGAAACCATGGATGTGGTCCGCAGAGTAGAGTATGACAGCGCATTTACCTTTATCTATTCTAAGCGGAGCGGGACACCTGCCGCAAAGCGCGCGGATCAGGTGCCGAAGGATGAGGTAGACTGCCATTTCCAGATGCTGCTTGCGGAAGTCCAGGAAGCAGGCGCAAGGAAGGCAAAACGGTTAGAAGGCAGTACAGGGAAGGTGCTTGTTGAGCAGATCAACAGGCAGGATGCCAGCCTTGTAACAGGACGCCTCGAAAATAACAGTGTTGTTCATTTTCCGGGCGGAAGTGATCTGATCGGCAGGATCGTGCCGGTCCATTTAAAAGAATGCAAGGGATTTTATTACATCGGAGAGATGTGTTAGATCAGGGAGCAATATGTATTCATATATCAAAGGAAGACTCGAAGAGGTCCGTGAGGATCATGTGACTATAGAAAACAATGGCATCGGATACCGGATTTTCATGCCGGAGCGCTGCATCACAGAGCTGCCGCCGCGCGGAGAGGAGGTAAAGATCTTTACCTATCTGCATGTGCGGGAAGATGCGATGCTTTTGTTTGGGTTTGCGTCAAGAGATGAGCTGGAGCTGTTTCGGCTGCTGATCGGTGTAAGCGGGATCGGCCCGAAAGGCGGACTTGCGATCCTTTCAGTCCTGTCTCCGGATGATCTCAGGTTTGCGGTCCTGTCAGAGGATGACAAGCGGATCGCAAAGGCACCGGGCATCGGCAAAAAGACGGCACAGAGGCTGATCATCGAATTAAAGGATAAGATCGACATTTCGGAAGCGGAGCTCATCGGAGATGTCGACCACCGTATGAGTGAGGCAGCGACGACCGCAAGGGATGAAGCGATCCAGGCACTCGAAGCGCTGGGTTATGCAAAGTCCGATGCATATGCGGTGATCTCAAAACTTTCCATTGGCGAAGAAGACGATGTTGAGACGATTTTAAAACAGGCGTTAAAAGAATTGGCCTTTTTGTAGAAACAAAGGATAAAGTATGGCAAGACGGATCATAGAAACACAGGTGCAGGATGAGGACATCCGCATCGAACAGGGTTTGCGACCGACGACGTTTCAGGATTATATCGGTCAGGAAAAAATCAAAGGCATGCTGAAGATCTATATCGAAGCGGCGAAGCAACGTTCAGAGCCACTCGACCATGTCCTGCTTTACGGACCGCCGGGACTCGGTAAAACGACGCTTGCAGGGATCATTGCCAATGAAATGCAGGTCAACATGAAGGTGACCTCGGGACCGGCCATCGGAAAGCCGGGGGAGATGGCTTCGATCTTAAGCAATCTACAGGAAAACGATATCCTGTTCGTCGATGAGATCCATCGGTTAAACCGTCAGGTGGAAGAGGTGTTATATCCTGCGATGGAGGATTACTCGATCGACATTATGATCGGAAAAGGAACGAGTGCACGGTCGATCCGGCTCGACCTTCCGCGGTTCACACTGGTCGGCGCGACGACGAGAGCAGGTCTTTTGACAGCACCTCTGCGTGACCGGTTCGGGATCATTTCCCATATGGAATATTATACGGTTCCGGAGCTTGAGACCATCATCCACCAGTCTGCCAATGTGCTTGGTGTTGCCATCGAGCCTGAGGGCGCGCATGAGATGGCATCGAGATCACGCGGGACACCGCGTCTGGCAAACCGCCTGTTAAAGCGTGTCCGTGATTTTGCGCAGATCAAATATGAGGGTGTGATCACAAAAGAGATTGCCTCACTGGCACTCGATCTTCTGGAAGTAGATAAGCTTGGCCTTGATAAAAACGACAGGATGATCCTGCGCACGATCATGGAGAAGTTTTCCGGAGGACCGATCGGTTTGGATACGCTTGCAGCAGCGATCGGCGAAGACGCAGGTACGATCGAGGATGTTTATGAACCGTATCTTGTTCAGAACGGTCTGATCAACCGCACACCGCGCGGAAGAATGGCGACAGAATTTGCCTATCGTCATTTCGGGATCCCGTATCCGGATGTGGAATAGATTTGCAGGTTAATAAGGAGGATAGTATGTTTGAAAAATCCAATACACAGGTTGTGATCCAGGGCAAGATCCTGACAATGGCAGGTTATGAAAAGGAAGAATATCTGCAGAGCATCGCTTCTTATCTGAATAAAAAAGATCAGGAGTTAAAAGAACAGATCAAAGGAAAGCGGATCACCAGTGAGCTGTATTCCATCTATCTGCAGATCAATATCGCAGACGAGCTGATGAAGGCAAAAGAGCAGATCGCCCAGCTAGAAGATGATGTCCGCAAAAAGGATGAGGAGCTGACGCTTGCAAGACAGCAGATCGCAGCACTCACCGTACAGAATGAAGAACTGAAGAAAAAACCGGAGGAGGATCATGTCTAAACATGAGCTTTTGGCACCGGCCGGCTCGATCGGGATTGCAAAAGCGGTACTGGATGCGGGCGCCGATGCTGTATATCTGGCGGGAGAAGCCTTTGGTGCCCGCGCCTATGCTGCAAATCTGTCAGGAGACGAGCTGGCAGAGATCATTGATTATGCCCATATGCGCGGAAAAAAGGTCCATCTGACAGTGAATACGCTCTTGAAAAACCGGGAATTGGAAGAAACGTTGTTTTCCTATATCAGACCAGTGTATGAACACGGACTGGATGCAGTGATTGTACAGGATTTCGGCGTTCTTTCTTTTTTGCACAGGAATTTCCCGGGACTTTCTCTGCACGCAAGCACACAGACGTCTGTTACGACGCAGTATGGTGCAGCGTTTTTAAAGGAAAACGGCGCTGAGCGGATCGTAACAGCCAGAGAGCTGACGTTAGAGGAAATCCGGGCGCTTTATGATGCGACCGGAATGGAGATCGAGAGCTTTATTCACGGCGCGCTTTGTTATTGCTATTCAGGACAGTGTCTGATGAGCAGCCTCTTTGGCGGCCGGAGCGGTAACCGCGGCAGATGCGCCCAGCCGTGCCGTCTGCCCTATGGATTAGAGGATGCAAACGGGCAAAAAATCAGGACGGGAGCAGGCTATCCGCTGAGTCCGAAGGATCTTTGTGCGCTGGATCTGCTTCCTGCACTTTGTGAGGCAGGGGTGTATTCCTTTAAGATCGAAGGCCGGATGAAACAGATCGAATATGCACAGGGCGTAACGGCTGTTTACCGCCGGTATCTTGATCTGTATGAACAGGCGCCGGAGGATTACCGGGTGGACGAGGCAGACAGAAAGCATCTGTTATCGCTTGGAAACCGCAGCGGTTTTACAAAAGGATATTATGAGAAACCATGGGGCAGACATATGCTCTCTGACAGGGATTCTTCCCATTCCGGGCAAAAGGACGGGAAGGAAGCGCCTGTGACAGCTGCTCTGCCCAAAGTAAATATGGAAGCCACATTTCATGTTGGAGAACCCATGCTGCTTTCGGTCAGCGGACTGGGGAAATCTGTTTCCTTAACGGGCGATGTCGTACAGGAAGCGGCAAAACAGCCGCTTATGAAAGAGGATCTTAAAAAGCGTCTGGCAAAGGTTGGGGATTCCGGATTTTCGGCGGGGGATATTTCCGTATTGATGGGAGAAAACTGCTTTTTGCCTGTCGGCGCGATCAATCGTGTCCGAAGAGAGGCGGTCAACGCACTTAAGGAGTGCATTCTTTCTGACACAAGGCGCGTGACTGAGACGGACACACCGCTGTTTGCAAAGGATCAGGTACAGGATGAAGCACCGGCAAATGAGCCGGGACTTTGCATCCAGATTACAAAAAAAGAGCAGCTGGATGTGGTCCTTTCCGAAAGTAAACCGGATCTTGTGCTCCTTGATCCCGGTCACTATGATGCCGGGCTGCTTTCCGAAATGGCAGATACGGTTCGCGAGAGCGGAAGTAAAGCAGGGATCTGCCTGCCATACTGCCTGCGCGAAGATGGGACAAAACAAATCGGGGGTCTTTTAAAGGCGGTTCCATTTGATGAATACCTTGCCCGAAGCTATGACAGCCTTGGATTTTTGCTTTCACTTGGCATTGAAGCAGAAAAGATCCGTCTCGATGCCGGTGTCTATGTCTTTTCAGAGGAAACGGCAGCAGCATTTGCTTTGCAGGGGATCCGGAACTATACGATGTCATATGAGCTCAACAAAAAGGAGTTAAGATATCAGAAAAAACAGGGTGCAATGCTGTCTGTTTACGGCAATATTCCATTGATGATCTCAGCACAATGTGTTTACCGGAATTATGTGTCCTGCAAAAAAATGAACGCCGGCGAAAGAGATTCTGAAGTCTTTCTTAAGGATCGTTACGGGAATCGTTTTTTCGTTGACGCAAGATGTGAAGACTGCTATAACATAATCTATAATAACAAACCACTGTATCTGCTGGATCAGAAAGATGAATTTGCAAAGATCAGACCTGCTTACATCAGACTTAGCTTTACGACAGAAAGCAGCAGGCAGATCCGACAGATCTTAGCGGAAGTAAACAGCGGAAACGGAAACTTTGATGACCGGTATACACGCGGTCATTATAACCGGGGAGTCGAATAATACATGGTTCATGTACTGACAGAAATATCAAAATATCTTGTGATCATATTGTTCGCGGTATACACGCTTTCGAGCTTTACGGTGCTTTTCAGGAAAACAGATCCTGACAGAGAGCGACGGGTCTTTATCAGACAGGCAGTCTGTATGTATGCGCTGCATTTTCTTTGTTATCTGGTCATCTTTGCGGTTGAGCAGCATTTCAAAGTCTGGGCGCTGTACCTGGGGCAGGTCGGGCTGACGCTTGTGATCATTTTGATCTACCGGATCATTTACAAAAACGCAGACCGGCTGATCGTACACCATATGTGCATGCTGATGCTGATCGGATTTGCGGAGCTGACAAGACTTGATTTCGAGGCGTCGCTGCATCAGTTTGAGGTTGCGATCCTTGCGGTGGTGATCACGGCGTTTGTGCCGCGGGTCATCGTGCATGCGCATTTTATCCGGAAGCTGACGTGGGTCTATGGCGTGATCGGTATCCTGGTGCTGGGCGCGGTGCTGGTGCTTGGCAGCGTGACCTATGGTGCCAAGATCACGTTCACGGTCGCCGGCATCACATTGCAGCCGTCCGAACTGATCAAGATCATATTTGTCTTTTTCGTTGCCTGCAGGCTATACCGCAGTACGGCATTTAAGGATGTCGTGATCACGACCATTGCAGCAGCGCTGCATGTGATCATCCTCGTGCTTTCATCTGATCTCGGTGCGGCACTGATCTTCTTTGTGACCTACATCTGTATGCTGTTTGTGGCAACACGCGCACCGATCTATCTGATCGGTGGATTCGGCGTCGGGGCGGTCGCGGCCTTTGGCGCCGCGAAGGTGTTTAACCATGTTAAGACCAGAGTTGCAGCCTGGAAAGATCCGTTTGCCAATATTGACGGCGGCGGTTATCAGGTGGCACAGGCAATGTTTGCGATCGGGACCGGCGGATGGTTTGGACTGGGCCTTTACCAAGGTATGCCGCACAGCATACCGGTTGAGACATCGGACTTCATTTTCGCGGCGATCGCAGAGGAGTTTGGCGGCATTTTTGCAATCTGTATCATTCTGGTCTGCCTGTCCTGTTTTGTCATGCTGACCAGAGTGGCGAGACAGATCCATGATATGTTTTACCAGATGATCGCACTGGGCTTTGGAGTTGCTTACGGGACGCAGGTCTTTTTGAACATCGGCGGCGTCATTAAGTTTATCCCTTCGACCGGCGTGACATTACCGTTTATCAGCTACGGCGGCACATCGATCTTTTGTACAGTCGTCATATTTGCGATCATTCAGGGAATCTATATTCTGCGACATAATGAAAATGAGATCTATGTCGAAAACTTTGATCTTGAACCGGAAGAGGTAAAACCGGTCAGACGCAACGAAGGCGGCGCGGAAGAAGTGCTGAGACGGCATATACAACAGCAGAAAGAAATAAAAGGATTTTGGGATGAGGAAGACGACCGAATACAGAAAACCAGGCGCAAACAAAGGCGCACCCAAACAGAATACGAAGAGAAGTGGTAAGGGCCAGTTAAATTTTATCGCCATTGCTTTTACCATTCTGTTTTTGCTGCTCGCAGTTTACATGGTGTGGTTCCTCATGGTAAAAAGCGATTCCGTGATCAACAGCTCTTATAACAAGCGGCAGGAGATGTATGCGGAAACCGTGATCCGGGGAGACATTGTTTCGGCGGACGGCGATGTCCTGGCAACGACGGCTGATGACGGAACACGTGAATACCCGTATGATGATCTGTATGCGCACGCAGTCGGATTTACGACAAACGGCAAAGCTGGTGTGGAATCACAGTATAATTTTTACATGCTGCGGTCACATTCCTTTGTGTTAAAACGGATTTATCATAATCTGGCAGGGGAGAAAGACCAGGGTGATACCGTCGTAACGACACTGCAGTCAGATTTGCAGGAGACGGCATACGATGCGCTCGGCGGAAATGACGGTGCGGTCATTGCGATCGAACCGGAAACCGGCAAGGTCCTTGCAATGGTCTCTAAGCCTGATTTTGATCCGAATACCGTAGCATACGACTGGGACGATATCGTGAATGATGAAGACAGCAGTGTGCTGTTAAACCGTACGACACAGGGACTCTATCCGCCGGGATCGACCTTTAAGATCATTACCGCACTCGAATATATGCGGGAAAACAGCAATTACGATGCATTCCAATATGACTGTGAAGGAGAGATCACCAGAGATGATTATACCGTTCACTGTTATAAAGGTGCGGTCCATGGAGAAGAGGGACTTGAGGAAAGCTTCGCGCACTCCTGTAATACGGCTTTTTCTACGATCGGTTTGAGCTTAAATATCGATAAGCTGAACAGCTTCTGTGACAGCATGCTGTTTAACCAGGCACTGCCGACGGGGTTAAAGACGGCAAAAAGCCAGTTTTCACTTTCGGACAGTGAAGGGGAAGGCAAGATCATGACGACATCGATCGGACAGGGCGACACCCTCGTTTCACCGATCCATATGGCGATGATCGCATCTGCGATCTGCAATGATGGTGTGCTGTGCAAGCCTTATATTGCGGATCATAAGTCGGAGGCCAAGCGGTCTTAGG
>JAZQEX010000033.1:0-40284 GCA_045539215.1 Eubacterium sp. | reverse complement strand
TTCCTAAGACCGCTTGGCCTCCGACTTCCTGGTCTTTCTGGAGGTGGAAGAGAACACAAGAGGCAGACGGGGACGCCGCGCAAGAAGAGGCGCGAGTCTGATCAGGGAAATCCCATCGGAAATGGTGGGAAATAAAGAAGAGTCAAAAGAGCAAGAGCTGCAGGTGGATTGGAAAACGTCGAATCCGACCATCTGGGCCTGGGTTGCGAAACGTCTCGGAATTCCGAAGCATATGATCCGTTATACGGTATGTAAAGAAATCCCCAAAGAGGCGCAACAGACAGAATTCGAACACAAGGAGGGGCACATGATTTACAGAACATTTCAGGACATGCAACTGTCAGCACTGGGTATGGGAGCGATGCGGCTTCCGGTCATTGATGGAGATGACAACAGGATCGATAAGGAAAAAACACAGGAAATGGTGGATTATGCCATGGCAAATGGCATCAATTACTATGATACTGCATGGGGATATCATGGCGGGAACTCTGAACTTGTGATGGGAGAAGCTTTGAAGAACTACCCGCGTGAGACCTTTTATCTCGCAACAAAATTCCCGGGATATGATGTTTCCAATATGCCGAAGGTAAAAGAAATCTTTGCGAAGCAGCTCGAAAAATGTCAGGTGGATTATTTTGACTTTTATCTGGTGCATAATGTTTGTGAGCTAAACATCAATGAATATCTGGATGACGAGCAGTTTGGCATCGTTTCATATCTGAGAGAGCAAAAGGAAAAAGGGAAAATCCGTCATCTTGGTTTTTCCGCACATGGAAGCATAGAAGTGATGAAGCGCTTCCTGGAAGCATACGGCGAATATATGGAGTTTTGCCAGATCCAGTTAAACTATCTTGACTATACTTTCCAGGATGCGAAGGGCAAGATCGAATTGCTGAAGGAATGGAATCTGCCGGTCTGGGTTATGGAACCGCTGCGCGGCGGTCGTCTGGCAAAATTAAACGATGACGAGACAAAGCTTCTGGCATCTCTGCGTCCGGATGAAACGGTGCCGGCATGGGCATTCCGTTTCCTGCAGAGCATACCGGAGGTGACAATGATCCTTTCCGGAATGTCAGACTTTGATCAGATGAAAGAAAACATCGAGACATTCAACACGGACGCACCGCTTTCCGAAAACGAATGGAACGAAGTCCTTTCGATGGCAGAGCGGATGCTGCAGACAAAAACACTGCCGTGTACGGCATGCCATTATTGTACAAGCCATTGCCCACAGGAGCTTGATATTCCGTGGCTGATCGAACTGTATAATGAGCATGTTTTCACAGGAGGCGGTTTCCTCTCGCCGATGGCACTTGCGTCTGTACCGAAAGACAAAAGGCCGTCCGCGTGCATCGGATGCAGAAGTTGTGAAGCAGTTTGTCCGCAGCAGATCAAGATCTCTGAGGCGATGGCAGATTTTACAGAGAAATTAAAGCAGTAAAACAGATCCTTAGGATGTGTCTTTCATGGAGTTTTAGGAGAGACCAATATGCGGGTACTTTTGGTAGAGGATGAAAGGTCTTTGGCATGTGCGCTGGAGACGATTCTGTCTGATAAAGGCTGTCTGGTAGAGACGGTTTATGACGGAAAAGAAGCACTGCGCGCCGCAGTGGCGGGCGGGTATGACGCGATCGTTCTGGATCTCATGCTTCCGAAAGAAGATGGGTTTTCCGTTTTGAAAAAGATCAGGAAAAGCGGAGATGTCACCCCGATTCTGATCTTAAGCGCAAGAGCAGAGGTGGAGGACAGGATTCAGGGGCTCGATTATGGTGCAGATGACTACCTGACAAAGCCGTTTGACCCGCAGGAGCTTTGGGCACGGATCCGTGCCATGACCAGAAGACAGGCGAGGCTTCCGGATTCGATCCTTTCTGTCGGGAATACGGTGCTGAACCGGTCGACACATGAGCTGTCATCAAAATACGGTAACTATATTCTTTCCAATAAAGAATACCGGATGATGGAGCTTTTCATGATACAGCCGACGCGGATGGTGACAATGGAGCGCCTGCGTGATGTGGTGTGGACCGGGGAACAAGAGGTAGATTCGAGTGTGATCTGGACCTATGTTTCGTATTTGCGAAAAAAACTAAAGGCACTCAATTCCGACATTTCAATCGTGGCGATCCGTAATACAGGGTATTCTCTGGAGGTCGGAGATGACGCGTAAGATCAAAAGAAGATTCATGATGACATCCATGACAGCGATCAGTATCATACTTGTGTTACTGGTTGTCGGCA
This sequence comes from Eubacterium sp., assembly GCA_045539215.1. Lineage (GTDB taxonomy): Bacteria > Bacillota > Clostridia > Lachnospirales > Lachnospiraceae > SY8519. The sequence continues at coordinate 38,040 of JAZQEX010000033.1, read as the reverse complement.
TTGGGATATCCGATTATCATAAGATGGTCAGCCGTCTGGATCAGCATATTGCAGCCGGAGAAGCGGAATATCTTGTGAATGGTAAGATGGATGTTCCGAAGGAAGCGGTCCTGGCGGAGCAGGATCTGCCGCTTTTCTGGGTGGCTGAATATGATCAGACGGATTCGCTGAGTTACATTTCATCCGTATCAGATAACGCGATACAGAAAAAAATAGAGCAGATCTCCCAAACCGTTTATTTTGAAAACGACGATGCCGGCTTTTATGAGGACTGCCGTTTCCAGAAAAAGATGATCGACAGCGGCATTCGCATTGTTTTTGTCGAGGCATCCCGCAGTCTGACACAGCTGCATGATTCCATCAGAAACCTGATTCAGCTTGCCATCATCGCATTGGCTGTTTCCTGGCTGATCATGTTTCGGATGTCGCGCTGGATGGTTCGCCCCTATGAACGGGCATACGAGTCTCAGAAACGCTTTGTTTCCAATATCAGTCACGATCTGAGGACACCGTTGACTGTGATCAGGGCAGATGCGGATGTGCTGAAGGGAATCTATCCGGAAGACCGATGGGTCAACGATATTCATATGCAGTCAGGAAAAATGTCGGAGATGATCGAGGAGATGCTCCTTCTTTCACGGTTGCAGGAAATGAAGAACCGTGAAACCTGGGTTGATTTTCCAATCTCGGATATCGTGGAAGAAGAGGCACAGCTTTTTGTGCAAATAGCTGAGATCAAAAATAAGAAATACAGTTATGAAGTGCAGCCGATGCTGACCTATCATGGTGATGCAAAGGCGATCCGTCATATTACGGGGATCCTGCTTGATAATGCGATCAAGTATTCCGATGAAAACGCTGTGATCCGCTTAAAGCTGTTTGCAAAAGGAAACAGGATCGTGCTGACGGTGTATAATACGGTTACTTACATTTCAAAGAGTGAATTGCCGAAACTGACAGAGCGGTTTTATCGCTCTGATACAGCGCGCAGTACCGAGTCCAATTCGCATGGAATCGGTCTGCCGTCCGTTGAAGAGATCGTCCGTGCGCATCACGGGGAAATGGAGCTGTCAACAACGGATGGCCAGTCATTCCTGGTGACCATTAAGCTGTAATACATATATTTTTGCACAAACAATACTTTCATGATAAACTGGTAAAAAATAATTTCTGGAGTATCAAAAATGAAATCATTATCTCATTTGGACAAGCTTGAAGCAGAAGCAATCTATATCATCAGAGAAGTGGCGGCAGAATGCGAAAAACCGGTTATGTTGTATTCGATCGGAAAGGATTCATCGGTCATGCTGCATTTGGCGATGAAGGCATTCTATCCGGAAAAACCGCCGTTCCCATTCCTGCATGTAAATACAACATGGAAATTCCGTGAAATGATCGAGTTCAGAGATCGTCGTGCCAAGGAGCTCGGCATAGAGATGCTTGAGTATATCAATGAAGAAGGTCTGGCGCAGGGGATCAATCCGTTTGATCATGGCGCAGCTTATACAGATATCATGAAAACACAGGCGTTGAAACAGGCGCTGACAAAATATGGTTTTACGGCAGCTTTTGGCGGCGGCAGAAGAGATGAAGAGAAAAGCCGCGCAAAAGAACGGATCTTCTCTTTCCGGAATTCGGAACAGGCCTGGGATCCGAAAAACCAGCGACCGGAAATGTGGAAGCTGTTCAATACCGAGATCAATCAGGGCGAATCCATTCGTGTCTTCCCGATCTCAAACTGGACAGAAGCGGATATCTGGCAGTATATCCGCCGGGAGAATATTCCGATCGTTCCACTCTACCTTGCAGCTATGCGTCCGGTTGTAGAACGTGACGGGAATCTGATCCTCGTAGATGATGACCGCATGCGTTTGTATCCCGGTGAAGAACCGCAGATGAAAATGGTACGCTTCCGTACACTTGGATGTTATCCGTTATCAGGAGGCGTAGAGTCACAGGCGACGGATATCGATTCCGTCATCAAAGAGACTCTGTCCGCAGTAGAATCAGAGCGGACCAGCAGGGTGATCGATAAGGACGGCGGTTCAGCCAGTATGGAAAAGAGAAAGAGAGAGGGATACTTCTAGCAATGAAAGGTTTACTAAAATTTATCACATGCGGCAGTGTGGATGACGGAAAGTCTACACTGATCGGTCATATGCTTTATGATGCAAAGCTTTTGTTCACGGACCAGGAACAGGCGCTTGAGCTTGACAGTAAGGTTGGTTCCCGCGGAGGAAAAGTAGATTATTCACTGCTTTTAGACGGACTGATGGCAGAACGCGAGCAGGGAATCACGATCGATGTGGCATATCGTTATTTTTCGACCGAGAACCGGTCGTTTATCGTGGCAGATACACCGGGGCATGAAGAATATACCAGAAACATGGCAGTAGGCGCTTCCTTTGCAGACCTTGCAGTGATCCTGGTAGACGCTTCGCAGGGGGTTCTGATCCAGACCAGACGTCATACAAGAATCTGTGCACTGATGGGTATCAGACATTTCGTGTTTGCAGTCAATAAGATGGATCTTGTGGATTATGATCAGAAGCGGTTCGATCAGATCAAAAAGGAGATCCGTGTTCTGGCAGCGGAATTTGAATATGATTCGATCCAGATCATTCCCGTGTCTGCGACAGAAGGGGACAATATCACAGAACGGTCGTCACGGATGTTCTGGTATCAGGAAGCGACGCTTTTGCAGTATCTTGAAGAGATTGATGTTGAGAAGGCGGACAGAGAGCAGGGCTTTACGATGCCGGTACAGCGTGTCAGCAGACCGGATCATACCTTCCGCGGTTTTCAGGGACAGATCGAGACAGGTGTCGTCGCAGTGGGCGATGAGATCTGTGTACTTCCCTCCGAAGAGACTGCTTGTGTCACGAAGATCTTAAGTGCCGGAGAGGATGTGAATGAAGCAGGAAAAGGAGAACCTGTTACCATCTGCCTGGATAAAGAGATCGACGTATCCCGTGGCTGTGTCCTGGTCAATAACGCGAAGACGCGCACCGGAACAATGTTTACCGTACAGCTTCTCTGGATGGATGACGGTAAGCTTTTGACCGGACATAATTATCTGCTGCGCCTCGGAACGGCAAAGGTCTCAGCGACGGTGATGAATATCAAATACCGGATCGATGTCAATACCGGCAATCAGGTTCCGGCAGATGCGATCCGGAAAAATGAACTGGCAGTCTGTGACATCTCAGTTGCTACACCGCTGGTATTTGACGTATTCGAACAGAACCGTGCACTTGGCGGATTTATCCTGATCGACCGTGTGACACATATGACATCTGCATGCGGTACGATCCTGCATCCGCTTCGCCGTGCGGATAATATCGTTCCTTATGAGATGGATATTGACCGGACGCTTAGAGAGAACCAGAAAGGTCAGAAGGCACGCACGATCTGGCTGACCGGTCTTTCGGGATCCGGAAAGTCGACATTGGCGAACGAGATCGAAAAACGTCTGTTTGCGGAAGGCAAGCATACGATGACGCTCGATGGCGATAATGTCCGAAAGGGACTGAACCAGAATCTGGGATTCAAGGAAGCCGACCGGATCGAGAACATCCGTCGTGTTGCGGAAGCGGCACGTCTGATGAACGATGCAGGTCTGATCGTGATCGCGTCATTTGTTTCTCCATATGAGAGAGACCGTGCGCGGGCACGTGAGATCATCGGATCCGAGAACTTTATTGAGATATATGTAAGCACACCGTTAGAAGAATGTGAACGGCGTGACGTGAAAGGACTTTATCAGAAAGCCCGCCGGGGTGAGATCCCGAACTTTACCGGGGTTACAGCGGTCTATGAGATTCCGGAAAATCCGGAGATCACGATCGATACGACAGGCCGCAGCTTAGAAGAAGCGGCAGATACGGTTATGGGACAGCTTGCAGGATTTTTGCAGGCAGATTGAAGCCGGATGATAAAGTGAAACAGAAACGATGACAGAGTTTTTAGGTCAGGAAGAAAGCAATAATCAGGCAAAGGCTGTTCCGAAGATTCTTCACAAAAAGGGTTACCTTTATGTGACAGAGTTTTTTGCGGGAATGGCAGTGATGGCTGTGGAACTGGGTGCCAGCAGACTGCTGGCGCCTTATTTCAGTTCGTCACAGATTGTATGGACGATCATTATCGGAACGATCATGATCGCGATGGCGCTCGGAAACGTATGGGGAGGCCGGATGGCAGACCGGTATCCGGAGCCGGACCGTTTATATAAGAGGATGCTGATCGCAGCGGTATGGATCGCGCTGATCCCTGTTTTGGGAAAATATGTGATCGTTGGGATCACAGGCGTTCTGATCATTGCGATCAATACAAACCTTCTGATCTGGGCCGCGTTTCTGGCGTGTATGATCATTTTCGTGTTTCCGCTCTTTCTTCTGGGAACCGTAACGCCTTCCCTGGTGAAGTTTGCAACCGGGAATCTTGACCACAACGCAAGTGTAGTCGGATCGCTTGGCGCATGTAATACTGTCGGAAGCATCATCGGAACATTTCTTCCGACATTTGTAACGATCCCGGCCGTCGGGACCGCAGTTACATTTTTGCTGTTTTCCGGAATCCTTCTGGTCATAGCGCTGATTTATTTTATGTCGGCAAAAGGCGGCAGAAGGATGAGTGCCATCGCAGTGGCAGCATTTATCGTATGCAGCATTTTCGGGAATTCAGACAGTTTCGCTTTTTGGGAAAAGGATCTGGCCTACGAAGGGGAGTCTATTTACAATTATCTTCAGGTCAGGGATACAAAGAAAAGCACGATCCTGTCGACAAACGTATTGTTTGGCGTTCAGTCTGTCCGGATGAAAGAAGGCGGCCTGACGGGAATGTATTATGATTATGCGCTTGCGGCTCCCGTAATGGCGCAGGTGGCAGGGAAGCAGGACGCGTCGCTACTTGTGCTTGGCATGGGGACAGGGACATTTGCGCAGCAGACGGCGGAGTATTTTCCGAATGTGTCTGTTGAAGGCGTGGAGATAGATGAATCGATTACAGATCTGGCACACGAATATTTCGAGCTGTCTGAAGAAATCCCGGTTACGACCTATGACGGACGCGCATATCTGTATGCGGATGAAAAGCAGTATGATGTGATCATGGTAGACGCCTATCAGGACATCACCATTCCGTTCCAGATGAGTTCGGTTGAATTCTTTCAGCTCGTGAAAGAACACTTAAAGCCGGGCGGTGTCATGGTCGTCAATATGAATATGCACACTGATGAGGAAGGAAACATCAATGAATACCTTTCCGATACGATCGACTCAGTCTTTTTGGATGTAGCCTGTGTGGACGTGAAAGGCTCTACGAACAGGGAACTGTTTGCCTGTGACGATCCGGATGTGATCGACACCTTTTTGAGTGAGCCGGCAAAGACGGATTCCGCGCAGCTGAATCTGATGATGGAAGAGGTGCGGTTTGGTATGACACCGTATCAGGGAGGCAGTTATATTTTTACGGATGATAAGGCGCCGGTTGAACTGATGGGGATGAAAGCGATCGACGCACTGATCCGGGATGAACTGGGATATTATAAGGAACTCTATCACGAGAAAGGGCTGAAAGGCCTGATCGATGAGATTTAACGAAAGAGGCATTGTTTAAGAGGTGGCGCATATGGGAAAACGGATCGCACTGATCATAGCGGTCGTTGCCGTCGCGCTCGCGCTGACCGGTAACTCGATCGGATGGATCCAGCGGACGGAGTTGACCCGAGAAGAATATTTTGCGTCTTTTGCGCAAGAATACAGAGAACAGGGTAAAGATGACGACGGGAACACTGTGATACTGGTGTCCGCGCCGGATTTTTCACGCCTTCAGAAAGAATCGGAAAGACCCCTCGCAGAGTTGAATGTCAATGATCTGCAGGTTCTGGTCTCCGGTCATCCTGCATTTAAGAAAGATTATACATTTTCGGTAGAAGAGGTATCGCAGGAGACGGTGAAGGAAGGCTTCTTCAGGCAGCTGGCGCTCGGTTACCTTTATCAGACGGGAGAGACTGCCGCAGTCAGTGAAAGATGGTCTGAAAAAAAGAGTGAAGCAGATGAGGCGGTCCTTGCGAACGAGATCACTGTTTCAATGGGCTCTTTACAGACGCCGGCCGGCGATGACCTGAAGGATTATCTGACATGGTATCGTGACGGAATGGCAGAAAATCTTTTGCTGCTTCCGGAAAACTATAATTACTGGAAGGTTGCCGAAGCACTGGAACCACAGAATGCAGATGCGATCTGTTATCAGCCGATCCATGAGCTGACAGAGGAAACCTTTGTCGTAGAAGATACCGATTATTATAAGATCCTGATGGAAGGACTGGTTCTGACGGATCTGGATGAGAGCAAGACGGAGTATGCTTCGGAGCTGACTTTTGACAATCTGCACTCTTTTGTCGATGCGGAATTTGAAAAAGAGATCATGCGAAAGGCGGTTGTCGACCGCTTGGCAGGCCGCAGTCCGGGGATGGAGTCTTTGCGGGATGATCTGAATAATGTCACGAACCTGATCAAAAATGGTACGGACAGTGGTTATGAATGGGCAGAGAGCATGGCTGTTTTTGAAGTCATGGCAGAAACCTATGCGGATTTTGACAACCTGCTCACGACCATTTCGGCAAACAGCGAAGGTGCGCTGAAAGAGCAGGCAGACACACTTCTTGCAGAAGCAAAAAAAATGATGCAGATCAGGCTGCAGACATACCGTGGTTTTTCCAATGCAACCAGAAGTGACTATGATGTTCGATGGTTAAATGCAGTTCTTTTTGATGCAGCAAAAGCTTCAGAGGATTATGCAAATGATGCAGAGTTTACCCGGATGATCGATGAGGCGGAAAGGCTGTTTGGTCTGGTTTCGATCCGACAGGATATGAAACAGAACATTGCAGCGATGACGACGCTTCCGCAGCCGGAACTGACAAGCTGTATGCACAGCGTGAGCGAATTGATCGCGCAGGCACAGATTGATCGGATCATTGAGCAGACGATCTATTCTTTGACAGGACAGATCCAGAAGGAACAGTCTGCCGGAACATTAAAAGAATCCACAGGAGAGGCCTATATTGCGTATTCCAAATATTTGCTGTTTGGCAGAATGCATGGAGAATATCTGCTGCACGGTTTTGTGTCAACGGATAAAGACATGCGGGAATGGTTTACGGAAAATGTAGGAGCAGACATCGTTTCCTGGTATGATACAAAGAGCGCGAATCTGCTGAATATGCGCAGTGATCTCCTAAAGGTCCATGAATCTGATCTGGAATCATATGAAGGACACAGTTATCTCTGTGTGGATTCCGGAAAGACATGGGAAGAAGCAAAGGCATATTGCGAGTCCATGGGCGGACATCTGGCCTGCGTCAATACCGAGGGAGAGCAGAAGTTTATTGCATCCCTGATCGGGAAAGGCAATATGCATCAGTACTGGCTTGGTGGATATGCATCGGGTGAAGAGTATGTCTGGATCACCGGTGAGGAATTTGCCTATACCAACTGGGATGTGAAGCAGCCGGGCGGTGAGGGCCTTACGGCAGGCGGTACATATATGCAGATCTTAAAGGATGCGGATCCGAAGATCACAGACAGTAAGGCGTTTGCCTGGAGAGTTGCGCCGGTTGACAATAACTATCAGGTAGAGAAACCGGAATTGATCCAAAAGGCGGAAGAGGAAGCTAAGAAAGCCCAGGAGGCTGCGGCTGCCGCAGCACAAAGCGCTGAGGGACAGAATCCGGAAACCAATGCCGCGTCCGCAACCGAGACGCCGCAGACCACTCCGTTGACGCCGGAACAGCAAAAACAGCTGGAGGCCGTGAAGAAACAGTACCAGGAAGATTTGGATGCAGTAGGATTTTACGGGACGGACCATGTCGGATTCATATGTGAATGGGATTGATCCGTAATAATGATAAAGGTGACATAATGAGCTACAGCGATGAGAAAAGGAAACCGGACCTGTACGAGTCCGAAGACGTTGTAAAGCTGGATTTTCAGAATATCAACGGGACAACAATAGAAGATGTGCAACGGCTTCTTGTGATGCACAATCAGTTTGAGGATTTCCGAAAACTGATGATGGAGTATGAGTGTGCGATCTCAGAAGTCAGGACCAAGCTGGATGTCCTGAATGCCGAGATGTCTCTCAGGACAGACAGAAATCCGTTTGAATCGATTAAGGTGCGTCTGAAATCACCCATCAGTATTTATGAAAAGATGGAACGGCGGGGATATCCGTTTACGATAGAAAGCATCCGCGATAACCTGCATGATATTGCGGGGATCCGTGTGGTATGTTCTTTTATTGATGATATTTATAAGCTGCGTGATTTTCTGGTGGGGCAGGATGACGTGACGCTCGTGGAAGAAAAGGATTATATCGCGAATCCGAAGCCGAACGGATATCGGAGCCTGCATATTATTATTGAAGTTCCGGTATTTATGCTCGAAGGAAAGGTGCTTCGACGGGTAGAAGTACAGTTCCGGACGATCGCGATGGACTTCTGGGCGAGCCTTGAACATAAGCTGAAATATAAGAAGGATATCGAGAATGAAGCAACGATCATCGAGGAGCTTGCGATCAGTGCCGATATGGTCAATCAGCTGGACCGGCGTATGCAGCAGATCCGGGAGAAGATCGACGGGAATGATTCCTGGGACGGAAAAGAATAAAGAGAAGCCGCGCAACTTTTTTGGTTGACGCGGCTTTTTCCATATGGTATAGTAGTGTGGCTAAAGAAGCAAATAGTCTTTTTTTTATGCCTAAAAATAGAATTGGATGGAGGTGGAAGCCGTGCGTGTTAAGATCACATTGGCCTGCACAGAGTGTAAGCAGAGAAACTACGATTTGACGAAAGAGAAGAAAAATCATCCGGATCGTATGGAAGTAAGAAAATATTGCAGATTCTGCAGAAAGCATACTCTTCATAAGGAAACAAAGTAATGGGAAAAGAAAAAAGCGAAAAAGCCGAAAGAGGAGCATGGTTTGCCGGACTGAAATCTGAGTTTTCCAAAATCGCCTGGCTGGACCGGCCCACGCTGTTTAAGCAGGTTGTGGCTGTAATCATTGTCTCAGTGATCCTGGGCATTATTATTGCTGCGCTGGATTTCGGTATTCAGCAGGGCATGGATTTCCTAGTCAATCTTTGACCGTAGAAAGGAGCAGATGCATATATGGCTGAAGCGCATTGGTATGTAGTTCACACCTATTCCGGTTATGAGAATAAAGTAAAAGCGAACATTGAGAAAAAGATTGAGAACCGTCATCTGGAAAATGAGATCCTTGAAGTGCGTGTTCCGATGCAGGACGTGATCGAGCTCAAGAACGGAGCGAGAAAGCCGGTGCAGAAGAAAATGTTTCCGGGATACGTTCTGATCAACATGGTCATGAATGATGATACATGGTATGTTGTGCGCAATACCAGAGGTGTGACGGGATTTGTCGGTCCGGGATCTAAGCCCGTGCCGCTGACAGAAGCAGAGATGCGTCCTCTTGGCATTAAAGTGGAAAATCTGGTCATCGATTATGCAGAAGGCGATTCTGTTAAGGTCATCGCCGGCGTATGGCGTGATACGGTAGGCATCGTCCGCAAGATGGACATGAACAAGCAGATCGTTACGATCAATGTCGAGCTGTTTGGCCGTGAGACGCCTGTCGAGATTAGCTTCGAGGATGTTCAGAAGCTTTAAAAGTTGTTAGATTCTGTGTGTCAACCGCAGTTATCTTTTATAAAGGAGGCTATGAAAAATGGCAAAAAAAGTAGAAGGGTTTATTAAGTTGCAGATCCCTGCCGGAAAAGCAACTCCGGCCCCGCCGGTCGGTCCCGCTCTTGGTCAGCACGGTGTAAACATCGTGGAATTTACCAAGCAGTTTAACGCAAAGACGGCGGACATGGGTGATACGATCATTCCGGTCGTGATCACAGTATATGCTGACAGAAGCTTTAGCTTCATTACAAAGACACCGCCGGCACCGGTTCTGATCAAAAAGGCATGCAAGATCCAGTCAGGATCAGGTGAGCCGAACAGAACAAAAGTCGCAAAGATCACAAAGGACCAGATCCGCGAGATCGCTGAGACAAAAATGCCGGACCTGAATGCAGCAAACATCGAATCTGCTATGAGCATGATCGAAGGTACCTGCAGAAGCATGGGTGTTGTTGTAGAAGACTAAGGGTTTTCGTGGGAGAAGAAATTCGCGATCACCACAGGAGGTAAATAATGAAACGAGGAAAGAAATACCTTGAGGCTGCTAAGTCATATGACAGAACGGTTCAGTATGATCCGGAAGCAGCAATCGATATTGTAAAAGAGAATGCAAAAGCAGGATTTGATGAGACCATCGAGGCTCACATCCGTACAGGATGCGATTCCAGACATGCAGATCAGCAGATCCGTGGAGCGGTAGTACTTCCGCATGGAACAGGAAAAACAGTCCGCGTCCTTGTTTTTGCAAAAGGAACAAAACTGGATGAAGCACAGGAAGCCGGCGCAGATTTTGTCGGTGGAGAAGAGCTGCTTCCCCGAATTCAGAATGATGGATGGCTTGACTTTGATGTCGTAGTTGCGACACCGGACATGATGGGCGTTGTAGGACGCCTCGGTCGTGTACTTGGCCCGAAAGGCCTGATGCCGAACCCGAAAGCCGGTACCGTAACAATGGATGTAGCAAAAGCCATTGCCGATATTAAAGCCGGTAAGATCGAGTACCGTCTGGATAAGTCCAATATTATCCACGTGCCGATCGGCAAAGCATCCTTTACAAAAGAACAGCTTAACGAGAACTTCCAGACCCTGATGGGTGCAGTCGTAAAGGCTAGACCGAGCGCAGTAAAAGGTGCGTTCATTAAGAACATTACGGTTGCATCAACAATGGGACCGGGCGTAAAAGTTAACCCGGCGAAGTTCATGTAATACAGAAGCATTAGTGGTTGACACACTGAATACTAAATGCTAAAATAGCAAAGCAATTGCCGAAGACAGCAGGTGCCCAGAGGGCGTAATCATTGCGAGCCTGCCGAGGGAATTTACAAAAGGCGTGTAAACGTTGTTGTAAAGAGTTTTTACTCCCTCTGTCTCGTGCGGGCAGAGGGAGTTTTCTTGTATACACTCCCGTGGCAATTTTTGTAACCATTGTGCACGAATAAAAAGGAGGTGTACGTTTCGTGGCAAAAGTAGAATTAAAACAGCCGATCGTACAGGAGATATCCGAGCAGATCGCCGGCGCACAGAGCATCGTGCTGGTTGATCATCGCGGACTTACCGTTGCAGAGGATACAAAACTTCGTAAAGAGCTGAGAGAAGCAGGTGTTTCTTATAAAGTTTATAAAAACACACTGATGAACTTTGCTTTTAAGGGAACGGAGTTTGAAGCTCTCACGGAATGCATGAAAGGCCCGAGCGCCATCGCAGTTTCTAAAGAAGATGCGACAGCACCGGCAAGAATCCTCGTAAACTTTTCAAAGACTGCTCCGAAGCTCGAGCTCAAGGCAGGTATCGTAGAAGGCCAGATGTATGATGTAGATGGTCTGAAGGAAGTCGCTGCCGTACCGGCAAGAGAAGTCCTGATCTCGAAGCTGCTTGGCAGCATGCAGTCACCGATCGCAAACCTGGCTCGCGTCCTGAACCAGATTGCAGAGAATGGTGGAGCAGAAGCTTGCGCAACAGATGCGCCGGCTGAGGAAGCTGCAGAAGCACCGGCTGAGGAAGCTGCTCCGGCAGAAGAAGCTGCAGAGGCACCGGCTGAATAGACCGAAAGCAACTTAGCGAAGAGAACTTCCTTATGAAAGTTGACTGGGATTGCGCAAATAAGCGCAAAATGTAATGTTAATAAGTATTATCATTTCTGGAGGAAAGAAATCATGGCAAAATTAACTACTGAAGAATTTATCGAAGCGATCAAAGAGCTGACAGTACTGGAGCTGAATGATCTGGTAAAAGCATGTGAAGAAGAGTTTGGCGTATCCGCAGCAGCAGGCGTTGTTGTAGCAGCAGCAGGCGGCGGTGACGCAGCAGCAGCTGAGGAGAAAGATTCCTTCGACGCTGAGCTGACAGAGATCGGCCCGAACAAGGTTAAGGTTATCAAGGTTGTTCGTGAGATCACAGGTCTTGGCCTGAAAGAAGCAAAAGAGCTGGTTGACAGCGCTCCGAAGATGATCAAAGAGGGCGTTGACAAAGCAGAGGCTGAAGACATCAAGGCTAAGGTTGAAGCAGAAGGTGCTGTTGTTACACTGAAGTAATATGCGCGCGAGAAAAAAACTAGCTGCCTTTTGCAATATCATTGGTATCGTGATATTAGCAGTGGTGATTGCCGCATGTGTACCGATCGCGGCGCCGAGGTTTCTGGGATATCAGGCATACAACATCATGAGTGGAAGTATGGAACCTGACATTCCTGTCGGCAGTCTGGTTTATGTCAAGCCAATTGCACCTGAGGATATCGTAAACGGAGATGTGATCGCCTTCTCTTCGAATGATTCTGTGGTTGTTCACAGAACAGTTGAGAATCATATCGTAGAAGGTGAGATCATTACCAAGGGTGATGCGAATGAGGAGGAAGATATGCAACCGGTTGCATATCAATCGGTCCTCGGACGTGTTGAACGTCATATCGCATACCTGGGACAGCTGATGCTGATCCTGGGATCCGGTATCGGAAAGGTGTGTATGTTGTGTCTTGCGATATGCGGGATCCTGCTCAATGTTTTGGGCGGCAGGCTAAGACAAGAATAGATACTTAGACGGAGGATTTTCGAAAGAGGATCCTCCGTTTTGTTTTTTTATAAAAACAAGAAATAGTTCTTGACACTTGACATGTGTTTATGATATCCTTATTTGCGCTTTACTGCGTAAACATGGGTAAACTATGCCCTAAAATAGCAATAATGCACGAAATCGAATACGATTTCTTGGGACTTTTACCAAAAAACATGGCACATTTTGAGAGGTGGAACGTCAATGGAGAAAAACAGAATACGTCCGGTCGAGGCCGGAAGAAACATGCGTATGAGTTATTCCAGACAGAAGGAAGTCCTGGAGATGCCCAACCTGATCGAGGTTCAGAAGGAATCCTATAAGTGGTTTCTGACCGACGGGTTAAAGGAAGTCTTCGAGGATGTATCTCCGATTATGGATTACAGCGGTAATCTCAGCCTGGAATTCGGAGACTTTACACTCTGTACGGATGAAGTGAAATATTCCATACAGGAGTGTAAGGGCAGGGATATGACTTATGCGGCACCATTGAAAGTCAAGGTGAGACTCTATAACAAAGAGGCAGAAGACATCAATGAGCATGAGATTTTTATCGGCGATCTTCCTCTGATGACTGAGACAGGTACGTTTGTGATCAATGGCGCTGAGCGTGTTATCGTCAGCCAGCTGGTTCGTTCACCGGGTATTTATTATGGAATCTCCCATGATAAAGTCGGTAAGGAGCTTTTTTCCTGTACCGTAATCCCGAACAGAGGTGCATGGCTGGAATATGAGACGGATTCAAATGATGTATTTTACGTTCGTGTTGACAGAACCCGTAAGGTACCGATCACAGTTCTGATCCGTGCGCTTGGCTATGGTACGAATCAGGAGATCATTGACCTCTTTGGCGAAGAGCCGAAGATCATGGCAAGTCTCGGAAAAGATATCGCTGCAAGTTATCAGGATGGTCTTCTGGAATTATATAAGAAGATCCGTCCGGGTGAGCCGCTTTCTGTTGAAAGCGCGGAGAGCCTGATCACAGCGATGTTCTTCGACCCGAGAAGATATGATCTGGCCCGTGTCGGAAGATATAAATTCAACAAAAAGCTGATGCTGCGTAACCGTATTGCAGGTCAGACACTTGCAGAAGATGTTGTTGACATGCAGACAGGTGAATTTCTGGCAGAAGCAGGCACAGTTGTAACGAGAGAGCTTGCAGACCAGATCCAGAATGCTGCAGTTCCGGCTGTTATGATCCAGACAGAAAGCCGCAATGTCCGTGTTCTTTCCAATATGATGGTAGATCTGCGTAATTACGTAGACTGTGATCCGGAAGAACTGGGCATTACAGAGCTTGTATATTATCCGGTGCTTGAGCAGATGATGCGTGAGATCCCGGAGATCGAGGATCTGAAAGAGGCAATCAAGCGAAGCGTACATGATCTGATTCCGAAGCATATCACAAAGGAAGATATCATTGCTTCCATTAACTATCATATCCATTTAGAGTATGGCATCGGCAGCGACGATGACATTGACCACCTCGGAAACCGTCGTATCCGTGCGGTCGGAGAACTTCTCCAGAACCAGTACAGAATCGGTATTTCCCGTCTGGAGCGTGTTGTTCGCGAGCGTATGACCACACAGGATATTGAGACGATCACACCGCAGAGTCTGAACAACATCAAAGCAGTGACGGCTGCAGTAAAAGATTTTTTTGGTTCTTCCCAGCTGTCACAGTTCATGGATCAGAACAATCCGCTTGGTGAGCTGACCCATAAGCGTCGTCTTTCTGCACTGGGCCCCGGCGGTCTTTCCAGAGACCGTGCAGGATTTGAGGTCCGTGATATTCATTATTCCCATTACGGAAGAATGTGCCCGATCGAGACGCCTGAAGGTCCGAACATCGGTCTGATCAACTCACTGGCTTCCTATGCCCGCATCAACAAATACGGTTTTGTTGAGGCGCCGTATCGTAAGATTGATAAAACAGATCCGCAGAATCCGCGCGTTACGGATGAAGTTGTATATATGACTGCGGATGAAGAAGATAATTACCATGTAGCACAGGCGAATGAGCCGCTGGATGAAGAAGGACACTTCAAGAGAAAATCCGTTTCCGGACGTTTCCGTAAAGAGACACAGGAATACGAGAGAACAGCATTTGACTACATGGACGTTTCTCCGAAGATGGTATTCTCAGTTGCTACGGCACTGATCCCGTTCCTGGAGAATGACGATGCGAACCGTGCACTGATGGGTGCAAACATGCAGCGTCAGGCAGTACCGCTTCTGACAACCGAAGCACCGGTAGTCGGAACCGGAATGGAGCCGAAGACTGCAGTTGACTCCGGTGTTTGTGTTGTCGCAAAAGCAGACGGTGTGGTAGAGCGCGCATGTGCGGATGTCATCACGATCAAGTACGATGAAGACGGTACCAGAGAAGATATCCGTCTTTCCAAGTTCGAGCGTTCGAACCAGTCCAACTGCTACAACCAGCGCCCGATCGTATTCAAGGGCGATCATGTAAAGGCAGGACAGGTCATCGCTGACGGCCCGTCTACCGCAAAGGGCGAGCTGGCACTTGGTAAGAACCCGCTGATCGGATTCATGACCTGGGAAGGTTATAACTACGAGGATGCTGTTCTGTTAAGTGAGCGTCTGGTACAGGATGATGTTTATACATCCATCCATATCGAAGAATATGAAGCAGAGGCACGTGATACCAAGCTGGGACCGGAAGAGATCACAAGAGATGTTCCGGGTGTCGGCGAGGATGCCTTAAAAGACCTTGACGAGCGTGGAATCATCCGCATCGGTGCAGAGGTCCGTGCCGGTGATATCTTGGTCGGAAAAGTAACACCGAAGGGTGAGACGGAGCTGACAGCAGAAGAGCGTCTGCTGCGTGCGATCTTTGGTGAGAAGGCACGCGAAGTGCGTGACACATCTCTGAAAGTACCGCATGGTGAATATGGTATCGTTGTTGACGCGAAGGTCTTCTCCCGTGAAAACGGAGACGAGCTTTCACCTGGCGTAAACCAGGCAGTCCGCATCTACATCGCACAGAAGAGAAATATCTCTGTAGGTGATAAGATGGCAGGTCGTCACGGAAACAAGGGTGTTGTTTCCCGTGTACTTCCGGTAGAAGATATGCCGTTCCTGCCGAACGGACGTCCGCTGGATATCGTACTGAACCCGCTTGGCGTTCCGTCCCGTATGAACATCGGACAGGTCCTTGAGATCCATCTGAGTCTGGCTGCAAAAGCACTTGGCTTTGAAGTGGCAACACCTGTCTTCGACGGCGCAAAAGAAAATGATATTATGGACACCCTGGATCTGGCTAACGATTATGTAAACCTGTCCTGGGAAGAGTTTGAAGCAAAACATAAAGAGGAGCTTCTTCCGGAAGTTCTGGAGTATCTCTATGAGAACCGTGATCACCGGAAGCTGTGGAAGGGCGTGCCGATCTCAAGAGACGGTAAGGTTCGCCTGCGTGACGGACGTACCGGAGAATTCTTTGACAGCCCGGTTACGATCGGACACATGCATTATCTGAAGCTCCATCATCTGGTAGATGATAAGATCCATGCACGTTCTACCGGTCCTTACTCACTGGTAACACAGCAGCCGCTGGGTGGTAAAGCACAGTTCGGTGGACAGCGTTTCGGTGAGATGGAGGTTTGGGCACTTGAGGCGTATGGTGCATCCTATACCCTTCAGGAGATCCTGACCGTGAAGTCTGATGATGTGATCGGACGTGTTCGTACTTATGAGGCGATCATTAAGGGAACCAACATCCCACAGCCGGGTATTCCGGAGTCCTTTAAGGTACTGCTCAAAGAGCTGCAGTCCCTTGGTCTTGATATGACCCTTGAGGATGAGGACGGCAATGAAGTTCGTTTGAAAGAAGCGAGTGAATACGGCACGACAGACTTCAATGCGATCGATCGCGACATGAGCCGCAATATGCAGCGTGACAACGAATCCGAGTTTGCTGCAGCAGGTTATACCTCTCAGGAGTTCAATGAGCAGGGTGAGCTTGTCAATGTAGACGTGGAAGAGGAAGTGACAGAAGAGTATGCTGCAGATGATGCAGACCTGTCAGATGACTTTGACATGGATGCGGAAGCAATGGATGAAGAGTAAGGGAAGGAGAATCGGACATGGCAGATTTAGCAAATAAAGATAACGTACAAAACCCAACGTTTGATGCCATTCGGATCGGACTGGCTTCCCCTGAAAAGATCCGTGAATGGTCACATGGCGAAGTAAAAAAGCCTGAGACGATCAATTACCGTACATTAAAGCCGGAAAAAGACGGCTTGTTCTGCGAGCGTATTTTCGGACCGAGCAAGGACTGGGAATGCCACTGCGGAAAGTATAAAAAGATCCGCTATAAAGGTGTGGTCTGCGACCGATGCGGCGTAGAGGTTACCAAATCCAATGTCCGTCGTGAGCGTATGGGCCATATCGAGCTGGCAGCACCGGTTTCCCATATCTGGTACTTTAAGGGAATCCCGAGCCGCATGGGACTGATCCTTGATCTGTCTCCGCGTGTGCTGGAGCGTGTGCTGTACTTTGCATCCTACATTGTTCTGGATGCTGGTGATTCCGGCCTTGCTTATAAGCAGGTCCTGACAGAGAACGAATACCAGGAAGCACTGGAAAAATACGGCATGTCATTCCGTGTCGGTATGGGTGCGGAAGCGGTTCGTG
Source organism: Eubacterium sp. (assembly GCA_045539215.1). Taxonomy (GTDB): domain Bacteria; phylum Bacillota; class Clostridia; order Lachnospirales; family Lachnospiraceae; genus SY8519. Next base: position 20,632 of record JAZQEX010000033.1, on the reverse strand, counting down.
AGCTTCTGGCAGCGATCGACCTTGAAAAAGAATCAGAAGAGCTGAAGGAAGAGCTTAAAAAATCAACCGGACAGAAGCGTACACGTATCATCAAGCGTCTGGAAGTAGTAGAAGCATTCCGCGATTCCGGAAACAAACCGGAATGGATGGTCATGACCGTGATCCCGGTCATCCCGCCGGATCTTCGTCCGATGGTACAGTTAGACGGTGGACGTTTTGCGACTTCCGATCTGAATGACCTGTATCGTCGTATCATCAACAGAAACAACCGTCTGAGCCGCCTGCTCGAGCTTGGTGCGCCGGATATCATTGTCCGCAATGAAAAACGTATGCTTCAGGAAGCAGTTGATGCACTGATCGACAACGGACGTCGCGGCAGACCGGTTACAGGACCGGGCAACCGTGCATTGAAATCACTTTCTGATATGCTCAAAGGTAAGGGCGGACGCTTCCGTCAGAACCTCTTGGGTAAGCGTGTTGACTATTCCGGACGTTCGGTTATCGTCGTAGGACCGGAGCTTAAGATCTACCAGTGTGGTCTGCCGAAAGAGATGGCGATCGAGCTGTTCAAGCCGTTTGTTATGAAAGAGCTTGTCGGCAACAAGACTGCACATAACATTAAAAACGCGAAGAAGATGGTTGAGAGACTTCAGCCGGAAGTATGGGATGTGCTTGAGAAAGTCATCAAAGAGCACCCGGTTATGTTAAACCGTGCCCCCACACTGCATCGTCTGGGTATCCAGGCATTTGAGCCGATCCTTGTAGAAGGTAAGGCGATCAAGCTGCATCCGCTTGTATGTACTGCATACAATGCCGACTTTGACGGTGACCAGATGGCGGTACATCTTCCGTTGTCAGTAGAAGCACAGGCAGAGTGCCGCTTCATGCTTCTTTCACCGAACAACCTGCTGAAACCGTCAGACGGCGGTGTCGTAGCGGTTCCGTCTCAGGATATGGTACTTGGTATCTATTATCTGACACAGGAACGTCCGGGTTCCATCGGTGAAGGCCACTGCTTTAAAGACCTTGGCGAAGCCATCATGGCTTATGAAAACAAAGAGCTTATTTTACAGAGCCGCATCAAGGTCCGCGTGACAAGAGAGATGGAAGACGGCAGCACAAAGACAGGACTGGTAGAGTCTACACTCGGAAGATTCCTGTTCAATGAGATCCTGCCACAGGATCTGGGATTTGTTGACCGTTCCGTACCGGAGAACGAGCTGGTTCTGGAAGTTGACAAGCTGGTCAAGAAAAAAGACCTCAAGGAGATCCTTGAGCGCGTGATCGGCGTACATGGCGCAACAAAGACCGCAGAGGTTCTGGATGCGATCAAGTCTATGGGATACAAGTATTCCACACAGGCTGCGATGACAGTATCCATTTCCGATATGACCGTACCGGCACAGAAGCAGGAAATGCTGGATGAAGCACAGGCTACCGTTGACAGCATTACACGCAACTATCGCCGTGGTCTGCTCTCAGAAGAAGAGCGTTACAAAGAAGTTGTACAGACCTGGAGAGACACCGATGAGAAGCTGACAAAGGTACTGCTCGATGGTCTGGATGAATTTAACAATATCAACATGATGGCGGATTCCGGAGCCCGTGGTTCCGATAAGCAGATCAAACAGCTTGCAGGTATGCGAGGCCTGATGGCAGATACGACCGGTCGTACGATCGAGCTGCCGATCAAGTCAAACTTCCGTGAGGGTCTGGACGTTCTGGAGTACTTCATGTCAGCGCATGGTGCACGTAAGGGTCTGTCTGACACCGCACTTCGTACCGCCGATTCCGGTTACCTGACCAGACGTCTGGTAGACGTTTCACAGGAACTGATCATCCGTGATGAGGATTGCTGCAAAGACGCACCGGAGATCCCGGGCATGTATGTATCTGCATTCATGAAGGGCAAGGAAGAAGTCGAAAGCTTCCAGGAGCGTATCACAGGACGTACTTCCTGCTATGATGTTGTAGACAAAGACGGCAATGTGATCGTAGGTGCAAACCAGCTGATCACACCGAAGCGCGCAGCAGAGATCGTTGAAAAAGGTCTGGATGAAAACGGCGTTCCGTTTGCAGAGCAGGATAAGGAAGTACGTAAGTTAAAGATCCGTACGATCCTGAAGTGCCGTTCACACCTGGGCGTATGTGCAAAATGCTATGGTATGAACATGGCAACAGGTATGGCGGTACAGGTCGGTGAAGCAATCGGTATCATTGCGGCACAGTCTATCGGTGAGCCGGGTACCCAGCTGACCATGCGTACGTTCCATACCGGTGGTGTTGCCGGAAGCGATATCACACAGGGTCTTCCCCGTGTCGAGGAGCTGTTCGAGGCAAGAAAGCCGAAGGGACTTGCGATCATCACAGAGTTTGCAGGTAAGGCAGAGATCCGTGACACGAAGAAGAAACGCGAAGTCATTGTGACAAACGATGAAACAGGCGATTCCAAGACATATCTGATCCCGTACGGATCCAATATCAAGATTCATGACGGTGATGTACTTGAAGCCGGCGATGAGCTGACAGAAGGTAGTGTCAATCCGCATGACATCCTGCGGATCAAGGGCCCGACAGCGGTTCAGGATTACCTGCTCAGAGAGGTACAGCGTGTATACCGTCTGCAGGGTGTAGAGATCAATGATAAGCATATCGAGGTTATCGTTCGTCAGATGATGAAGAAGATCCGTATCGAGGATAACGGAGATTCTACATTCCTGCCGGGTACTCTGATTGATGTACTCGACTTCGAAGATATGAACGAGAAGCTTGTGGCAGATGGTCTCGAGCCGGCAACCGGCAAGCAGGAGCTTCTGGGAATCACAAAAGCATCTCTGGCAACGAATTCGTTTATGTCAGCTGCTTCCTTCCAGGAGACAACAAAGGTACTGACCGATGCGGCGATCAAGGGCAAGGTAGATCCGTTGGTTGGCTTAAAGGAAAATGTTATCATCGGAAAACTGATCCCGGCCGGTACAGGTATGAAGCGTTATCGGAATCTGCAGCTGGATTCTGACTTTACGATCAATACAAAGATCGATCTGGACGACCTTGGTCTGGATGAGGAAATCGCAGAAGTAGCAGAAGAAGCTGCCGGAGAAGCAACAGAGGCTGTTGTGGAAGAAGAGGTATAAGCTTCAGGCTTTTAAGTATCTGCAGAATATGAGCAATCATAAGGAGCTGCTGTATGTGTTTCGTACAGCAGCTCTTTTCTACATTTTTCTTGCAACAGGATACTGTTAGGAAGTATATTAAGAACATGGATACAGTGACTTGAAAAAGCAAGAAAAATACTTGTACTTTCAATCGTAGAGCAGGGTGGACGAGAAAATGGATAAGGATTTTCTGAATGACGTATATAAAGATTTTTTCGGCACCGGCAGTGAGAAGTCAAAGGATGCGGTTAAGAATGCAGAGGATGCGTTAAAAGAGGCAGAAAAAATGCTTGCGGATCTGCAAAAACGCAATCAGGCCGGTATCGATGCGCTGGAAAAAGAAGTAGATGCAGCAATCGGGCTCGATCCGATCGCAAATATAAAGACTCCGGATGGAGAAGTGCAGGAGCAGCAGGCCGAGCAGGCGCAGGAAGAACCTCCGAAAGAACCGGAAAAAGATCCGATGGAGCAGTTAGACGAGCTGATCGGTCTTGCAGGGATCAAGCATGATGTACTGGAACTGACGGATTTTGTAAAGGTACAGAAGATGCGTAAAGACCAGGGAATGAAATCGGTCCCTGTCTCACTGCATCTGGTATTTACCGGAAATCCCGGTACCGGGAAGACGACCGTTGCCCGCATCCTGGCTAAGCTTTATGCGAAGATCGGTGCGCTTTCGAAGGGACAGCTTGTGGAGGTAGACCGGTCCGGACTTGTCGCCGGCTATGTCGGACAGACGGCATTAAAGACGCAGGAAAAGATCAAAGAGGCACTCGGCGGCGTTCTTTTCATCGATGAGGCATACGCGCTTTCGCAAAAGGATGATGCGTTCGGCCAGGAGGCGATCGATACGATCCTGAAGGCGATGGAGGATCACCGCGATGATCTTGTGGTCATCGTGGCCGGATATACCAAGCCGATGGAAGAATTCATCAACAGCAACCCCGGATTAAAGTCTCGCTTTAACAAATACATCGAATTTCCGGATTACTCGGTAGATGAACTCGAAGCAATCTTTTATTCCAACTGTGAACGTTATGATTACGTCGTAGAGGAAGAGGCAAAGAAGCATATTCGTGAAATGATCGTAGCAAAGAAGATGCGGCAACAGGAAAACTTCGCGAATGCAAGAGAAGTCCGCAATATGTTTGAGGAAATCATTACCAATCAGGCACGGCGTGTGGCAGAAATGGAGAATCCGTCTCAGGATGAAATGATGCTGCTGAAGTCGGAAGACCTGACAGAAGAGATGAGCGATGGAGACAAAGAACAAGACAAACAACTGGATTCAGACCAGGAATAAACTGTACAAAGTCCTGCAAATGGGCAATAACGAGACGGGCTGGAGCTGGACATATGATATCTTAAGCGTTGTTACTCTTGTAATCAACATTGTGATCAGTTTTATGTATACGTTCAGGGATCTGCGGGCAGAGCATTTTTGGGCGTTTATTATAATCGAGTGGATCACGGTACTGTTTTTTGCGCTGGACTATGTTCTTCGAATTATGGCTGCGCCCAGCGGTCATCCGTCCAGATCGGCGGCATGGAGTAGAAGACGCTATATCATTTCACTGACAGGAATCATCGACCTGCTGTCATTTTTGCCGTATTTCCTGCCGGTGGTATTTCCCGCAGGAGCGGTACTGTTCAGACTGCTGAGAGTGGTCAGGATCTTCAGGCTGTTCCGAATCAATGCATATTATGACTCGTTTCAGGCGATCGGAGAGGTCTTTAGGAGCAAAAAGCAGCAGCTGGTATCCTCGTTTTTCATTCTCGGGATCGTGATGCTGGCGGCGAGCCTTTGCATGTACGGTCTTGAGCATGAAGCGCAGCCGGATGTCTTCACCAATGCATTTTCCGGTATCTGGTGGGCAGTATCAGCACTTTTGACTGTAGGATACGGAGACATCTATCCGATCACTGTGGCAGGACAGATCGCGGGTATCGTGATCGCTTTTGTGGGCGTTATGATGGTTGCGATCCCGACCGGTATTATTTCTGCCGGATTCGTTGAACAGTATACCAAGCTGAAAAAGATGGGTGACTATGCAATTGAGGAAGACATCCATTTTATCAAGATCCGTATGGAAAAGGGGGACAGATGGAACGACCGGATGATCAAAGACCTCGGCCTTCCGAGCGGAATCATCATTGCAGCTTTGCAACGAGGCCATGAGACGCTGATCCCGCGTGGTGATGTCGTGATCCGGCCGGGGGATACACTGATCATAGCAGCTGAGTCTCTTAAGAATGACCGTCAGACCGTCAATATGAAGGAAGTTCTTCTGAAGCGTGATCATCCGTGGAACGGCGTAGCGATCCGTGATCTGGACATCTCCCGCCAGACATTTATTGTCATGGTAAAGCGGAATGAGAACATGGTCATCCCGAAGGGTGATATGGTTCTGATCGAGGGAGATACGATCATTCTGTATTCAAAAGGAAAAGCAAAACAGCCGGATGAACCGGCGGTATATTAAAATGATGCAAAAATCGTATAAGATATACGATTTTTTGCTTGATGACACTTTTCTGTTCTGGTATGCTTGATATATCAGTATTGTTTAATAAGAATCGTGTTTGGAAAAACAGATCTTGGATCTGATCCGGCAAAAGAATAATAAGGAGGATCGCAGAATGAATGTTTATGAAGAATATCAGAAAAGATTGGTAACTGCTGAAGAAGCGGTAAAAATCGTAAAAGACGGTGACTGGGTGGATTATTGCCAGACCTGCTCTTTCCCGGAAGCTTTGGATGCTGCTCTGGCAGCCCGCAAAGATGAATTAAAAGATGTTAAGATCCGTAATGCGATCGCAATGAAGCCGGTTCAGGTCGTAGAACAGGATCCGGAGCACAAGGCGTTTACATATAATGCATGGCATTGCTCCGGTTTAGACCGTAAGTATGTAGACAAGGGTCTGGCTTATTATATGCCGATGCTGTTCCGTTTTAACGGTTCCTATTATACAAAAGGCTATGCACCGGTTAATGTAGCGATGATCACAGTTTCTCCGATGGGACCGCATGGTTATTTCAGCTATGGTCTGACAAACTGCTGCATGCAGGAAATGCTCGATGCTGCAGATCACATCATTCTGGAAGTAAACGAGAACATGCCGGTTGTGTTCGGTATGGAGGCTGACCATATCCATATCACGGATGTTGATTATGTTGTAGAGAACAATGTTCCGCTTGGTACCGCACCGGGCGCACCGGCAGGCGAGATCGACCGTGCGATCGCAGATAATATTTTCCCGTATCTGTATGACGGTATCACATTGCAGATCGGTATCGGCGGTATGCCGAATGCGCTTGGCGGACTGATCGCAGAGTCTGATCTGAAGGATCTGGGTATGCATACCGAGCTGATGAGTGACGGATACTTAAAGCTTTATGAGGCAGGCAAGATCACGAACAAGAAAAAACCGATCAATACCGGAAAGGGTGTATTCTCAATCTGCAACGGTTCCAGAGAGCTGTATGATTATCTGCATATGAATGTTGATATCATGTCTGCGCCGATGGCTTATGTAAATAATCCGGCGACGATTAAGGCACTTGATCATTTCGTATCCATTAACGGATGTATTGCGATGGATCTTTACGGACAGGTTTGCTCTGAAACCGCAGGCACACGTCATATCAGCGGAACCGGCGGCCAGCTTGACTTTGTAACCGGTGCCGGAGAGGCAGCACACGGACAGGCATTCCTGGCAATGCCGTCTACACACACTGATAAACAGGGTGTGGTACATTCCAATATTCTTCCGAAGTTTACCAATGGTGATGTGATCACGACACCGCGTACACAGGCGATGTTTATGGCAACCGAGTATGGTGTTGTTAACATTCAGGGTATTCCGACCTGGGAGAAGGCGGAACGGATCATTTCCATTGCGCATCCGGATTTCAGGGATGAGCTGATCAAGGCAGCAGAGGAGCAGAAAATCTGGCGTCCGTCCAACAAACGTTAATTCGGATATACGATATCCGCAGGACTTAACAGATCCCGCCTGTTTAATATACAGGCGGGATTTTTCTTTTATGCAAAGCGGATTCGTACTGACATTTTTCGTTAAAATGTGTTATGATAAAGATCGAAAGGAGTCTTTATGCATGTTTAAGGTCGGAGATCATGTTGTATATGGCAGCAAAGGCGTTTGCACCGTTGCGGATATTACCCAGATGAAGATGCCGGGGGCTGATAAGGAGCGCCCGTATTATGTGCTGCATCCGGTCTGGGATAATGGTGCACGTGTATATCTTCCGGCGGACAGTGAAAAGGCTGTGATCCGTAAAGTGATCACAAAAGAAGAAGGGAATCAGCTGATCGATGAGATCCCTGAGATTGCCTGCCTGGCAGTTGCGGAAGATAAAAAAAGAGAGCAGGACTATAAGGATGCGATGCGTGCCTGCGATTGCAAGATCCTTGTCAGTCTGATCAAGACACTGGCGACACGCAAGGAAGAACGGATCGCTGCCGGAAAGAAGAATACAGCTCTTGATGAGCGTTATCTTAGGGCGGCGGAGCATGAGCTGTATGATGAGCTTGCCATTGCACTGGAGCAGTCGAAAGAAGAAGTTACAGAAAAGGTACGGAACATCCTCGGCATATCCCCAAATTAAATGAGAATTAGTGATTAGATTATCCTGAGAGCATCATAGATGATGTCTTTCAGGATTTTTGCATTTTTATGCATGTTTTAAGGTCAAAATTTGCCAAACCCGGCATAATGTGGTAAAATCTCATGGATAATGCAAAAGTGGGTTTTTAGACTATGTATGAGGGAAAGAAGAGAAATCCATGGAACGAAAAAGAATGCCGATTTCCCGCGTAAAACGTGTTAAGATTGCGCAGAGAAAGAAGCCGCTAAGCAAAAAAGAGTATAAACGTCAGCTGAAGATCGCACGGCGGATTGATTTTTTCAGAAATTTCCTGATCGTGATCGTAGTAATCATCGGATTGTTGGCAGCAGGATTTGTCGCAGGGAATATGTATTTGAAAAAAGAATCCGGCATGAACCTGTTTGAGATGGCAGACGATGCGAAGCAGATCGTAGCAGACAGCAGACCGGAGGATTTCCGTCTGGCGGAAAGCTCATATGTATATGACAGTGACGGCAATCAGATCGCGGAATTGTCAAGTGATACGGACGCGACGTATCTGAAGTATGATCAGATCCCGGAAGATGTCATCAATGCATTTGTTGCGATTGAAGACCGTACGTATTGGGAAAATGAAGGTTACGATGTCAAGGGTATCATGCGTGCGATCGTAGACTATGCCCGTTCGCGCGGTAAAGTTGCAGAGGGTGCGAGTACGATCACACAGCAGCTTGCCAGAACGCAGTACCTGACGAGAGATAAGTCGATCATCCGTAAGATCCGGGAGATCTTTATCGCAAAAGAGCTTGCCGGAAAATACAGCAAAGAACAGATCATGGAGTTCTATTGTAACACCTGTTGCTTTGCAAACGGTATTTACGGTGTTCAGGATGCATCGCTGACCTATTTCAGCACGACGGTCGATGAACTGGATGTATCGCAGATAGCCTATATCTGTGCGATCCCGAACTATCCGGAGTACTACAATCCTTATAAAGATAGTGCCAATGCGATTCCGCGTCGGAATAAGATCTTAAAGGATATGCTTGAGTGCGGATACATTGCACAGGGCGCGTACGAGGAAGCCGTTGCTGAGGATATCACGGTTACACCAAAAGAAGAAAAAACAGAATACTATGATTACGAGACGACATATGCTGTAAACTGTGCAGTACGTTATCTGATGAAGGTAGACGGATTCGGTTTTGAGTATGAATTCGAGGACAGTGAAGCGTACGAGACATATATGGAAGCGTACAATGAGGCTTATGAGGAGTCTCGGTACAAGCTTTATACCGGCGGATACAAAATCTATACGACCATCGATGAAGATGCACAGGAGAATTTACAGGAAGTCTTAAATGAAGGCCTTTCCTTTAATGACAGTACCAAGGATGATGGTGTTTATGAACTGCAGGGCGCAATGACGGTCATTGACAATCAGACCGGAAAAGTCGTTGCGATCATTGGCGGCCGGAAGCAGGAAGAGCTTGATTCGACATATTCCTTAAACCGTGCGTTCCAGAGTTATCGTCAGCCGGGTAGTACCTTCAAGCCGCTCGTTGTATACGCGCCGGCTTTTGAGGAAGGATTTACACAGTATTCTATTTTAAGAAATATTGATGTATCAAAGGCGAAAAAGGCGTCATCTTCTGAGATCAGTAATATGTATGGAGACGGAATGACGCTCCGCCGGGCGGTGATCAACAGTATCAACGGATGTGCATACTGGCTGTTTAATGAGATTGGTATTGATACCGGCATATCTCATGTCCATGATATGCATTTTTCAAAGATCTTACCTTCCGACCATGTTAAGAGTGCAGCCCTTGGTGCATTGACATATGGTGCGACGACCGTTGAGATGGCGAATGCCTACAGTACGCTTGAGAATCACGGCCAGTTTACAGAAACCGATTGTATCAGTCAGATCGTAGATCATGACGGGAATAATATTTATTCCTCTCCGGATACAGTTCGTGTATATGAGCAGGAAGCTGCCGATCAGATGACGGATGTCATGATGGGAGTTGTCACAACCGGTACGGCCAGCAGCATGAACTGGTATTCTCATTCAGATACAGATGCAGCCGGAAAGACCGGTACGACCAATGAGAGTAAGGATGGATGGTTCTGCGGATTCACACCGTACTATACCATTGCTGTCTGGGTTGGTTACGATCAGCCGAAGGAGCTTTCAAATCTGTATGGTGGTACGTATCCTGCAAGGATCTGGCGTGAAGCGATGCTTTATATGATCGATGGTAAGGAAGCTGCGGCATTCGATATCGAGAAGATCAGTCGTCACTATTCTGTATATCAGGATTATGGATATACACATGATCCGGCAGAAGATGTGCAGGAAGAAGAGGAAGAGACAGAAGAAGTAACAGAAGAAACAACAGAGACAACGGAAACGACTGAGACAACGGAAACAACGGAAACAACAGAAACAACAGAAACCACAGAAACTACGGAGACGACAGAAACGACTGAGACAACAGAGGAAGCTCCGCCAGATGATGGTGGTGGAGAGGAATAAGTGTTTCCAAGCAGTTGTAATACGGATGGTTATATATGAAACAGGACTTTTATGAGGGAAAAACGATTCTAAAGTCTGCGAAAGCAAATGTACAGGTGCCCGGTTCGAAAAGCGTTACGAACCGGGCGCTTCTGCTTGCAGCACTCGCGGATGGATGGAGCAGATTAGACGGCACACTTGTCAGTGATGATGCCAGTCATTTTTTGTCATGCCTGAAAGAACTGGGATTTGAGATCCGGACCGAAAATGATCAGCGGACTGTTATGATCAAAGGAATGGGTGGTTCGATTCCGAAGAAAACAGGTACGATCTATGTCGGCAGCGCCGGAACGGCTGCAAGATTTCTGACGGCAATGCTGGGATTTTCGGATGGAACGTATGTGATCGATGCTTCCGCGCAAATGAGAAAACGGCCGATGAAACCGCTTTTTGAGGCACTGCGTCTGACGGGAGCTGAAATCAATTGCCTAGAAAACGAGGGCTGTCTTCCGGTCAGGATCCGTGGAAACGGCGGTGTCATACAGGACCGTGTGATCGAGCTTGACATCAGTGAAAGCACACAGTTTTTGAGCGCACTTTTGATGACGGCACCAATGCTGCCGGGGTCATTGACCATCAGGATCACCAGTCGTAAGACGGATGGTGCCTATGTCAGGATCACACGCAGAATGATGCAGGAATTCGGTGTAGATGTTATAAAGAATGAAAATGAATATGTCATTCCGGCAGATTCGGTTTATCAAAGCAGACAGTATGCGATAGAACCGGATGTCTCCGGAGCATGTTATTTCTATGCGGCAGCAGCTTTGTGCGGCCTGGAGGTGACGGTGACAGGTGTGCATCCGGATCTTTCACAGGGTGACCTGAAGTTTTTGGATGTGCTGGCTGATATGGGTTGCGTAAGAGAAGATACGCCGGAAGGGATCTGTCTCAAAGGACCTGAGAAGCTTAGGGGCATTTCTGTCAATATGAATGATTTTTCCGATCAGGCACTGACGCTGGCTGCGATCGCACCGTTTGCAGAAGGCCCGGTTGAGATTTCCGGGATTGCGCACATCCGCGGACAAGAGTGCGACAGGATCCATGCGATCACAAGCAATCTGAAGCGTGCCGGCATACAATGCGAAGAACGGGAAGACGGTGTGACGATCTGGCCGGGTGAGCCAAAGCCCTGTGAGATCGAAACGTTCTCCGATCACAGAGTGGCAATGTCATTTGCGTTAATGGGACTTCGTGCAGAGGGAATCCGTATACTGGATCCCGGGTGCTGCGCAAAGACATTTCCTGCATTCTTTGAAGTACTAGATGCTTTCAGAGGTTGATTTTTCGGGAAAAAAGGCGGATAATAGGCTTGTAATAAAGTATTATGTATTAGGAGGTTTTTCAACAATGGCAACAAGTAAAGCAAAGACAGAAGCAGTGAAAGCTGAAGTCAAAGAAGAAAAGAAAGTTGCAGCAGTGAAGACTGAAGAGAAAGTGACAGCAAAGGTTGCGGAACCGGCAGCAAAGGCTGAGGAAAAGAAACCGGCAGCAAAAGCTGAAGAGAAGAAACCGGCCGCAAAGACTGCAGCAAAGAAAACAACAGCGAAAGCTGAAACAAAGAAAACAGAAACCAAGAAGGCAGCAGCGAAAAAACCTGCAGCAAAGAAGACAGCAGCGAAGAAGCCTGCTGCAAAGAAAACTGTAAAGAAGCCTGCTTCCAAGATGATCCTTCAGTTCATGGGCAAAGATGTGAACGTTGAAGATCTGAAAGAGCGCGCAATCGCTCAGTTTGCAGCACTGCAGCCGGATGTTGCGGTAAAAGAGATCGCAATGTATCTTAAGCCGGAAGACAGCGCAGCATACTATGTGATCAATGATGAGCACATGGGCAAAGTTGAGTACTAATTCCTTCGTGGATAAAACTAAAAGTTTACATTAAATGCAAAATAAGAGATTGACATTAGTTTGTCAATCTCTTATACTTTTTTTATCGTTAGTAGTTACTTATATGATAGTAGCTATGCCCTAAAAAAGTTGCATAAATGCAGGAGGAGAAGTCTATGAACATTTTAGTATGCGTTAAGCAGGTTCCGGACACGACGATCATCAAAATCGATCCGGTAACAAATACGCTGGTTCGCGATGGCGTACCGAGTATCCTGAATCCGTTTGACAGCTATGCAATGGAAGCAGCAGCTCGAATCAAAGATAATGATCCGGATACAAAGATCGTTATCGTTTCCATGGGACCGGGACAGGCAGAAGCTGTTGTACGCGAGTGCCTTGCAGTTGGCGGCGACAAAGGCTATCTGGTATCTGACCGTGCATTCGGCGGATCTGATACACTGGCTACCAGCTACATTATTGCATGTGCAATCCAGAAAATCGAAGAGATCGAAGGCAAATTCGACATGATCTTCTGTGGTAAGCAGGCAATCGACGGTGATACCGCACAGGTTGGTTGTGAGATCGCAGAGCATCTGGATCTTCCGCAGGTTACCTATGGTCTGACCTGTGTGGCAGAAGCAGATCAGCTGAAAGTCAACAAAGAGGTTGATGGCGGTCAGTTAGTAATCGGCGTGAAATATCCGTGCCTGGTTACCTTTACAAAGCCGTCCTTTGATATGCGCTATCCGTCAGTTAAGAGCAAACTGGCAGCAAGAAAGAAAGAAGTTACAACTCTGACAGTAGAAGACTTCCCGGATATCGACCGGACAAGCATCGGCCTGAAGGGATCACCGACGCGTGTTAAGAAGACATTCGTTCCGCCGGTTAAACAGGGCGGCGTTGTGATCAAAGAAGAAACCGACGCTGAAAGCGCAGTGAAACTCGTTTCCCTGCTGGATGAAGCGAATATCATTTAAAGGAGGGGCGAATCATGGAAGTTAAAACAAAAGACTTATGGGTATTTGTAGAGACAAATGAAGACGGTACCGCGAAAAACGTGGGTATCGAGCTGCTCGGACCGGGTCGTGAACTGGCTGACGGACAGGGCGGTAAGCTTTGCGCACTGATCATTGGTAATGGCGTTCAGGCAGCAGTTGATGATGCAAACGCACACGGCGCAGACGTGATCTATGTGATCGACGGTGAAGAATACAAAGATTACAGCACAGACGCATACACACTGGCAGTTTGCCATGCACTGGATACCTATGGCCCGACCACAATGCTGTTTGGCGCTACACCGAACGGCCGTGACCTTGGCCCGCGTGTTTCCTGCCGTCTGAAGACTGGTCTGACAGCAGACTGTACAAGACTTAGCATCGATGAGGAATCCGGCAACGTTGCATGGACCCGTCCGGCATTCGGCGGTAACCTGATGGCAACGATCCTTTGCCCGGATCATCGTCCGCAGCTTGGTACGGTACGTCCTGGCGTATTCAAGAAGCCGGAAGAGACCGAAGCGAAAGCTGAGATCGTAAATATTGATTTCCACGTACCGGCAGATCAGATCCGTACACAGATCCTTGAGGTTCTGATGGAAGAAGGCGGAGAGCTGGTTGACCTGGAAGGTGCTGATATCATCGTAGCAGGTGGTCGTGGTGTTGGCGGACCGGAAGGATTTGCTCCGCTGAAAGAGCTTTGCGAAGTTCTGGGCGCTACACTTGGTGCATCCCGTGCGGCAGTTGATTCCGGATGGATCACACACAGCCATCAGGTAGGTCAGACAGGTAAGACTGTAGGACCGAAACTGTACATCGCTTGTGGTATCTCCGGTGCGATCCAGCACGCAGCAGGTATCGGCGGATCCGATTGCATCATCGCAATCAACAAAGATCCGGAAGCAAACATCTTCACGATTGCTGACTATGGTATCGTTGGCGACCTGTTTGAGGTTGTTCCGAAGCTGACAGAAGAGATCAAAAAACTGAAAGGCCTGTAAATCATACAGACCTGCAGGCATGTTCTGCACTACAACTCAGGGCTTCTTCTTGCCTTTGCCGGGCAAGGAGGAGTCCTTTTTTTACGAAACCGTTCTGATAGAGATTGCGGACTTTCCACGCGTAGCGGTTATGCGGATCGGTAAACTTGGCCTCCTGAAAATCCAGAATCTCCAGTACGTGCGGATCAGCATCCCCAAAATAGTTTTTCATATTTTCAATCACAGCGATCGCTGCATCGGCAACCGGATATGCGTCGCCATACGTGCCACCGTTTTGCAGAAGGATGCGGACCGTTTTCAGATCGTAATGTGCTGCAATCTTAAAGTTATGTGCAGCCTGAACCTGTGCGCTTGGGGTCAGATGACGATGTGGGGTGGAGATCAGCCAGATCAGAAGGTATTGCGCAAATTCCACATCCCTGACGTCCAGTCCGACAGGGATCAGTGGATTCAGATCAAACATACGCAGTTCAATATGGCTGACGCCGTCTTGCAGGAGTCCCTCCATACTGTAGGCGCCTTTGCTCTTTAAGCGGATCGGATAATAGAGTTCCGACGGAGATGCCAGAAAGCCTTCATTGACATAGCGCTGGATGCTGCTGACATAGGATTCGATACTGGAATAATCCAGGATCGGCGCAAAGAAATTCCAGTAGCCGAATTCAGAGCTTCGAAGAGAAGCCATACCGTTGAAGAAGGTATCTTCCCCGAGAATTCCCTTTTCCACATAAGAGCTGTCCATGATCGGGCTTGCTGCAGTGGCTGCCGTTAAGATCCAACCATATGAGGCAGCACGTTCAGCCAGAGTTAAATAGAACAGATTTTTATAGTCTGTAAAGTCCTGAAATACATTATTTTCCCATAGCGCATAATCCCGCTCCAGCAATTCATCGGAAAAGGAATAGTTTACATGAATGCCGGAAAAGGTCATGATATAGCGCCCATAGCGATTTGCGAGATAGTCACGGTAGACGGTCTTCGAGGCCTCATCACCAGAAAATCTTGCAACAGGAATATCCTTTTCGCTGCGGATATATGGCGGGTTGGAGAACGGCCATAAGAACTCACGCGGAGATAATGTACAGAGCTTTTTCTGAATCCTGAGATAGTGACAGGAGAGTTCATTGATTGCTTCCTGCGCACTATGACAAACAGAAGTGTTGATCTCTGTCTGATTCTCGGAAAAATCCCGAACGATATGCGGATCATCAGGAAACGGATGATCGGTTTGGGAAAGAAAACCATTCTCGTCAACGCGCAGGCTTTCTTTTTCCAGTCCAAAACCGCCTGAAAAAAGAAATGGTCGGATATCCGGGTGATCATAATGCAGCATAGAAGGACTCCTTTCGGTCTCAGGATATGAGCTATTTTATAAAACCTAGTATATTACTATTATATAGGAAAAACTGTAGAACGCAAATCCTTATAATTGATGCGAAAAACTGAAAAAAGGACTGGACGAACTCACAGAGTTATGCTAGAATAACTGTTGTAAAGAGAAGCTAACTAGCCAATCTGGTTTCCTTTTTGTTTAAAACATACTACATTGATGAAAAGCGATGCAGTCCGGTGACGGACTGCATCGTTCTTTTATGTGATATTTGATTTATAAAGGTCTTTTTGGTAAGATAGCACACAGATGAAACATCATCTTTTTCATTCAACGAGATAAGAAAAGAGGGGTTATATGTATAAGATTGGATTTATCGGTGCCGGCAATATGGGCGGTGCATTGATCGTAGCAGCCTGTAATTCGATCGGAGCTGAAAATGTAGTGATCACGGATTACCTTCCGGAAAAAGCAAAAGAACTGGCAGATCAGGTGGGATGCCATGTGGCAGCATCCAATGAAGAACTTGCAAGAAACGCAGAGTATATCGTCCTCGCGGTAAAGCCGAATGTGATCCGCCTGGTGGCAGGTAAGATCGCAACAGTTTTAGAAGAGGAAGCAAAGGCCGGAAAGACACATGTAGTTGTAACCATTGCAGCAGGCGTGAAAGTGGCAGCGATCCAGGAGTGCATCGGAGATGATACGACAGTGCTTCGCATCATGCCGAATACACCAGCGATGGTCGGTCAGGGAATGATTCTTTTGACAGGCCCGTCAGATATCCCGGAAGAGCTGTTTACACGTCTGGAAAAGATGCTTGCGGCAGCAGGTGACTTTGAACGGGTCAGTGAAGATATGATCGACTCCTTAACCAGTGTGACCAGCTGCTCACCGGCATACATCTACATGCTGATCGAGGCGATGGCAGACGGCGCAGTGCAGGTAGGAATCCCGAGGGATATGGCGCAGCGTCTGGCGGCAAAGACCGTACAGGGCTCAGCAGCGATGGTAACAGAGAGCGGAAAGCATCCGGGAGAATTAAAGGATGCGGTATGTTCTCCGGGCGGATCGACCATCGTCGGCGTGACCGCACTCGAGGAATGCGGCTTCCGCAATGCGGTGATCCAGGCGATCGTAAGGTCGGCAGAGAAAAACAAGGATCTTGGAAAATAAATCATACTTTTTTGCATACATTTTAATGATGAGCCAGGATCAACCGAATCTCAAAGAAAGCTCGTTTCCCGACGGTGAACTAACTCCTAACTGCGACTAAGACACTCCAGAATGCTGTCGTGCCTAAGTCTTCGTAAGGAGTGGATTTCACCTCTGGTTAAAACACTCGCAAAAATCTATGTAGATTCTGGTTGATCCTGGCTCATCTTATTTTTAAATGTATTGCAAAAACAGTTGATTTCGCAGTTTATTGATATTTGCTGAAATTATGTGCCACATCAGATTGATGTACATCGTTTTAGCAGTGTCAAAAAGAATAGGAAATCATTTCATAGATGCAACAGACTCGAATTCATCGATGATCTCCTGATCAGGAGCCTTGGTAGCAAGGCTGACAACGATGATCGCGATGCTTGCGCAGATGAATGCCGGAAGCAGTTCGTAGATTGCGAATACGCCGCCGATCGGTGCGATCAGGAACTTCCAGATGAAGACCATTGCGGCACCGACGATCAGACCTGCTACAGCGCCGTTCCGGTTGGAACGCTTCCAGAACAGTGCAAAGATCATAACCGGTCCGAAGGAAGCACCGAATCCTGCCCAGGCAAAGGATACGATCCGGAATACAGAGCTGTCCGGATTCCTTGCGAGGATCACACCGATGATCGCGATGATGATAACGGTCACACGGGCCATGGTCATGGATGTCTTCTGAGACATTTTAACACCGAGCCAGTCGCTTAAGATGTTCTGGGATACACTTGAGGATGCAGCCAGAAGCTGGGAATCGGATGTGGACATCGTACATGCCAGAATACCGGAAAGGATCAGACCGCCGATGATGACAAGGATTGCACCATGCTGACTCATGAAGAACGCGATCTCGATGATGACACGTTCGGATTCGGAGGAGCCGATCAGGTTCGGGATGATGCCTGCCTTTGACATGGAGAGGCCGATGATACCGATGCAGATCGCGATGAACATTGCGATCACAACCCAGATGCTTGCGATCCGTCTGGACAGTTTTAATTTTGCGTCGTCTCTGGTACCCATAAAACGCAGAAGGATATGCGGCATACCAAAGTAGCCAAGTCCCCATGCGAGGGTAGATACAATACTTAAGCCCGTATAAGGACTGCTTGTACCGGTCTCCTGGTCATGAGAAGCAAACAGCGTCAGATAGCCGTCCAGAGACTGAGCATTGGATACTACCGTATCGACGCCGCCTACAACATGCAGACCGAAGAATACGACGATGATCAGTGCAAGTGTCATGATGATACTCTGGATCAGGTCAGTCGTGCTGGCCGCAAGGAATCCGCCGAGTGCCGTATATGCCACGATGATGATCGCGGATATGATTACAGCGGTAAAGTACGGGAATCCAAACAGTGATGAGAACAGTTTGCCGCAGGCTGCAAATCCGGATGCGGTATACGGAACGAAGAATATCACGATGATGATCGCGGCGATCGCAAGGAGTGAATGACTTTTGTCACGATACCGGTTGGAAAAGAAATCCGGAATGGTAATTGAGTGATTTTTCTCGCTGTAGCGGCGAAGCCGTTTTGCTGTGAAAAGCCAGTTCAGATACGTGCCGATCGCAAGACCGATCGCAGTCCAGCCGACTTCAGAGCAACCGGACAGGTATGCCAGACCTGGCAGACCCATTAACAGGTAACTGCTCATGTCCGAGGCTTCTGCGCTCATGGCAGTGACGAGCGGTCCTAACTTTCTGCCGCCAAGATAAAAGTCACTGACATTCTTGTTCTTTTTTGAAAAGAAGATACCGATGATGACCATTACCGCCAGATAGATAATGATAACAACGAGCATCCCGATCTTGTTTGATGTCATTTGTAATACTCTCCCTTAATTCTAATAGTACTAAGGTCGTATTATAGCATGAATTCTTGAATTCTGCAATTCAATAAAGTGTCAGAGCATTAAAGTATTGGCGCTTTTCAGAAAAACTGATAGAATTAGGAAAGAATTTCACATAAGAACTGAAGAATTATACAATGACAAAGAAAGATGAGTGTGGATAACATGGAGCAGACAGAGGACAGATTAGACCGGCAATTCACCTTTTTAAAAGAATTGGATCAGGAAAAGCAGATCATCAGACAGACTTATCTGGCGGACGGGAGCCGCTTTGAAAATGACGCAGAGCATGCATGGCATATGGCAGTCATGGCGCTGTTGCTTTCGGAATATTCGAATGAAAAGATCGATTTGTTAAAAACGATCACAATGATCCTGATCCATGATGTGGTTGAAATCGATGCCGGAGATACCTATGCATATGATGAAGACTTGAAAAAGACGCAGGCCATCCGGGAACAGCAGGCAGCAGAAAGACTTTTCGGATTGCTGCCACCCGACCAGGGAGAGCGTTTCCGTAATCTCTGGGAGGAGTTTGAGGCGCGAAAGACGCCGGAGGCAAGATTTGCCAGAGCACTGGATAATTTTCAGCCGTTGATGTTAAATGCTGCATCAAAGGGAAAGAGCTGGGAAGAGCATCAGATTCATTTAGACCAGGTACTTGCCAGAAATGAACGATCAAAAGAAGGTTCCATGAAGCTTTGGGAATATGCTTTCGAGCACTTTATCAAGCCGAGTGTAGAGGAAGGGAAACTGGCGAGCACATAATGAGGGTTTCGTGTCATTGTGATGAGATTTGATCAGGAATTAAAAACATGCCTGCATGTATATTGGCAGGCGACAGGCGTGGGATTGATCCTGCTGGATGCAGATGGGAACCAGATTGCATCGTTTGGGAATCCGAATGATTACTGTGAGTTGATCCACCAGAACCGGGATCAGTATCTGCGCTGCATGAAGGTACATGCGCAGCTGGGACCGGAAGCAAAGAAAATGGGATCGTGTTATTTTTACGGCTGTCACGGGAATATGATCCATTTTTGTGTTGCGCTGATCGACAGGGGAGAGTATGTTGGCAGCGTGATCGCCGGACCGGTCATGGCAGATTATCCGAGTGCGTCGACATTAGATGATGTGATCCGGGATTGTGAAGTGCCTTCCGGATGCCGCTCCATTTTTCTCTCTGCTATGCAAAGCATTCAGGTGGTAGAAACGGATAGAATGTATTATATGGGTGAGCTTTTATATCATTTGATCAACCACCTGCTGTCTGTAGAAGATCTTAAGATCATTCATAAGCAAAGAGATAAAAGGCGGCAGCAGGAATTGATCGGAGAAGCCATTCAGGACCGGAAGACCCGCAGTAAGTCTGAACAGGATGAATTACGCCGAAGAGAGATATTGCGAAGTATGCAGGAACGCCAGGAGCAGGATCTGAGCGACATGATCGAGGCGGGCAATCTTGAGGACGCACAGGATGTTTTAAATGACATTCTCGGCGGCATCTATTTTTCCTCCGGCAGTACGGAGCTGATCAAGTTAAGGATCAATGAACTGATCACGGTTCTGGCGCAGAAAATCATTAAAAACGGTGCGGATGCGGCGAAGACGAGGGCATTGACAGAAACATTTCAGAAGCAATGTGCCGAATCGGAAGATGTGGAAGAAATCTCATTCGGACTCTCCCAGCTATTGCCGGAGCTCATCGTGCTTCTTCATGATCATTACCTGGGTGAGCTGAGTGAACCGGTACGAAGGAGTCTGGAATACATTCACAGAAACTATCGGCAGCAGATTACACTAGAACAGGCTGCTTCCTATAGTGCAGCCAGCCCGACGCATTTTTCCAGACGGTTTAATGCGGAGATGGGGGTGAATTTTTCTGCATATGTGAACCGGCTGCGGATCGAAAAGTCAAAAGAGCTGCTGAAAGAGACAGACATGTCGCTGTCGGAAATATCCCAGTCAGTCGGATTCACGAGTCAGCAATATTTTTCAAAAGTGTTTAAAGCGGAAACAGGTATGACGCCCGGACAATTCCGCAACAGATAAACAGAATATGGAGCAT
>JAZQEX010000032.1:0-44714 GCA_045539215.1 Eubacterium sp. | reverse complement strand
GCTACGATCCGACTTGCAGTGAATGTAGGACTAAAATATGTAAACAACGATGCCTGCTATCCGTCGATCATCACCGTAGGTCAGATGCTCGATGCGGTAACATCAGGAAAATATGATACCGATCGTCTGGCGATCATGATGTCCCAGACAGGCGGTGGCTGCCGTGCATCCAACTACGTCGGATTCATACGCCGTGCATTGAAGAAAGCAGGTTATCCGCAGATCCCGGTCATCTCACTGAATCTTTCTGACCTTGAGAAAAATCCGGGCTTTAAGATCACCGCGAAAATGGCACAGAAGGCAGTTTACGGTATCGTATTCGGAGACATTCTGATGCGTGTCATCTATGCGACACGTCCTTATGAAGCTGAAGAAGGCGCGACCAATGCCCTGCATCAGGAATGGAATAAAAAGATCATTGACTTCCTGTGCCAGGATAAGATCTTAAGCCACAGAAAGTATAAGAAAATGTGCCGCGAGATCGTACATGACTTTGATGTACTTCCGAGAAAAGACATTCAGAAGCCAAAAGTCGGTATCGTCGGCGAGATCCTGGTAAAATTCATGCCGCTTGCCAATAACTATATGGTAGATCTTCTGGAAGCGGAAGGTGCTGAGGCGGTCGTTCCGGATTTCCTTGACTTCTTCCTGTACAGTTTCTATAACAGTAACTTCAAGGCAGATAATCTGGGTATGAAACGTTCTTCTAAGACGAAGGCAAACCTTGGAATCTGGGCGATTGAAAAACTGCGCGGAACCGCGCATAAGGCACTCGAAGAAAGCAAGCACTTCACTCCGCCTGCAAGCATCATTGACACGGCAAAAGGTGCGGAGCCGATCATCTCTCTTGGGAACCAGACCGGTGAGGGATGGTTCTTAACCGGTGAGATGGTTGAGCTGATCCACATGGGTGTTCCGAATATCATCTGCTGCCAGCCGTTTGGCTGCCTGCCGAACCATATCGTAGGTAAGGGCGTTATCAAGAAGATGCGTCATGAGTTCCCGGAATCCAACATTGTCGCGATCGACTTTGATCCGGGTGCCAGCGAAGTAAACCAGTTAAACCGTATCAAGCTGATGCTGACAACGGCTGAGCGGAACTTAAAGAAAAAAGAAGAAGCTGCTGCTTCTGAAGAGACAGAGGCAGAAAAAGCATCGTAGGGACAACATCTACAATTTTAAGAAATAACATAAAAAAGAACTCCTGCGCTTATTACGCGTCAGGAGTTTCTTTGTTTATGTTATTTCTAATAGTAGATGAAATGCTTTACTTCGTCAGCATCATCATGATGTCATTGCTGCGTTTTACAAATGCAGTCATCTCTTCTGTTGTCAGTGGCTGGTTTGCGATTTTTGCCAGATCATACAGCTGCTTGCAGAATACCGGGACATTCTCGGAATCCTTGTGTGCCAGAATGTAAGCGACCAGAGGATGCTTGACATTTAATGTGATCGTCTCATCTGCGCCGAACATGCTGGTGTCGATGTCTCCGCCGTACTGATACATACGCATCATTTCCTGAATCCGGTGTCCTTCTTCAGAAATTGTCAGCATAGAAGCCACAGATTCGTCTTTTAAGGCTTCTGCCTTGACAGTCAGCTTGTCGTTGCTTAAAGCATCTTTAAACGCATCCTGGAGTGTTTTGGCGGCTTCTTCGAGGTCCTCTGTAGCGGAATCATCTTTTAATGCATCTGTCACATCAGCATCGATCCGCATGAACTGGTAATGCTCATTGCGCTGCTCTAACTGTGTGATAAAGGAAGCATCGATATCCGAATCTAAGATCACGGCATCCATGCCCTGCTCTTTGAACATTCTGATGTACTGTCCCTGCTGGTTCTTATCAGAAACATAGTAAACGGTTTCTCTTTCCGGTTCTTTTGCGCCGGCATCATCTGTGTTCTCAGCTGCAGCATCTGTCTCAGCTTCTGCGGTTTCCTCGCTGTCTTTTGCAGCAAGCAGTTCCGGCAGTGTCAGGAACTTGCCGTCCAGGTTTTCGAACAGGATGTAGTCATTCATGCGGTCGCAGAATTTGGTGTCACGCAGGCATCCAAACTTGATAAACGGTGCAATGTCTGACCAGTATTTCTCATAGTTTTCTTTGTCTGTCTTGCAGAGTCCGCTCAACTTATCCGCGACCTTTTTGGTGATATAGTCGCTGATCTTTGTAACGAATCCGTCATTCTGTAATGCGCTTCGGGAAACGTTCAGCGGCAGATCCGGGCAGTCGATCACACCCTTAAGCAGCATCAGGAAATCCGGGATGACTTCTTTGATGTTGTCTGCGATAAAGACCTGGTTGTTGTAGAGCTTGATGGTTCCTTCTGCTGCTTCATAACGCAGGTTGATTTTCGGGAAATACAGAATACCCTTTAAGTTGAAAGGATAATCCATGTTCAGATGGATCCAGAAAAGGGGCTCCTTGAAATCACGGAATACCTTGCGGTAGAACTCCTTATAATCTTCATCGCTGCACTCAGAAGGCTGTTTTGTCCAAAGCGGCTGTGTATCATTGAGTGGGACCGGACGTTTTAAGATCTTTAATTTCTCCTGAGCCGGTGAGATCTCAACGACTTCCTTTTCGCCGTTTTCATTTTCACGCTCTTCTGTTTTTGCTTCTTCTACGATCGTCTCGATGACGGTATCCTTATCAGTCTTTTCCTCAGGAAGGATGGTCTCGTATTCCGGCTCGGCATTTTCGTTGCGCAGGTAGATCGGATACGGCATGAAGGAGCAATATTTTTCAATGACTTCACGCAGACGGTATTCGTTGGAAAACTCCAGGCAATCTTCATTCAGGAAAAGTGTGATCGTCGTACCGATCGCATCACGGTTCCCTTCATCCATTGCGTATTCCGTACCGCCGTCACATTCCCAGTGAACAGCCTTGGCACCATCCTGCCAGGATAAAGTGTCGATATGCACTTCGTCAGATACCATAAAGGCAGAATAAAAACCAAGACCGAAATGACCGATGATCTGATCTTCGTTGGATTTGTCTTTATATTTCTCTAAAAAGTCTGTAGCGCCGGAAAAAGCGATCCGGTTGATGTACTCTTCTACTTCATCTGCTGTCATACCAAGACCGTTATCTGTGATGGAAAGGGTCTTGTTTTCTGCAGAAAATGTTACCTGGATCGAAGGCTCATAATCATCCGGAAGATCGTATTCTCCCATGATGTCGAGTTTTTTGAGTTTTGTGATCGCGTCACATCCGTTTGAGATCAGCTCGCGCAGAAAAATGTCGTGATCGGAATAAAGCCATTTTTTAATGATTGGAAATATGTTTTCGCTGTCGATCGACAGACTTCCCTGTCTCATGCTCATTGTTTTACCTCCATATGTTTAAAAATCAAACGATTCCGCTCTTTCTTAAAGAAATTACGGAATCGATATTTCCGTGCGCGGTGCGCGAGGAGCTTGCGGACGCGGTGCGCGCGCGACTCTTTCCTGATATCTAATATAGAACAGAAGGTCTTAAAAGTCAACAAAAAATTAGCACTCATTTAAAAAGAGTGCTAATAAAGTGATTTTATCTTGTCTTGTAGTTTCCGAGGATCCGGAAGTTTCTGGCCTCCTGCGAAAGTCCGCGGACGGCATTCTGGATTGCCGGATCGTTGATGTTTCCTGAAACATCGATAAAGAAACGATAATCCAGAGGATCGGTACGGATCACAACCGATCCGATCCGGTTTAGGTTCAGATCATTGTAGGTCAAATGTGATAAAAGGTGATAAAGGGAGCCACAGGTATCCGCTGCTTCAAAGCATACGCTTAAGGTGTCTGCGTCTTTGACGGCGATCCGGTTATTGCTGATCAAAAGGCACCGTTTGGTCTCATCTCCTTCCACTTCATAAGAACGGATGATGGTCAGATCGTGGTTTGCGATCTCATTATAGTATCCAAGCACATTTCCGTAGTACCACTCCATGCCGACTTCTAAGAATCCCACAATATCAGGATCCTGTTTGATCAGATCTGCCATCTCCATAAAGGTTTCACAGGTGATGACGGATACTTCTTTCGGGATATGTGCGGATATGGCTTCTGCAGAGGACAGAACGGCTGCCTTTGTAGCAGAAACATCATCTTCTGCAATGCTGAAACCGGTTTCATACACAATGCCATGTTCTGTCAGCAGCTGGTACTGCTTTTTCCGGCTCATGGTCATGATGTGTTCAAACAGTTCATGCACACCCTGTCTTGTGAATTCGGAATGTGCCAGGTCTTCTACTGCTGCAAGCTTTTGCAGCTCTCTGTCCGCATCAAAAACCTGCTTTCCGGTTGAAATTTTATAATCAGCCACCTGTGTGGTCAGCTCCATGCGTTTTTCATACAGTTCGACAATCTGCTGATCGATCGCATCGATGTCTTTTCTGATTTCAGATAACTCTTTCATTGCAAACCTCTTTTAAATCTCTACCACCAGGTATCTTCCGTCCGGAAGCGGGAAGATCTCAGGCATTTCGGAAAGATCCAGATCGGCGGTATCAAGTCCTACTTCCCGCAGATAGCTTTTGACATCCTTCTTGTCTTTGCATATCACTGCCATACACATATCCAGGAAATCTCTTGCCTCTTCTTCGGTCTCTGCAACTTTTTCCGGATAGAGATTTAACTGGTTGTCTAAAAATGTCTGTAAACAGACGGAATCATAATTATAATCCATTTCAGATCTCCTTTATTACATGATAAAGTCTTGCGATCGGCAGACCTACAACATTATTATAATCGCCATGAATCTCTTTGACAAATCGTCCGCCAAGTCCCTGGATCCCATATGCGCCGGCCTTGTCCATCGGTTCGCCGGTATTGATGTAGTCTGTGATCTCCTTTTTTGTCATCGGATAAAATGTGACATCCGTCTTTTCGCTGAATTGTGCTTCCCATTCGGATGAGATCAGGGCTACGCCTGTATATACCTGGTGCGTCGTTCCGGACAAAGACATGAGCATGGAAAATGCATCCTCGGAATCCTTTGGCTTTCCGAGGATATGGCCGTCTTTTACCACGATCGTATCCGCTCCGATGATCAGATAGGATTTGTCTGTTTTTTCATGTTTTTTCCTGATCTCATCCGCCTTGGCATAGGCAAGGCGTTTCACGATGAGTTCAGGCGGCAATCCGTCATTTACCTGCTCTTCGCCTTCGGCAGGTTCTACTTCAAAGGTAAGACCAAGCTGCGTTAAGAGTTCAAAGCGTCTTGGGGATGCGCTTGCTAAAATGATCGTTTTGTCATTCATGATTCTGTCACCTCGTTTATAAAGGAATCGCTTCGTTCAGCCAGAAGGAATAGATCCAGACCTCTTTAACCGGAAGATCCGGGAATCTGCGGTTTAAGGCTTCCCGGTACAGATCCAGCTGGGTGTGATACTTCTGTATCAGTTCCTGTGGATGTTCTACACGATCTGTCTTGTAATCGAGTAAAACAATGCCATCCTCTTCGACCCAGAAAACATCGATGATACCCTGTGTCAAAACATCCTCTTCCTCATCTGTCTGGGACAGATCGCGGTCCGGCCAGACGCGTTGTGCCGGTAGTGACATGACAAAAGGCTGTTCCAGGAACAGGGATCCGTTCCGGGCTGCGCTCCGCATTCTGTCAGCAACATCTGATTCTGCAAAGATACGGATCCTGTTTTCTGAAAGCAGTTTCAGCGTCTGTGGATCAAACTTAGAGGTTTCCCGTAAAAAAGCAAGCCGGTCATGGATATAAGCTTTCCGTTCTGCTTTTTCTTCCGGCAGATTGGAAAAATCCATATTCTGTAAAAAGAAATGCATTGCGGTACCGTAGCGGGCGCCATCCGGTTTTGCTTCTTCCTGCATGAATGCAGGGACATAAGGATGCAATACGGGCTCCGTGAAGACATTTGCTTGTGCATCGATATCCAGCTGTTTTCTGTTTTCTTCATAGGCACGGTGCTTGAGCTCTGAAACAGAGATCTTCTGCTGCCTGCCAGAGGAATCGGGATGCGGATAGCGCCAGGAAAAAGCCTGATCGATCGAGCTTACCAGCGCTTCATCTGCCTGATATGCCTCACGGTATAATGTGTTCTGATCCGCGCGTATTTCTTTCCCTTTCTGTTCAGAGAGGGCATCCATGTCTTCGTCTTTCAGCAGCGTGATCTTAGCCAGATCGCTCTGATTTCCTGCCATCAGGATCCAGTCGAGATATGATTTGGCGTTATAACGTTTTGAAAAACCCGGAAGGCTTGCATTTTCAGTCCGGAATGCTCCTTCTAGCGATTCCAGTTTGTAACTGCCTGTAATGATCAGCTTTTTCTCGGCACGCGTCATCGCGACATAAAGCACGCGGAGTTCTTCGCCAAGGTTTTCCTTTTTTAAATCAGCTGAAAGCGCGCGTCGTAAGAGCGTGTCATTCTTATAGTGCTCTCTGCGGTTGATATCGCGCAGGCCACAGCCAAAATCCGGATGGATCACAAGTGTTTTTTGCTGATCCCGCTCATTAAACTGTTTTCCTGACCCTGCAAGAAAAACAACCGGGAACTCAAGGCCTTTACTCTTATGAATGCTCATGAAACGGACGACATCGCTCTTTCCTTCCGGAATCTCCGCTTCGCCGAAATCGATCTCATAGCGCTTAAGGCGTTCGATATAACGGTTGAAATGCAGCAGTCCCTGATAACTGGTCTTAGAAAAGGCAATGGCCTTTTCCATCAGCATATCGAGGTTTGCCTTACGCTGTCTTCCGGCCGGGAGCGCGCAGGTCTCATGAACAAAATCGGTATTTAAATAAATGTCCTCAAGCAATTTGTAAATCGGCATATCCCGCATTTTTGTGCGATAGGAAGAAAGCAAAGCCAGAAAACGATCAATCTTTGCTGTAAGCAAGGGATCGGTTCCGGAATATTCGTGTACTGCGGTACAAAACATGCCATCGGGATGGTCGATCCGAATCTTTGCCAGTTCCTCTGAGGTAAAATGTCCAAACGGAGATTTCATTGCAGCAGTCAGCGGGATATCCTGCATGGGATGGTCGATCACCTGTAACAGGGCAAGGACCTGCTGCACTTCTCTTGCAGAAAAATACCCGGTTTTGGTCTCGATCATCAGCGGGATGCCTGCATCGTGGAACACATTCTGGTAAGTTTCAGAAACAGAAGAAGGTGCTCTTGTCAGGATCACGATATCGCCATATGTTAAATCCGGGATTTCCGAATCTTCGACCATTCTTTTGATCCGCGATGCGATCATACGGGCTTCTTTTTCTGTCTGTTTCGCTGCATTTTCACTGGAATCCAGTAAAATGATCTCAGGCGTATAATCTCCGTGCGGATCCTGCGCATCATCGCGTCCGTGGAATAATGCTGCGGCATGGTCATATTCTACATTTCCGATATCGGCATGCATCACATTGGTAAATACCAGGTTGGAAAAATCCAGGATCTCATGACGGCTTCGGAAATTCTGGTGTAAGTCGATCCGCTCTCTCTTATGATCGTCGATGGATTCGCCATAGGACTGGTATTTCTCAAGAAACAGTTCAGGCCTTGCCAGACGGAACCGGTAGATGCTTTGCTTAATATCACCAACCATAAAACGGTTATAGACACCATGTTCTTCTCCGGAGACAGCGGCCAACAGCGCTTCCTGTAAAAAGTTACTGTCCTGATACTCGTCGATCATGACTTCTTTAAACTTATTACGGTATTCCGTGGCTGTTTCCGTCGGCATATGGTTTTTTGGATCGATCAGGATCTGAAGCGCAAAATGCTCGATGTCGGAGAAGTCTACGATACGGTGCTGCTTCTTTTCTTTTGCGAACGCATCTGCAAAGGCAAGGGTGATATCACATAAGACCTGATACATTTCAGATGTGGCTTGAATCCCGGAGATCTGTTCCTCAAGAGACAGTGCAAAGTAATTCGCCTGCCATTTTTTCGTTTGATCCTTTAACTCATTCCGTCTGTTGTGGACATAGTCCTTCTTTTTTAAATCACCGTCAAATTTTCTGACAGCCTTCATATTTGGAAATGTGTGTCCGGAAAGAAGTGCATGCCATTCTGCATAGGTTTCTGCCGCAGAGAGCTGTCTGTAGAACGAAAGGTCATCCCGCAGTGTTTCTTCATACGGAGCCGGTCCGTCTGCATCGAGACAAAGTGTGATCAGCTGCATGGCTTCTTCAGCACTTTCTCCTGCCTGATGCTTAAGATCATTCTGAAGCTTTTGATACCACTTCTGTGTTAAGAGTTCCGATTCATTTGTGACATGATAAACAGCGCGTGTCTCATCAAGCCATTCATCCGGCCATGGATTGCTTCGGGCCTGATCATATAATGCAAATACCATTTCTTTGATGGCATCATCATTTTTGCCGGCAGAATAATTCTCGGAAAAGCGAACAAAAGCATCGTCTTTCGCATCATAGAAACGCTCCATAACGGATGCAAAGACCTCTTCCTTCATCAGGTGCAGTTCGCCCGGGTCTGCCACACGAAAATCAGGTTCTAAGCCGATCTTATGAAAATGATTGCGGATCAGCTGCAGACAAAAGCTGTCGATCGTAGTAATCTGCGCATTATGGATCATTGCGGACTGTCTCTGCAAGTGGGTGTTTTCCGGATCTGCCCGGAGTGCCTTTTCGATGGCATCTGTGATCCGCTCCCGCATACCGGCAGCAGCCGCATTGGTAAAGGTCACGACCAAAAGCCTGTCGATATCGACAGGTGATACGGGATCCATGATCTTTGCAATGATCCGCGCAACAAGGACGGCTGTCTTGCCGGAGCCGGCAGCAGCCGATACGAGCAGACTTTTGTCTCTCGAATCAATAACCTGTTTTTGTTCTTTGGTCCATGTGACAGCCATGTGTACTCCTATTGTGATACAAGAGGATCGTTTCCATACTCCTCTTTCAGTTTCGCCCAGACATCCGGGTCTTCTAATTTTTCGAGTTTGTTTTTATGATATCCGGGGATACGCTGATCGAATCCGCAGATTTCATGATATTTGCAATACTTGCAGCCGTCTGTATCGTTCAGTTCGTATGGGACCGGCGCGATCTCACCGGATAAGATCCGTGTACCGGTCTGCTTGCATTGCTCCATTGCATGTTTTCTGAGCAGTAAAAAGCCTTCTTCATCGGTAACCTTGGAAGCTTTGGCCAATTCGCCGTCTTTTTTTAACGAGACAGGAATGACCATTGATTTCTTATCAAATGAATAATCCATGTTCCGGTAGACTTGTTCGGAAGCGTTGACCATACCCTTTAACTGATATGCGGCAAAGAGTGCATCTTCCTTAGATTGGTCTTGATTTAACTCTGCAAGATCGATCACGGGATCATCCAGGTGATAATAGAACATACCGCCGGGTAAAATGGTTTTGCCCAGCTCTGCAAAGCGTTTCGTAACAGCTTCCAGATACAGTACCAGCTGCAGGGAAAGACCATAGTAAAATTCAGTCAGCTTAAAATCTGTATTTCCCGATTTATAGTCAATGACACGGATCCAGGTTTTTTCATCATCCTGATACAGGTCACATCGGTCGATCCTGCCGTTTAAGATCAGATTGTCATACTGCAGGCGGAACGCGCGCTCATAATCTGCAGGGAGAAATGATCCGGCGCGGATCTGTCTGATCAGTGCATCGGTACTGTTTAACAAAGTCTGTCGGATGACGTCAAGACGATGCATGTTTGTGGCATTGTCATACAGTACGGATTCGGATTGTCCAAGCTCTGATTCCAGAATGCTTTCCGCAAGATAGTTTTCCCAATCGTTTCGTTCAATCTGCATCCATCCGCTGCCGGCATCGACCTTTTTGGAAAACCGTGCAAGGACATCGTGCATAAAGGATCCAAGGTCAACCGGTGTTACCTGGAATGTTTCTCGTTCCGATAAATGCAGGCCATAATCTAAGAAATGCTGATAGGGGCAGCGGATAAAGTTTTCCAGGCGGGATACGGAATTGACCAGTGTTGATCCGTATAAAGCGCCTGCAATATCTGTGGACAGGGTTTCTGCCTTCGCTCCTGCAAAGCGGATATCAAAGAGAGATCTGATTCTATCTTTTTCTGTATCGTTGTTAAAAAACCAGTGATGCAATGCCTTCCAAACCGGAGAACTGTTCTCATCGATCGCGTCGTTTAAGCCGGAGAGCCAGGTGTTGATCCCGTTTTCTTTTGTAAACGGGAATCGTTTTGTCTCATCTTCAAAGGAATCGATCTTAATATCCGGAAACATTTCAGAAAGCAGGGAAATGAAATACGAAGGACGGACTGCATTGCCCTCTGCATCCAGCCTGGAATATGTCAGGAACAGATTGTCGGATGGTTTGGTTAAGTTCCAGTACAGATAGAAACGCTGCAAAAAGACATCTTCTCTTGCTGTTGGGAAAAGCCTTAAGCCAAGTCCGTTAAGCTGTTCTCTGTCATATTGTGAAAGCATGCCGCCTGTATTGGTATTCTTCGGAATGATGCCGTCATTAAAGCCCAGGAAAAATAGGTGCTTGACGCCATCGAGTCTGGTACGTTCGATATCGCCGAGAACAACACAGTCACTTGTGGGCGGCAAAATACCGATTTTGATGCCTGCGATGCCGGCATCCAGGATTTCGGCATATTCTCTGGCATCCATCTCCTCATCTCCGAGAATGGTGACATATTTATCCAGCAGATCCATGATCTCAGACCAGATCTGATCATAAACGGCAGCATCGTCAGTCCGCCCGTCTGAAAGGAGCGTATCCTGCATCGAAGCCAGTTTTTCTTCTGTATGGATCTTGATCAGAAACTGATAGATCTCTTTTGAAATGGAACGAACGGAAGCACTGCCGTTTTCAAACAGCTGGCAGACGGGAAGTACCAGCTCCAGAAAACGTTTCCGGATGTCGTTTAACAAAAGCATTTGCGCAGCCATCTGCTCCTCTCCTGCGTCTCCTGTCCGCTTCGCAAGATCACGCATCTGTCTGGTCGGTGTGCGGAATGCAGTACGGAAGCGTTTTCCTGACCGGATCCCTCTGGCGATACAGTAGGTTTCAAAGAGGTTGATCTCTTCATCTGTAAACGGCATCAGGCCGGTTTTGAACAGGCGGAAAACACTATCGATGGAAAAGTCTGTATAAATGATTTCGATCAGCGCACGAAGAGCTTCTGTGAGCGGTTGGTATGTGATATCGCGCTTGCGGTCTGAAAAATATGGGATGCCATATATTTTCATAATGCCTTCTGCATAGTGGTCATAGCTATCCGCACTGGCACTGACGATCGCAAAGTCTCGATATCTGCAGCCGTTTTCACGCACCATTTTCGCAATCTGCCAGACGGCGCAGGTAAGTTCTTCTTTTGGATTGGCACAGGATGTGATATGGATTTCATCCTGACTGCCGCAAAAGGCATTTGATACAGGACGGAATAATTGCTTCTCTAAGTGCTGGAGCGCATTTTTCCCTGCAAAGCGTGCATGTACTCCCTGCTTTGCCAGGAAAGGCTCATTGACTGCAATCTGGTTCTGGTCAGCAAGGCGGACCAGATCCCAGATCATCCGTTTACTCATATAGAAAAGCTGTTCTAATGAAAAGTCCGGCGTCTGAGCCTTTGTGTTCACAGTTTCGGATGCATCAAGTGTTACTGTAAAATACAGATCGGATGAGACCTTCATCAGTGCATCGATCAGTTTTTCTTGGACAGGTGTAAATCCGGTGAAGCCGTCAAATGCAAAGACTGCGTTCTGCAGCATCGGAATCTGCGGTACATACATAGAAAGCACATCAGGAAGACGTTCTGCGACCAGAAGCGTATCATGGAACTTCTCTTCCATCCCACGATACATGACCAGAATGTCGGATAATTTATGATACAGACTGGTCTCGGGAGACAGTTTAGAAAGGATGGCTTCAAGATCCTGCGGACGGATGGCATACTGCATCAGCTCCGATAACATGGATTTTACTTCTTCCACATATCCGAATTTTCTGATGTTTGCCCGTAGGTAGGTCAGGTTGGATGCCTCATCGCTTGCAATCTTTCGAAGCATCAGGTTCTTGCCGTTATCCTCAAGAACATTCGGACGCATTCCAATCTCTTCAAAAGAACGAAAAGCAAGGCGTTCAAAACTGACCACATCAATATTGGTTATGACATGGCCGTTTGAACGCCTTACCATCTTTTTTTGTGTTTCCAGAGTAAACTGTTCGGGCACGATCAGAAAGATCTTTTGAAACGGATCCTTCTGCGCGTGCTCTGCCAGCTTATCATAGAGAATTTCTGATTTCCCACAGCCGGGATTACCGTAGATCAATTGAAGCGCCATACGCTATTAGCTCGCCTCCGCCATCTGCGCAAGTTTTGCAGCCTGGTCAGCCGCGATCAGACTGTCGAGGATTTCCTGGATATCGCCGTTCATAATGGATTCCAGACGATATAAAGTTAACTTGATCCGGTGGTCTGTTACACGTCCCTGCGGGAAGTTGTAAGTTCTGATCTTCTCAGAACGGTCACCGGTACCAATCTGGCTTCTTCTGGCATCTGCTTCCGCATCATGTGCCTTCTGCATTTCCATATCATAAAGTTTTGCACGAAGTACCTTGAGTGCCTTGTCTTTGTTTTTCAGCTGAGACTTTTCGTCCTGGCAGGAAATAACAATGCCAGTCGGAAGATGTGTGAGTCGAACCGCAGAGTCGGTCGTGTTGACACACTGTCCGCCGTTTCCTGAAGCACGGAAAACGTCAAATTTGCAATCGTTTAAATCGACTTCAACATCAACGTCTTCTGCTTCCGGCATGATCGCAACGGTAATGGTTGAGGTGTGGATCCGTCCGCCGGACTCTGTCTCCGGAACACGCTGTACACGATGCACGCCGCTTTCGTATTTTAATACGGAGTATGCACCCTGGCCGCAGACCATAAAGCTGACATATTTCATGCCGCCGATGCCGATTTCTTCGACATCCATGGTCTCAACCTTCCATCTTCTGGATTCGGCATAATGTACATACATTCTGTAGATCTCTGCTGCGAATAAAGCCGCCTCATCTCCGCCGGCTCCGGCACGGATCTCAACGATGACGTTTTTGTCATCATTCGGATCTTTCGGCAGAAGCAGGATCTTAAGCTCTGTCTCAAGCTCTTCAATGCGCGATTTCGCTTCGCTCATCTCTTCTTTCAGAAGCTCACGCATTTCTTCATCTTTTTCTTCCTGGAGCATTTCCAGGCTGTCAGAAACGGTCTGCTGACAGTTTTTGTACTCCTTGTACGCCTCTACGATCGGCGCAAGGTTGCTCTGCTCTTTCATCAGTTTCTGGAAACGTGCCGGATCATTTGCGACATCCGGCTCGCTGAGCAAAAGCAGTATTTCCTCAAATCGATGTAATATATCTTCAAGACGATCAAACATAAGTTACGCTCTCCTTCCTGTAACAATGCGGTCCAGACCATTTAAGTCCTGGATGATCTGTATGTCTGTAAAATCATTTTCTTTTAGCAGTGTGCTGACATCATTCGCCTGTCCGGCACCGATCTCCATCATCAGAATGCCGCCTGGGTTTAAATGATCGGGCGCACCGGATGCGATTCTTTTATAGAAATCAAGGCCGTCGATCCCGCCATATAGAGCAAGCTGCGGATCATGGTCTTTGACTTCCGGCATTAAGGTTTGCATCTCCGCCTGACTGATGTAGGGCGGATTGCTGAGGATCATATCATATTGCCCGCTGATTTCTTCAAACAGGTCGCTATGGATGAAATTGACGGCTGCCTTGTTTGCATCGGCATTTTTCCCGGCAACTTCTAATGCCTCATAGGAAACATCCGATGCATCCGTCTTGATTCCGGGACATTGGGTGGCTGCCGTAATGGCAATACATCCGGAGCCCGTGCACAGATCCAGAACAGTCATTCCTGCATGTAGTTCTTTCAATGCATGCTCCACCAAAAGCTCTGTTTCCGGTCTTGGGATCAGGACACTTGGTGAGACATAGAATTCCAGTCCGTAGAAATATGCTTTCCCCAAAATATGCTGTAACGGGACGTGTGTGCAGCGGCGTTCAATATTCTTTGTAAATATAATAGATTCTGCTTCATCCATCGGATCGGCTTTTCGTATCAGAAAATCGCCGAGGGATAGGTTTAGCTGGTCACATAGAAGCGCTCTGCTCTCCCATTCTGCATTCTCTATTCCATTGTCTGCCAGACGTCTGGCACCGTCCTGACAGATTTCCCAAATTGTTTTCATATCGTTATCTAAAAGCAGGTCGGCTGACATGCATCCGGGTTTTCCTGCTGTCTGTATTCATCCACATAGGAACGCCAGTCAAACACTGCCTCGACAGAGGCGATTCCGACTTCGATCATGTCATCATCAGGTTCTTTGGTCGTCATGTGCTGCAGCGCCAGGCCCGGTTTGCTGATCGCGTTGATCACCGGATTGTCATATCTTCCCGCAAGTCTTAAAACTTCATAGGAAATCCCGGCGATGACCGGCACAAGGATCAGTCGTATAACGATCCGCATGGTATGTGAATCCACACGGATGAACAAAAACAGAATGATACTTAAGATCACGACGAACATCAAAAAGCTGGTTCCGCATCGCTTATGCTCTTTCGAAC
Source organism: Eubacterium sp. (assembly GCA_045539215.1). GTDB lineage: Bacteria > Bacillota > Clostridia > Lachnospirales > Lachnospiraceae > SY8519. The sequence goes on along the minus strand of JAZQEX010000032.1, from coordinate 30,145 downwards.
TGATGCGAACGTTTTCGACGGTCAGATCCAGGCCGTGTTCAATACAGTTGATGCATTTGTGCTCCGCGCCGTGATACATGAATACCCGCTGGATATCCTTTGATCTGGAAATGATATAAATATATAAAATAAAGATCACCAGACGCAGGACGCCCTCAAAGATCGCTGTGGCAGTGCTGTTTGGGACAGCTTTCTGGAACAACTGGGAAAGATAATAAGGCAGGATCACAAAGATCGCGATCGCGATCACAAAGGAGATGACCGTTGTAGCACCCATGAATGCCTTATCACTTTTTGAGATCTCATGAGGTCCTTTTTCCTCGTCTGTCTTTTGATTCTTCTTTTGCTTTGTATCTTCTTCCTCTTCGTAGAATGTAGAAGAATACAATAATGTAGAAATGCCAAGGACCATGGAATCAATGAAGCTTAACACACCGCGGACGATCGGAATCTTTTTGGCTGCTGTGCCAGTCAGTCCGGAGTATTCTTTTGTCATTACTTCAATTTCCTGATCCGGCCTGCGTACAGCGACAGCATACTGGTCGGCATTTTTCATCATGACGCCTTCTAGTACGGCCTGTCCACCGATTCCCGAATATCGCATACATTCCTCCAAAACAACGCAAAAAGGTTGAGGGTATGGAAACCTCAACCTTCGCATGACTGAATACTTGCCGACTAATTGATGCCGTATCTCTTGTTGAACTGATCGATACGACCGCGGGCCTGTGCTGCCTTCTGCTGTCCGGTGTAGAACGGATGGCACTTAGAGCAGATTTCCACGTGGATGTTCTCTTTCGTAGATCCTGTTACAAAAGTGTTACCGCAGTTGCACTGTACAGTGGCCTGATAATATTCCGGATGGATTCCTTCACGCATTCTTTATCACCTCTCATGGTCCAAATTTCTTTGTATCCTTACGGGAAGCCCGCCTGGCGGATACAATAAACTTGTTTCTAATTGTTCTCTGACAATCCTCATAAATATAGCATAACATATGCTAAGTTGCAAGTTTTTTCTATCAGAAATATAACAGTTTTTTCAGCCTTAAACAGTCCTTCTCTTGCGGATCAGATTGACAAACTCGATATTGTTACGGGTATGCAGGAACATATGCTGGATCGACTCGACTGCTTCGTCTGTCTTCATACCGTTAATGCCGCGCCGGATGATGTTGACAGCCTCCTGCTCCGGCTTGTCAAGCAAAAGATCCTCTCTTCTGGTGCCGGATTTGACGATATCAATGGCCGGGAAGATTCGGCGTTCAGACAACCGACGGTCAAGAACAAGCTCCATATTACCGGTTCCCTTGAATTCTTCATAGACAACGTCATCCATTTTGCTTCCGGTTTCTACCAGAGCGGTCGCAAGGATCGTAAGACTCCCGCCCTCACGCATGTTACGGGCTGCACCAAAGAATCGCTTTGGCATATGCAGGGCTGCCGGGTCTAAGCCGCCGGATAAGGTTCTGCCACTTGGCGGAACGACCATATTATAGGCGCGAGCCAGTCTTGTGATGCTGTCTAAAAGGATGATGACATCCTGTTTTGACTCAACCAGACGCTTTGCGCGTTCGATCACCATCTCGGAAACCCGTTTGTGATGTTCCGGAAGTTCATCGAAGGTGGAATAAATAACTTCGACGTTTTCACCTTCAATTGCTTCCTTCATATCGGTGACTTCCTCGGGACGTTCATCGATCAGAAGGATCAAAAGATACATCTCCGGATTGTTTTGCTTGATCGATTTCGCGACTTCTTTTAACAGTGTGGTCTTACCGGCTTTCGGCGGGGAAACGATCATACCACGCTGTCCCTTGCCGACAGGCGCGATCAGATCCATGATCCGCATGGAGATGCCGGCTTCTTTCCGCTCAAGACGGATCCTTTCATTCGGGAAGACCGGTGTCAGATCTTCAAAGTGCGGACGCTTTGCTGCCTCAAACGGCGGAAAACCGTTGACTTCTGAGATGAATAACAGGGCACTGAATTTATCACCCTGTGTTTTTTCTTTTTTGTTACCGGTGATGATATCGCCTGTTTTGAGATTAAACCGGCGGATCAGAGACGGGGAAACATAGACATCATTCTCACCCGGCAGATAGTTTTCGCAACGGATGAATCCGAATCCGTCTGCCATAACTTCCAGAATACCGTGTGCTGTGGGGGCTGCAGGGGGTTCCGGCTTTTTCTTTTCAGGTTCTGTTTTAACGGGATCCTCAGTATCTTCAGCGGACACCTCTGTGACCGTATTGGTTTCTGTTCTGTTTTCTTCTTCTGCTGCCTGTTCTGCTTTTGGCGGATTTACGGTCTCGCTCTCTTTTTGCACGGATGCTACTCTTTCGTCCTCTTCAAGCATGCGCTCGATCAGGTCCGCTTTTTTCAAAGAAGAAATCTTTTTCATACCTCTTGCTTTGGCAAGATCACGCAGTGTTGCCAAAGGCAGACTTTCATACTTTGCTCTCATATTACCTCCAGTTTCGTAAATGGGATATATTAATTGCCGATCACGGCAAAGAATGGATAATAATTTAGAAATAAATAGTTTCTATCATTATACAGCATCTATTAAAATATTCAAGAATATATTTTTTTACCGCAAAAGTATATCGTTTGCGTTTCGGAATGGTAAATGGTATCATACGAAGGAGATTTCAATAATGGATCAGGCTAACTGATGAAATACGGAGGATGACTAAATGGATTTACTCGAAAAGGCGTTAAAATTACATGAAGAATGGCAGGGAAAGATTGAGACTGTACCGAAATGTGTGGTTGAAAGTCGCGAGGACCTGGCTATTGCATATACACCTGGTGTTGCAGAACCGTGCAAAGTGATCGCAGAGGATCCGCAGGCAGCTTATACCTATACCGGTAAGGCAAACACGATCGCCGTCATCTCAGACGGAAGCGCTGTTCTCGGACTTGGCAATATCGGCGCGCTTGCCGCACTTCCTGTAATGGAAGGAAAATGTGTATTGTTTAAGACATTCGGTGATGTCAATGCGGTACCGATCGTGATTGAGACTCAGGATACAGAAGAACTGATCAAGACCATTGTCAATATCGCACCGGCCTATGGCGGAATCAATCTTGAAGATATTTCTGCACCGCGCTGCTTTGAAGTAGAAAAACGCTTAAAAGAAATGTTAAACATTCCGGTCTTTCATGATGACCAGCATGGGACAGCGATCGTTGTTCTTTCTGCCATGATCAATTGCCTGCGCCTGACAGGACGGAAAAAAGAGGACTGCAGGATCGTGGTAAACGGTTCCGGCTCTGCAGGTATTGCGATCACGAAGTTACTGCTGCTCTACGGCTTTAAAGATGTTACCATTTGTGACAGTAAGGGAATGATCCATAAAGATAACGAAGGTATGAATGCGGCTAAGGTTGAGATCGCTCAGGTTACAAACCCGGCCGGACGGAAGGGATCTCTTGCTGATGCATTCGTCGGCGCGGATATTTTCATCGGCGTTTCTGCTCCGGGCGTTGTGACACCGGAAATGATCAAAACCATGCGTCCTGATCCGATCATTTTTGCAATGGCAAATCCGGTTCCGGAGATCATGCCGGATCTGGCAAAGGAAGCCGGTGCGCGCATTGTAGGAACCGGAAGAAGTGATTTCCCCAACCAGGTTAATAACGTTATCGCGTTCCCGGGAATCTTTAAGGGAGCACTGGAAGGAAGAGCACCGCAGATCACAGAGGAAATGAAGCTTGCTGCTGCTGAGGCAATTGCTGCTTTAGTCAGCGATGAAGAACTGTCAGAAGACTTTGTTATGCCGCAGCCGTTTGACCCGCGTGTAGCTGATGCTGTCGCTGCCGCAGTCAAAGAACATATTCACAGATAGGAAGAAGATCGATGGATCTGAGAACACTATACAGACTGATCGTTTTATATATGATCGGAGAATCAAATGATCCGCTTTCGAATACGCAGATTACCGGATTTATCCTCGAAAAGGAATATACAAATTATTTCGTTTTGCAGGAGACGATCAGTAATCTGCTTGAATCCGGATTGATCCTGTCCGAATCCGTACAAGGGAATACACTTTACTATCTCACGGATGAAGGCAGACAGACACTCTCTTACTTTGCGGATAAAATATCGGATTCGATCAAAGATGATGTGCTGGATTTTCTGGAAAACGCGAATCTGTATTATGATGAGCCGATCGCCGCTTCGCAATATGAAAAAACAGGTGACAACAAATATGATGTCACCTGTACGATCAGAAACAGAAAAAAGACACTTTTGCAGATTGTACTGTCTGTCTCGACGGAAGAACAGGCAGATGCCATCTGCAGAAACTGGGAAGAACAATATATCAATACCTATACCGGTATTTTAGATCTGCTGCTGAACTAGCAGCAGATTTTTTATGCCTTTCCCGTTGAACCGAAACCGCCCTCTCCGCGTACGGTTTCAGATAATTCGTCTGTCTCGATAAATGATACCGAAAGAAACGGCTGGATCACAAGCTGTGCAATCCGTTCTCCCGGCTCTACGATCCTTACCTGGTCGGAATCATTGTGGAGTGCTACGGTAACAGGTCCCCTGTAATCCGCATCGATCACGCCGACACAGTTTGCCGGACGCAGGTTTTCTTTTGTAGCAAGTCCGCTTCTTGCGTAGATTCCGCCAAAGTATCCTTCTGGAATCTCTAATGCGATACCGGCACTGATTTTTTCGGTGGTATGTGGCTTGATCTCTATCGGCTGATCAATATCAGCATACAGATCATATCCGGCTGCATATGCACTGCCGCGTGAAGGCAGCTGTGCTTCGGGGCGGATTCGTTTGATTATGATATCCATAGTGCCGACTCCTTTTACCATTCGGATTCTGTATTTTCGGATTTTTTATTCCGTGTCATCAGATCAACGACACCCTGTTTTGCAGGTTGCCCGCCAAAGAGAATATCATTGACTTCTTTTACGATCGGCATATCGACGTCATATTTTTCAGACAGGCGATAAGCTGCCTTGGCAGAATAAACACCTTCTACGACCATTTTGACTTCATCCATGGCTTCCTGCATGGTATAGCCCTGTCCGATCAGCATGCCTGCCTTTCGGTTACGGCTGTGCTGGCTGGCACAGGTAACGATCAGATCTCCGATTCCGGTCAGGCCTGCGAGTGTTTCGGAACGGGCGCCCATTTTAACTGCCAGGGTGGAAATCTCCTTGATCCCTCTTGTGATCAAAGCAGCTTTCGTGTTATCGCCAAACCCAAGACCGTCCGCCATTCCGGCGGCCAGTGCGATGACATTTTTTAAGGAGCCGCCAAGCTCAATGCCAAGCATATCGGAGCTGGAATAAACACGGAACACCTGATTCATGAAATATTCCTGGATCTTTTCAGCAGTTTCTTTTGTTTTGGCACCTGCGACTACGGTAGTCGGCAGATGTCTTCCGACTTCTTCCGCATGACTTGGGCCGGAAAGTACCGCTACGTTTGCCTGCGGAATTTCCTGCTCAACGATGTCAGACAGGATCATTAACGTATCTTCTTCAATTCCTTTGGAAACAACAACGATCAGCTGATCCTTTTCAACAAATCCTGCCATCTGTTTTGCGGTTGAACGGATAAAAACGGAAGGAACTGCAAGAACCACCATTTCTTTTCCGCTGATTGCTTCATTGAAATCAGTTGTAAAGGAAACACTGTCCGGAATGATGACACCCGGTAATTTGTCTTTGTGCTCATGTGTTTCGGAAAGCATACGGACTTCGTCCTCGATCAATGACCAGACTTTTACATCGTGTCCGTTGTCTGCCAAAACGATAGAAAGCGCGATACCCCAGCTTCCTGCGCCGATTACACCTAAATTTGCCATTTGTATAAACCTCCTGCATAGCAACTGTTATCTTTATGATCAACATTGATGAAAACTTACGATTTTTTACCCGGACGGAATTTGTTCTCTTCTCCACGGATCAGTCGTTTGATGTTTTCGCGATGCTTTATAAAGGCGAGTCCTGTGACGATTGCAGCTACAATAAAGTACTCTGCGTGAAATTCAGCCGGGATGCCCAAAAGACTTTCGGGTCCCAGAATACCAAACAGGATCGTCTGAACCAAAAAAGCAAGGCACATGGCGAGTGAGCCAAGCGACATAAATCCGGTCGGAATGACGGCTGCAAAAAAGCATGCAGCGCAGATCGGGATCATCAGCGGATTGCAGGAGCAGATGACACCTACAGTCGTCGCGATACCCTTTCCACCTTTAAACTTCAGATAAAACGGGAAATTATGGCCCAATATCGCGCCAAGTCCCGCATAGAGCATATATAGCTTCACCGGGCCTTCGCCATTGCGGAATAATAACCAGACAACGATGATCGCGATCACAGCCTTTAGCAGATCGCCGGTGAGTACGATCACGCCGGCTTTCCAGCCAAGTACACGGATGGAATTTGTCATTCCGGAATTTCCGCTTCCCGATTTTCGAATGTCAGTTCCGACGGCTTTGCCGTAGATCACACCGGTCTGAAACAAACCGGCGAAATATCCGATCAGAATACTAATGATACGAGCTGTGATCATTTGCCATCTCCTTTTCGTTCACGGATGATAAATTTTAATGCTGTTCCGCGAAAACCGAAACTCTCGCGTATTCTGTTTTCCAGATATCTGGTGTATGAAAAGTGCATCAGCTTTTTATCGTTTACAAAGATTACAAATGTCGGCGGTTTGACCGCAACCTGGGTCATGTAATAAATCTTAAGCCGGCGGCCCTTATCTGACGGCGGCTGCTGCAGTGCCACTGCTTCCATGAGGATCTCATTCAGTACACCGGTTGCGATCCGCATAGAGTTGTTCTCGATCACCATATCGATCAGCGGGAACAGCTTGTTCAGTCGCTGGCCGGAAAGTGCAGAGATAAATGTGAGCTCGGCATAAGGCATAAAGCTTAAGATCCGGCGGATATTATCCGTATATTCCGCAACGGAATGATCATTCTTTTCAATGGCATCCCATTTGTTGACGGCGATGATGATACCCTTGCCGCGCTCATGTGCGATACCGGCGATCTTGGCATCCTGTTCTGTGACACCTTCGGTCGCATCGATCACAATGATCACCACGTCAGAGCGTTCGATCGCGGTAACAGCCCGGATGATTGAAAAACGTTCCAGCTCTTCCTTGATCTTGCTCTTTCTTCGCAGACCCGCTGTATCAATAAAGACATACTCTTTGCCATTGAAACGGATGTCCGTATCAATAGCGTCACGCGTCGTACCGGCGATGTCGGAAACGATCACACGGTTTTTGCCGGTCAGGCGATTGATCAGTGAAGATTTGCCGACATTCGGTTTCCCGACAACAGCGATTTTCGGACGCTCATCCTCTTCTTCCTCCGGATTCCGCTCCGGAAAATAGGAAACCAGCTTTTCAAGCATATCTCCAAGACCCAGCTTGCCGGAAGCTGAGATCGGGATCGGATCACCGATTCCAAGGTTATAGAATTCATAGACATCTGCCATGTATTTATCAAAGTTGTCTACTTTATTTACGACAAGCAGGACCGGCTTTTTGGACTTGCGCAGCATGTCTGCAACCTTTGAATCTGCATCCTGCACACCCTGATGTACATCTGTCAGAAACAAAATGACATCAGCCGTATCGATTGCGATCTGTGCCTGCTCCCGCATCTGAGAAAGAATGATGTCTTTCGTATCCGGCTCAATACCACCGGTATCAATCAGCGTGAACGCATGGTTCAGCCATTCGGCATCTGCATAGATACGGTCTCTGGTCACACCCGGTGTGTCCTTTACGATAGAGATCCGCTCTCCCGCGAGGGCATTAAACAATGTTGATTTTCCGACATTAGGACGGCCGACAACGGCCACAACTGGTTTACTCATAATACTATTCTTCCGTTCTGTTCAGCAATGCATCATAAAGGCTCTGCCCGTCAGATGCAGTGATCGTGATTGGAACATTCAGTTCTTTCGACAGTGTATCTACTGTCATATCATCTAAAAAGACCTGCTCGCCGCTTCTTAGCATATTGCATGGTAAAAGCAACCGGTCTCCGAGTTCTTCTTCTAGCAGTGTGTCACGAATATCTTTTCCTGTCAACAGCCCTGAAACAGTGATCTGTTCTCCAAAGAAATGATTTGTGACTTCAAATACCTGTATCCTGATCTCCGGATGCAGGCACATAAACGCAAGGGAAAGCTTTCGCATCAATGGTGCTGCGAGGCGTCCTGTTGCAATGGATACGCACTGACGCTTTTCGGGTTTTGGTTTCCGAAATACGGAAAGGAATCCCTTTTTACTTTCTTTTTGTGTCTCTTTTTCTTCCTGCAGACACTCCATGAATTCTGATTCAAGTAACGGAATCATCCCCACGCCGTTTTCCAGCTGACCGTATCCGTCATAATGGTCTTCTGAGGGGAATTCTTCTTCTGCAAGAAGATAGAATTCATCACTGGCATGGACAAAATGAATGCCGTATTTATCATAGCAAATCTTCTGCCATTTATGAATCAGTTCCAGAACCTTTTTCGCGTCCTCTTTCTGGAATGGCACCAGGGGATGGAGTCCGTTCCGGAATCTGGTCAGTCCCACCGGAACGACAGAAAGACTTTGCATATGCGGGATGTAACCGGAAAGATCACGGATCGTACGTTCCAGTTCCTCTCCGTCATTGATCCCTTTACACAGGACGATCTGACTGTTCATCTCGATTCCGGCTTCAGCAAGCAGCGGAATCTTCTTTAGTGCGTCGCCGGCAAAGCGGTTATGCAGCATCATGACACGAAGCTCGGGATTCGTGGTATGCACGGAGATATTGATCGGCGCAAGCTTGTAGCGAATGATCCGGTCAAGATCCGCATCGGAAAGATTCGTCAGTGTAATATAGTTTCCCTGTAAAAAGGAAAGTCTGGAATCATCATCTTTAAAATACAGCGTATCACGCATGCCGGGCGGCATCTGATCGATAAAACAAAAAATACATTTGTTTGTGCAGGAACGATAATCGTCCATCAGGCCGTTTTCAAAGATGATGCCAAGGTCTTCGTAATAATCTTTTTCAATCTCATATTCCCAGTCTTCACCATCTGCTTTTTTGATCTGAACGGTGAGCCGGTCATCGTTGATCAGGAAATGATAGTCAAAGACATCATGCAATTCATGCCGGTTAATGCCCAGCAGAAAATCACCGGGTTCAATGCCCAGTTCCTCTGCGATGCTTCCCGGCTCGATGCCGTCAATGCGATGCTCTTTGACTTCCATGAAAAACTCCGATCATACATACAAACTTCCCGGAACCCGCAGGTCCCGGGAAGTTTAATTTTAATACATCTTGCAGAATCTTGCAATGATTAGTCTACAGCATACAGATCAACCAGTCTCTTCAGGTATGCGTAACGATCCTTGGAGTACTGTTCGTTTGCTTCAAACATGCGCTCTGCTTTCTCAGCATCCAGACGAGCCAGAGAATTGAAACGAACTTCGCCGTTCAAGAACTCACGATAATCGCCTGTCGGCTCTTTGCTGTCAAGGCTGAACGGATTCTTGCCTTCTGCCTTAGCAGCCGGGTTGAAGCGGAAGTTATGCCAGTAACCGCACTCTACAGCCAGCTTCTCTTCTGTCTGTGCTTTGGACATGCCCTTCTTGATACCGTGGTTGATACACGGAGCATAAGCGATGATCAGGGACGGACCCGGATAAGCTTCTGCCTCGGCAATTGCCTTAACACACTGGTTGTAATCAGCGCCCATTGCGATGCTTGCTACATATACGTTGCCGTATGTCATAGCGATGCCGGCAAGGTCTTTCTTGTTGGTCTCTTTACCGCCTGCTGCGAACTGAGCAACTGCACCGATCTTGGTGGACTTAGAGGACTGTCCGCCGGTGTTGGAGTAAACCTCGGTATCGAATACCATAACGTTGATATCTTTACCGCTTGCAAGTACATGGTCTACGCCGCCGAAGCCGATGTCATATGCCCATCCGTCACCACCGAAGATCCACTGGGATTTCTTAGCCAGGAAGTCTTTCTGCGGAAGGATCTCAGCAGCTTTGCCGCAACCACAGTTCTCAAGAGCTGCGATCAGTTTGTCGGTAGCCGGTCCGTTCTCAACACCGTTGCTGTAGGTATCGAGCCACTCTTTTGCTGCTGCCTTGGTATCTTCGTTCTGGCCGTTTGCTACGATGTCTTCTACCTTAGCTTTCAGGTTCTCACGGATTGCGTTTGCACCAAGAAGCATACCATATCCGAACTCAGCAGCATCCTCGAACAGGGAGTTAGACCAAGCCGGTCCTTTGCCTTCCGGTGTAACGGTGTAAGGTGTGGACGGTGAGGAGTTACCCCAGATAGAGGAGCATCCTGTTGCGTTTGCAATGTACATTCTGTCACCGAACAGCTGTGTTAACAGTTTTGCATACGGTGTCTCGCCACAGCCTGCGCATGCGCCTGAGAACTCAAGCAGCGGCTGACGGAACTGACTACCCTTAACGGTGTTCGGTTTGAACTTCTCTAATACGTCAAGTTTAACCGGCAGTTCTTTTGCATAATCGAAGTATTCCTGGATACCAGCGTTTGCTTCGAAGTTAGCCATTGTGATTGCCTTGTTACCCTTCTTGCCCGGGCAAACATTTACGCAGGAACCACAACCGGAGCAGTCATATGCAGATGTTGCGATCGTGAACTTGTATTCCGGCATACCTGTCATAGGAGCTGTCAGCATGCCTTCCGGAGCAGCTGCTACTTCTTCGTCTGTTAAAGCATACGGACGGATAACAGCATGCGGGCAAACATAAGAGCAGAAACCACACTGGATGCAGTTTTCCGGATCCCATACAGGAACGTCTACTGCGATACCACGGCGCTCATATGCAGCTGTACCGGACGGTGTATTACCTGCTACGTAATCATTGAATGCAGAAACAGGAAGTGTGTTACCCATCTGTGCATTGATCTTTCTCTGAATGTTGTTAACGAAATCAACAGCATCCTGGCGAGCGCCGGTTGCCGGTGCACCAAACAGGTCTTCTTCACCTGCTGTCTTCCAGCTTTCCGGAACATCGATCTGAACATAGTTCTTAGCACCTGCATCGATCGCATCGTAGTTCATCTGTACGACGTTGTCACCCTTCTTGCCATAGGTAGCTTTTGCTGCAGCCTTCATCAGGTCGATCGCATGCTCTGCCGGAATAATACCGGAGATGGAGAAGAATGCGGACTGAAGTACGGTGTTGATACGGCCGCCAAGTCCGATCTCTTTACCGATCTTGATACCGTCGATGGTATAGAACTTGATATCATTGTTAGCGATATAAGCTTTTACCTGGCCTGGAAGATGCTCTTCAAGCTCTTCTGCGCTCCACGGGCAGTTTAACAGGAAGCTTCCGCCCGGAACCAGATCCTGAACCATGTTGTACTTACGTACATATGCCGGATTGTGGCATGCTACGAAGTTCGCTTTGTTGATCAGGTAGGTTGAATGAATCGGGCTTGTACCGAAACGCAGGTGGGAAATGGTAACACCACCGGACTTCTTGGAGTCATAATCGAAGTATGCCTGTGCATACATATCAGTGTTATCACCGATGATCTTGATGGAGTTCTTGTTTGCACCTACGGTACCGTCTGCGCCAAGTCCCCAGAACTTGCAGGCTACGGTGCCTTCCGGAGCGGTATCCGGGTTCTCATCCAGCGGTAAGGAAAGACCTGTAACGTCATCTTCGATACCTACTGTGAATTCTTTTTTGTCTACATTTTTGTAAACTGCAAGGATGCAAGCCGGTGTGGTATCTTTGGAACCAAGACCATAACGACCGGTGTTGATGGTGACACCATCGAACTTCGTGCCTTTAAGTGCAGCTACAACATCCAGGTACAGCGGTTCGCCGTTTGCACCCGGCTCTTTTGTACGATCCAGAACGTTGATGACCTTAACGGTATCCGGGATCGCGTCGATCAGTGCTTCGTTGCAGAACGGACGATACAGACGAACTTTAACGACGCCGACTTTCTCGCCTTTTGCAAGCAGATAATCAAGTGTCTCATCAATGGTATCGCATACAGAACCCATAGCGATGATGATACGTTCTGCATCCGGTGCACCATTGTAGTTGAACAGTTTGTAGTTTGTGCCGATCTTTTCGTTAACTTTGTCCATGTACTCCTGTACGATGGCTGGCATGTTGTTGTAATACGGATTGCAAGCCTCGCGTGCCTGGAAGAATATATCCGGGTTCTGTGCGGAGCCCTGCTCTTCAGGATGATTCGGATTCAGAGCACCCTGGCGGAATGCCTGGATCGCATCCAGATCGATCAGATCTTCAAGATCTGCATAGTCCCATGTCTCGATTTTCTGAATCTCATGAGATGTACGGAAACCATCAAAGAAGTTGATGAACGGCAGTTTGCCTTTTACAGCTGCGCAATATGCAACCGGTGTCAGGTCCATAACTTCCTGTACGCTGGATTCGCAAAGCATTGCGCATCCGGTCTGACGGCAAGCATAAACATCTGAATGATCACCGAAGATACACAGTGCATGTGTAGAGATCGTACGAGCGGAAACATTGATTACGCCCGGAAGTCCTTCGCCGGCAATCTTATAAAGGTTCGGGATCATCAAAAGAAGACCCTGAGATGCGGTGTAAGTAGATGTCATTGCACCTGCTGCAAGAGAACCGTGAACTGCGCCTGCGGCGCCAGCCTCAGATTGCATCTCTACTACCTGTACAGTCTGACCGAAAATATTTTTTCTGCCCTGGGTTGCCCATTCATCAGTGGCTTCAGCCATAACCGATGAAGGTGTGATCGGATAGATAGCCGCAACGTCAGTGTATGCATATCCTGCATGAGCCGCTGCATGGTTACCATCCATGGTTTTCATTGGTCTTTTCATCGAAATCCCCTCCTATGAAATGTGCATTAACAAGTATCTTTGTTAGATACTTAACGATAGATAAATAATACCATTAAATCTATGCTATCTCAAGGCATAAACGGTTTGGGACTTGAAAAAAAACAAAAGGATTTTGAAGTAAATGTGAGCAGATTGCACAAAAAAAAATACAAGTCAACACAACGTTGACTTGTATACATAATCCAAACTATAATATTAATATTACTCTTCTGTTTCTGTGAAGGTATAAACCGTTCTCTTTCTTGCCATCTCATCACTGTCAAGATATTCATCGTAAGTTGTTACCTTGTCAATGATCGATCCGTCCGGCATGATCTCGATGATTCGGTTTGCGGTTGTCTGAACGATCTGATGATCGCGGCAGGCCAGTAAAATGACACCCGGGAATTTAATCAGACCGTTATTTAAAGCTGTGATCGATTCCATATCCAGGTGGTTCGTCGGTTCATCAAAGATCAGAACATTGGATTCTTCGATCATCATTCTTGAGAACATGACACGTACTTTCTCACCACCGGAAAGCACACGCATTTTCTTAATACCGTCTTCTCCCTTAAACAGCATTCTTCCAAGGAATCCGCGAACATATGTCGCATCTTTGATCTCGGAGAACTGTGTCAGCCAGTCAGCGATCGCCATATCGGTATCAAAGATCTCTGTATTGTCTTTCGGGAAATAAGACTGGCTTGTTGTAACGCCCCATTTAAAGGTACCCTCATCCGGCTCCATTTCTCCCATCAGAATCTTAAACAGAACCGTTTTCGCATGCTCATTTCCACCGACGAACGCGATCTTGTCATCATGCTCTACATGGAATGTGATATTGTCGAGTACCTTGACACCGTCAATGGTTTTGCTCAAACCTTCTACCATCAGGACTTCGTTACCGATCTCGCGCTGCGGTCTGAAGTCGATATACGGATATTTTCTGCTGGATGGTTTGATCTCATCAAGCTCGATCTTTTCGAGTGCTTTCTTTCTTGATGTCGCCTGCTTTGATTTAGAAGCGTTTGCAGAGAATCGGGAAATGAACTCTTTTAATTCCTTAATCTTCTCTTCTTTTTTCTTGTTTGCTTCCTTCATCTGGCGGATCATCAGCTGACTGGATTCATACCAGAAGTCATAGTTACCGGTGTAAAGCTGAATCTTTCCATAATCAATATCGGCAATGTGTGTACATACTTTATTTAAGAAATAACGGTCATGTGATACCACAATGACGGTGTTATCGAAATTGATCAGGAACTCTTCCAGCCATGCGATTGCGTCAAGATCCAGGTTGTTGGTCGGCTCGTCTAGAAGAAGGATATCCGGATTTCCGAATAATGCCTGTGCCAGAAGGACTTTGACCTTTTGCGCACCGCCAAGATCGCTCATCTGGTTATAATGCAGATCCGTTTCGATGCCAAGACCGGTAAGGATCGTAGCCGCATCGGATTCTGCGTTCCAGCCATCCATTTCGGCAAATTCCGCTTCCAGTTCACTAGCACGGATACCATCTTCGTCTGAGAAGTCTTCTTTCATATAGATGGCTTCTTTTTCTTTCATGATATCGTAAAGATGCTGATTACCCATAATAACGGTATCAAGGACCGGATACGCATCATATTTGAACTGATCCTGCTGCAGGAAGGAAAGGCGCTCGCCCGGTGAAATAACAACTTCACCGTTTGTCGGTTCGATCTGTCCGTTTAAGATCTTTAAAAATGTTGATTTTCCGGCGCCGTTTGCACCGATGATGCCGTAACAGTTCCCTTCGGTAAATTTAATGTTAACCTCTTCAAAAAGAGCCTTTTTACCGAATCTAAGCGTCACATTATTTGCGCTGATCATAAATGTGGTTCCTCCTGTAAATCAAAAATCTTATAGATAAAAGTTTCCTGCATAGTCAAATGCATTGCGGATCAGACGTATCCCGGACGGGGTGACTGCCGCGACATCAAAACGGCAAGGTGTATCCGACGGGATATGCTTGCTGTAGAGATAGTAACTGGCGGCATTTGAAATGCGCTTTTGTTTCCTGTGATCAACTGCCTGGGCAGGATCCCCGAATTGATCGGCCTGCCGGTACTTTACTTCAAGAAAACAGATGGTATTTCCTTCTTTGGCGATCAGATCGATCTCTCCAAAACGGCAGCGGAAATTCTGCGCAAGGATCTGCCATCCGTTTTGCCTTAAGGTTTCAGCAACCTGCATTTCGTGTTCTGTACCGACCTGTCGTTTGTTTTTCATCTGTCCTCCCGGTGTGTATGGCATTGGTTGTATGTGGTCAGATAAAATTCTTAATAAATGTATTTCTGTGGATCGGACTGGGTCCATGTGTACGGATCGCCTCAATATGCGCAGCAGAACCGTATCCTTTATGTGACGCGAACCCATATTCCGGGTAAAGGTTGTCATATTCCATCATGATGCGGTCCCTTGTGACTTTCGCCATAATACTTGCCGCGGCGATGGAGATACTCTTTGCATCTCCCTTGATGATCGGACACTGGGGGATGGAAACCCGGGGAATCTCGACAGCATCGTTTAGCAGGATCTGTGGAGCCGGCGACAACTGACCGATGGCCAGTCGCATCGCTTCATATGTGGCCTGCAGGATATTGATCTCATCGATGCGTTCCGGGCTGACAATTCCGACCGCCCAGCTTACGGCTTCAGTTTTTATCTGCTCATAAAGCTCATCTCTTTTTTTCGCAGACAGCTTTTTGGAGTCGTTTAAATACAGCATATGACAGTCTTTTGGTAAAATCACAGCGCCGGCAACAACAGGGCCAGCAAGCGGTCCTCTTCCGGCTTCGTCGATTCCGCAGATAACATCATATTTTTGCAGAAAACGGTCTTCATAAACCCGCATCGTCTCAATACGGGCCAGTTCCCGATGATAATCGTCAAACATCTTATTCGCCCGTTTGATCAGTGCCTGCACGCCGCTCCTGCTGTCAGAAGAATATTCTTCGCAAAATTCTTGCAGCCTGTCGGGCGCATACTGACCAAGCTCGGCCTTGATCTCAGAAATACTTTTTTGTGTTTTCATTCTATTCCACCTTGTCATTCATCCAATGACAGTTTATCAGGTGTTTCCAGACTGATCTGTCCCAGTTTTCCGGAACGGAAATCATCCAGCAATAAGGCGGCGGCTTTCTCGTAATCGGTCTCAGCGCCCTTTTTAATACAGTTTCTGCATTTTGCGATTTCTTCTAAAGTCGCAACAGGTGTTTCACACGCAGAAATCGGATAATAGCCGGTGATTGCATCCGGATATAATTCATTCAGAGCTGTGATCAGTTCCAGGGCCAGATCGGTGACTGAGAGGATCTGGTCGTTCATTGAGCCGATCATAGCAAGATGAAGTCCGACGGTCCGGTCTTCAAATTTTGGCCATAAAATGCCGGGCGTATCCAACAACTCGACATTCTTATTTAAACGGATCCACTGCTTTCCCTTTGTAACGCCGGGGCGATTGCCTGTCTTGGCAACGGCTCTTCCCGCAAAGGTGTTGATAAAGGTGGATTTGCCGACATTTGGGATGCCTACTACCATTGCACGGATCGGACGGTTCTTGATTCCGCGCTTTTTATCCCGCTCAAGCTTTGCGCGGCAGCTTTCCATAACGGAAGCAAGAACCTGTTTCATTGCATTCTTTTTACGGGAATCCAGGCAGACGGTTTCATAGCCGAGGCCTTTATAATAATCCGTCCAGAGCCGGTTCGCGGCAGGATCTGCCAGGTCAGCTTTGTTTAAAAGGATGAGTCTTGATTTATTATTTGCAAGTGAATCGATATCCGGATTTCTGCTTGCGTTTGGGATCCTGGCATCTACCAGTTCGACGATCAGATCGATCAGTTTCAGATCCTCCTGCATCTGTCGTTTGGCTTTTGCCATATGTCCCGGATACCATTGAAAATCCATAATCCGGTTCCTTTCTGTTATTCAACACGGCCAAATTCGTCAAATGGCGAAATACGAAGCCAGATCTTTCCGACGATTGCAGATTCGTTAATCGTTCCGACGGATTCATATCGGCTGTCTTCGCTTGTAGACGGATCATCTCCCATGAGGAAATATTCCTCTTCAGCAAGACGAATGCCGTCTTTGGCAATGCCCGGCATATCGATCCGGGTTTTTGCATATGGTTCGTATCGTTCCTCGTTGACATAAAGATATCCGTCCATGATCTGAACATAATCTCCCGGAACTGCGACGACACGTTTGACCGTATTATGCTCCCAGCCGCTTCCTTCGGTCTTGTAGAGTACGATATCATCTGCCTTGGGATCAGAGATGTGATAGGCAAGGCGGTTTAACAGGACCCGTTGTCCGGCCTGCAGTGCGTCTCCCATAGATGCATCCGAGATACGAACCTGAATTCCGAAAAAAAATACAAGGAGAAACGCAAGGACCACAACGCCTGCAATCTCTAGCGGAAATATTATTTTTTTAAACGGACGCTTACGATCCCGCAGATCATAAAACGGATCATTGCGTCTGTCGAACTGAAATCTGCCTCGTGGCATTTCTAACTCCTTGTATAGTAAAAGGCATGCACGATGGTGCATGCCCAAAACCTGATCTTTTCTAGCTTATCTCGGAATAACTTTCTCTTTAACCTTGGTTGCTTTTCCGACACGGCCGCGCAGGTAATGCAGTCTTGCTCTTCTGACTTTACCTCTGCGAACAACTTCGATGGTAGCAACATTCGGTGAATTAACCGGCCAGGTTTTTTCTACACCTACACCGTTGGAGAACTTACGTACAGTAAATGTCTCACGGTTGCTGCCGCCCTGTCTCTTTAAAACAGTGCCTTCGAAAACCTGAATTCTTTCACGGTTTCCCTCTTTGATCTTTGCATGGACCCTTACAGTATCACCGACACGAAAGTCCGGCAGGTCCTCGCGGATATCAGCCGCTTCGATACTTCTTAAGATTTCCTGTGTATTCATTTGTGACCTCCTGTTTATTCGGATGTTCATAACACATGGATTCGTGCCAGCGGACCATCTCCTCTTTTATTCACACCAAAATAATTTATCATATTGAACATAGAAAAGCAAGTGTTTTTTCGCTTTTCATTTACCAATATTAGTCTTCAGATTTATGATCTAAGATCCTTGCGATTTCTTCACGTGTAAGTGCGGCCTCTTTTAACAGATCCGGGCGCATTTTACACGTTCGTTTTAAGGACTCTTCTCTTCTCCAGGCACTGATCTTTTCATGGTCTCCGGACAAGAGTACTTCGGGAACGTTTTGCCCGTTCCAGCATTCCGGTCTGGAGTACTGAGGATATTCGAGCAATCCGTTTTCAAAGGACTCTCCTTCCCCTGAGTCGGCATTTCCTAACACTCCCGGGATCATTCTGGAGATGGCATCGATCATCATCAGTGCCGGAAGTTCTCCGCCGGTCAGAACAAAATCGCCTGCAGATATGGGATCTGTAACGATTTCATTCAAAACGCGTTCATCGACACCCTCATAATGGCCGCACAGGAAAATGAGATCCTCCTCTTTGGCCAGGTCCTTTGCCATATCCTGGTTAAAAGTCTTCCCCTGCGGTGTCAGATAAATACAGCGCGGTTTTTTTGCCAATCCGGAAACGATATCCGACCAGGCATCATAGATCGGTTGCGCCTGCATTACCATACCCGGCCCTCCGCCGTATGGGTAATCATCGACTTTACGATGCTTATCGGTGGAATAATCCCGGATGTTGATTGCCTGATAAGAAATGAAACCGTTTTCGCAAGCACGCCCGAGGATGCTCATATCCATATAGCCGGAGATCAGTTCCGGAAACAATGTCATAATATGATACTTCATCAGAGTTCCCTCAGTCCTGGCATCAAAAACGCAGTGATCCTTCCGGATTCAAGATCGACATCCCTGATGCAATGAAGAATAGCAGGAAGCAAAAGTTCATGTCCGTCTTCCTGTTTCACAACGTATACATCATTGGCGCCGGTTGAAATCACGTCTGTCAGTACACCTAAGTATTCTCCTTCGGTAGAGTAAACATCAAGATCGATCAGATCCGCAATAAAGTTTTCGTTTTCCCCAAGCGGAACAGCCTGGTCTCTGGTGATATACAATCCTTTTCCCCGGAATCCCTGGATTTCATTGATATTATTATATTCAGCGAACCGCAGGACTGCCATGTTCTTGACGAATTTCACCTGTGTGATATGCAGAGTCTGGTTTTCTTTTTCCGGCTCCAATATTACGGTCTTAAGTTTTTTAAAACGCTTGACATCATCTGTGGTCGGAAACACTTTTACTTCGCCTGCGATTCCATGGGTATTCGCGATGACGCCAACTTTTAACAAATCATCCATTGATCATAAATCTTTCTGTTAAAAAATGTGCTCTCGTAATCGAGAGCACATTCAATTATACGATTTCCACAATGACTTTCTTGTCATTCTCCCTGGAAGCTGCCGCTTTTACAACGGCACGGATAGCTTTTGCAATCCTTCCCTGCTTTCCGATAACTTTACCCATATCGGCTGATGCAACATGGAGCTCATAAACGACCAGGTGGTCTTTTTCTCTGACAGATACCGTAACTTCTTCCGGGTTATCGACAAGTGATTTTGCAATTACTGCGATTAACTCCTGCATGTTTTTACCTCACGAATCTATTTCTCAATACCGGCATTCTTCAGAATTCTTTCTACAGTAGCTGTCGGCTGAGCACCATTGGAAAGCCATTTTTTAACAGCATCTTCGTCAACCTTAACCTCTGACGGCTCTTTGCACGGATCATAGTAGCCAACCTGCTCGATGAATCTGCCATCACGCGGGCTTCTGGAATCTGCTACTACGATTCTGTAAAACGGTGCTTTTTTCTTACCCATTCTTTTTAATCTGATTTTTACTGCCATTATTTGTTTCCTCCTATAATCAATTCATTTTTTATCTATGTTAAAACGGAAGTTTTAATCCGCCGAACATACCGCCGCCGCGTTTGCCTTTGCCTGTAAGGCCCGGCATTTGCTTCATCATTTTCTTTGCCTGTTCAAACTGTTTTACGAGACGGTTGACCTCTGAAATGTCAACGCCTGCGCCAGCTGCGATCCTGCGCTTTCTGCTGGGATTCATCAAAGACGGTTTGCTGCGCTCTTCAGGTGTCATGGAATAAATGATGGCTTCGATGCGGGCCATCTTTTTGTCATCCACGGCATCTTCGATCTGCTTTAACTGACTGCCGCCCATACCCGGCATCATTGACAGTACGCTTGTCAGACCGCCCATCTTTTTCATCTGATTCATCGAGGTCAGATAATCGTCAAAGGTGAATTCGGCGCGTTTCATGCGCTTTTCCATCTCTGCGGCTTTTTCCTCGTCAATCTCCTCCTGCGCTTTTTCAATCAGCGTCAGCACATCACCCATGCCGAGGATTCTCGATGCCATACGGTCCGGATAGAACTGTTCCAGATCGGAAAGCTTCTCTCCCATTCCGGCGTACAGGATCGGTTTTCCTGTGACTGCCCGGATCGACAATGCCGCACCGCCTCGGGTGTCGCCGTCAAGCTTTGTGAGGATCACACCGTCGATGCCGATGCGCTCATCAAATGTCTTAGCGACATTGACAGCATCCTGACCGGTCATCGCATCAACAACGAGAACGGTCTGTGCAACATCAACTGCTTCCTTGATCGCTTCAAGCTCCTGCATCATATCATCATCGATATGAAGGCGTCCTGCGGTATCCAGAATGACAAGACGGTTGTCATTCTTGGAAGCGTGTTCAACAGCTGCCTTTGCGATGTCGACAGGACTGTGCCCGTCGCCCATGGAAAAGACTTCAACACCCTGTTTTTCACCATTGACCTGCAGCTGTTTGATCGCTGCGGGACGATAGATATCGCAGGCGACAAGAAGCGGATTCTTGCCCTTTACTTTGAATTTACCTGCAATCTTGGCTGCTGTCGTCGTTTTGCCGGCACCCTGAAGACCTGTCATCATCAGGACCGTGATCGATTTGCCCGGACGAAAAGCGATTTCTGTAGTCTCGCTTCCCATAAGGGAAACCATCTCTTCGTTAACGATCTTGATTACCATCTGTCCCGGATTCAATCCGTTCATGACATCAGAACCGATCGCCCGTTCTTCGACAGATTTGACAAATTGTTTTACGACACGGAAGTTAACGTCTGCCTCTAAAAGCGCCATTTTGACTTCTTTTAATGCGGTCTTGACATCTGCCTCCGTCAGTCGGCCCTTGCTTCTCAGATTGCGAAAGACATTTTGCAGTTTTTCGGAAAGACTTTCAAATGCCATATGAATCTCCTGAATCGTAATGTGTCTGTGCTATAGTTCTTCGGAAAGCCTGGCTGCGATCGCCGCGATCCTGTCAAGATGATCCTGCTGTGCTTCCTTCGGACAGTCTGTTGCAAGCTTGCGAATCTCTTCTACCTGATGCCGCGTTTCTCTGAAACGCGCAAACAGGTGCAGCTTGTTTTCATATCCCTCAAGAAGCTTATCACATCTTCTGATCAGGTCATGCACACCCTGACGGCTGATCGAAAGCTCGCTTGCGATCTCGCCGAGTGACATATCATTCAGAACGGCGTCTTCATATACCTGTCTTTGATGTTCCGTCAGAAGCTCTCCGTAAAAATCATAGAGGAAAACCTGACGATCGATCTTCTCCATAAAGCACCTCAGATGACTGATTTTCGTATCAGAATATACTATTGCCCTGATACGCACCTGTACACACTAACATACATAAAAAGAGGTGTCAAGTATTTTTTCTTGACACCTCAAATATTAAAGAACAACGTGTACTTCTCTCGGCTTGTAGCCCTCCAGGCTTAAGCGCTCAAGGATCTTTTGCTTGTGCTCGGTTCCGAAGGCTTCCAGTGTGATCCGAAGCTCAACCGCATCATTTCTGTTTGTGCTGACAAACTGATTGTGGTCAAGACGGATGACATTGCCCTGTGTTTCGGCAATGACGCCTGCAACTCTTGAGAGTTCACCGGGTTTATCCGGCAAGAGGACAGATACGGTAAAGATTCTGTCGCGAAGGATCAGACCATGCTGAACAACAGATGACATCGTTATAACATCCATATTACCTCCGCTTAAGACGCAGGCAATGCGCTTGTCTGTTACATTAAGATGCCGGATCGCTGCCACGGAAAGCAGACCGGAGTTTTCGACGATCATTTTGTGGTTTTCAACCATATCCAAAAATGCTGCGATCAGTTCATCGTCAGAAACGGTAACAATGTCATCAATGTTTTCTTTTAAGTAAGGGAAGATCGTTTCCCCGGGCGTTTTTACTGCAGTACCGTCAGCGATTGTATTCACGGAAGGAAGTGTTGTGACTTTTCCGTTTTGGATCGAGACCTGCATGCAATTTGCGCCGGCAGGCTCCACACCGATAACTCGGATTTTCGGATTCAGCATTTTAGCAAGAGCAGAAACGCCTGTTGCAAGTCCGCCACCGCCGATCGGTACCAGAATGTATTCAACCAATGGCAGATCCTGAAAGATTTCCATGGCAATCGTACCCTGCCCCGTTGCAACAGTCAGATCATCAAACGGGTGGATAAATGTATAGCCTTTTTCTTCAGAGAGCGACCGTGCGTATTCATAGGACTCATCATATACATCGCCATATAATACCACTTCCGCGCCATAGCTTTTGGTGCGGTTAACCTTGATCAGCGGTGTGGTTGTCGGCATGACGATCACGGCACGTACGCCGTACTTTTTCGCCGCATAGGCAACGCCCTGTGCGTGGTTGCCTGCGGAGGCAGTGATCAGACCGCGCGCACGCTCCTCTTCTGTCATGGTGCTGATCTTATAATAGGCACCGCGTACCTTGTATGCACCTGTAAGCTGCATGTTTTCAGGCTTCAGCCACACCTGATTATTTGTCTGTTCCGAAAAATAATCGCTGTAGATCATTTTTGTCGGCATAGTGACTTCTTTTACCAGACGGCTGGCTTCTTCAAATTTATCTAATGTCAGCATATTTATGCCTCTTCCTGCGCAAACAGCGCCTCAACAAATTCATCTGCGTCAAATCGTTTCAAGTCTTCTGCGCGCTCGCCGGTTCCGACATATTTGACAGGAATGCCGAGCTCTGATTTGATTGCAACAGCAATTCCGCCTTTCGCGGTACCGTCCATTTTTGTCAGGATAATGCCGGAAATCTCTGCGACTTCAGAGAACTGTCTTGCCTGTGCCAAAGCATTCTGACCGGTTGTCGCGTCTAATACGACAAGGGTTTCGCGGTGCGCTTCCGGAAATTCCCGTTCGAGAATACGGTTTAGTTTTTTCAGCTCCTCCATCAGGTTCTTTTTGTTGTGGAGTCGTCCTGCTGTATCGCATAAAAGGACATCTGCTTTTCTGGATTTTGCGGCCTGGATCGTGTCATAGACCACTGCACCGGGATCGGATCCTTCCTGTCCGGAAACGATATCAACACCGGCGCGGTTCGCCCATTCGGTCAGCTGTTCTCCGGCAGCAGCCCGGAACGTGTCGGCAGCGCCAAGGACTACACGTTTTCCCTGGGATTTATACTTTGCGGCAAGCTTTCCGATCGTTGTAGTCTTGCCGACGCCGTTTACGCCGATCACAAGGATCGCGGACGTCGTATCTTCAAAATGATAAGCATCGGGGTCTACCTGCATCATTTCACGGACACTGTCCATTAATAAGGTGCGGCAGGCTTCCGGCTCTTTGACACGGTTCTCTTTTACCTGGTCTTTTAACCGATCGATCAGTTCTTCTGTCGCATGGATCCCGATATCACCCATAACCATGACTTCTTCGAGCTCTTCGTAGAAATCTTCATCGATTTTTGAAAAACCACGGAAAAAATTTTTAAAAAATCCCATAAATTACTCCTTACGTATCAGAATCTATTCATCTAGCTTATCTTCGATCAGATTAACGGATACCAGAGCGGATACACCTTTTTCCTGCATGGTGATTCCGTACAATCTGTCTGCTGCGGTCATTGTGCCTCTTCTGTGTGTGATAACGATAAACTGCGTATTCTTTGTAAGCTTATGGAGATAGGAAGCATAGCGTCCGACGTTGGAATCATCTAATGCTGCCTCGATCTCGTCAAGCAGACAGAAAGGCGAAGGCTTTAAGTTCTGGATCGCAAATAACAGGGAAATCGCTGTCAATGCTTTTTCTCCACCAGATAGCTGCATCATATTCTGCAACTTCTTGCCCGGCGGCTGTGCGATGATCAGAATACCCTGCTCGAGGATATCATCGCCTTCTGCAAGTTCAAGTGTACCCTGACCGCCACCGAAAAGTTCACGGAATACATGATTGAATTCCTGCTGGATATCTTTGAATTTTTCACGGAACTGACGGCGCATGCCATCGTCAAGATCTTCAATGATATTCACAAGTGTTTTTCTGGCATCTTCCAGATCGTTTCTCTGGGCATCCATGAAATGGAACCGTTCGGAAACGCTCTTGTATTCCTCGATCGCATTGACGTTTACCGGTCCGAGAGCACGAATCTCACTTCTGAGTGCGGAAATCTGTTTTTTCAGTTCCGCAACACCCGGGAGGGTCTCGTCACGAAGGGATTCTGCGTTGTGAAGAGTCAGTTCATACTCTTCCCACATATAATCCCGCAATGTCTTCAGTTCTGTTTCGGTCTTCTCCTTTTGAACACCGAGACGATAAACCTCTTTGTCGGTCTCGTTGATGACCTGATTCAATTCTTCCCGGATCCGGATGTGATCCTGACTCTGTGCAGCGATCAGTTCCTTCTCTTTCGAAGCATCCAAAAGCTTTTGTCTGTTAGCTTCAGAGTGAACGGAGAAGTCTTTGATCTCCTCCTGCATCTTAAGGATCTCTGCCTTCTTTTGACGGATGTCATCCTCGCTGTTGGAACGGGATTTCTGAATCTCATCTGTCTCATCAGACAATTGCTTTAATTCAACATAGATACGCTGAATATTCTCACCGATAAAGATGATTTTTTCGGAAAGAGCGGTCTCCTTGACAGCCAGTGCGGAAATCTCTTCATCCAGCTTTGTGCGCGCATCCTGTGTCTCTTCTAAAAGAACCTGTGCCGCCTGCATGCTCTCGTCAAGATCCTGTTCCATCTTTGCGAGTTCATCCAGTGCATCATGATCTTCCTTCTGGGAAGATGTGATCTCTGTCAGTTCATCCTGCAATCTGCGGATTTCGGTATTGATATGCAGGAAAGCCTGCTCTTTTGCATCCCTGTCACGTTTTGCCTGTTCAAGCTGTATTTTTGCTGTGTTTTGCTGAATATACGTTTCCTGCAGCAAAAGATTGAGTTCGGAAAGCTCGTCTTTTAACAGGTCACTGGCTGTACGGATCTCATCGATGCGGTTCCGTTTGCTCTTTGCCGCGTCTTTGACCTCTTTGATCTGCTTTTGCAGTTCATCGATTTCTCTGTTTCTGCCAAGCAGAGCACTGTTGTTCTTATAGGCACCGCCACTGATCGCGCCGCCCGGCTGTAAAAGCTCACCGGCCAGAGTTACGATACGGATCGAGAAGCGATGTTTCCTTGCGATCGCGAGTGCATGATCGATTTCGTCGACAACAAGCGTACGGCCGAGAAGATGGGAAGCGACAGATGCGTATTTCGGATCTGTTGTAACGAGTTCATCCGCCATGCCGAGAGCGCCCTGATCGGAAAGCGCCTCGCGTGCCGCTTTGTTCTTTGAGGCTGTGATACTGGTCAGCGGAAGGAATGTTGCTCTTCCGTACTTATGCTCCTTAAGAAAAGCAATCATCTTTTTGGCGGTTTTTTCATCCTCCGTAACGATATTCTGAATGCTACCGCCAAGAGCAGTTTCAATTGCTGTCTCGTAGCGTTTGTCAACCTGGATCAGATCCGCGACAACACCGATCAGACCGGAAACAGATGATTTTTGCTCCATGACACGGCGGATACTGTTGCCGTATCCGTCATAACGTTCAGCAATATTTTTTAATGATTCGAGACGGGAAGTCAGCTTATGGAAGTTTTCCATGTTGACTTCGAATTCTTTTCTGGCTGCTTCAAGTTTATTTCGCCAGTCTTCCCGCTTCTTAATAATACCGTTGCGTTTATTTTCAAACTCTGAGATCTGATCTGAAACATCACGGAATGCTTCCTCTTTTACACGGACAGTTTCTGAGAAATCACTCTCTCCATCCTGTTCGCGGAGAAGGTCCGCATGCAAAGAAGAAATGTGGATCTGTGTCTGCTCATACAGTGTTTCCAGACGTTTGATATCGGCCTGGACCTCAGCTTTTTTGTTTAATCTGGTGATCACCTGCTGTCTGCTGGATTCCAGATCGGACTCAATCTTTTTGATCGAAGCAGTCAGCTCGCGATTCTGTTTGTCTAATAAGTACTTTTCGTGCTGGAGTTCTTCTAAAGCCTTGTTCTGGTCAGCCTGCTCGGATTCATATTGCTCACGCAGACGGGTCTTTTCTTCGACTTCGGAATTGATGGTCTGCAGACGGGTATCATAATGGAGTTCATCGTTCTGGATACCACGGATCTGTTCTTCGAGGATCTGAATGTCTCCGGTGTGTTTCTGCCGGTCCATTTCCATCTGGCTGATCTGCTCTCTTAACTGATCCATATCTGCTTCGATCTGAGCAGAGGCATCTCTGGATTTTTGATATTCCGTACCGATGCGGGCATATTCATGTCTGGCTTCATCGCGCTGTGCTTCTGCGACAGAAAGCTTTTCGGTAAGTTCTTCTGTTTGTTTTTCAAGACGTCCGTCTTCCTGGAGGAAAAGATTGACATCCAGGTTTTTTAAGACATCCCGCTTATTTAAATAGATTTTGGCAGCCTCAGCCTGTTTTTCCAACGGGCCGATCTGACGTTCCAGTTCTGAGAGGATATCGTTCACACGTACCAGGTTGGCTTCTTCGCTTTCAAGCTTTTTCTGAGCCGCTGATTTTCTGCGTTTGAACTTAACGATGCCGGCTGCCTCATCAAACAGTTCTCTTCGATCTTCCGGCCTTCCGCTCAAAATCTTGTCAATCTGGCCCTGACCGATGATCGAATAACCTTCTTTGCCGATACCGGTATCATAGAATAATTCCTGGATGTCCCGTCTTCGGCATGCACGACCGTTTAACAGATATTCGCTTTCTCCGGAACGAAAGATCCGTCTTGCAACGGTGATCTCATTATAATCCAGAGGCAGCTTATGATCACTGTTATCGAGGGTCAGAGCAACATACGCATAGCTTTGCGCCTTTCTGTTTTCTGTTCCTGCAAAAATAACATCCTGCATATTGGAACTGCGAAGCTGCTTTACTTTTTGCTCTCCGAGTACCCAGCGAACAGCGTCTGCCACATTACTCTTACCGCTGCCGTTCGGGCCGACGATACCGGTAATGCCATTATGAAATTCAAAACGGATTTTCTGTGCAAAAGATTTAAATCCCTGTATTTCAATTGATTTAAGATACATGTTCTGTCCCCTGGGTTTTCTTTAATAATAAAATAGTCTGATATGCTGCTTCCTGTTCTGCAGCTTTTTTGGTATGTCCGGTACCGATCCCGTAGATCTGATCACCGATCTTAGCGGAAACGGTATATGCTTTTGCATGATCCGGCCCGGATTCAGAAACCAGAATGTATGACAAAGCACCATCAGACCGGCTCTGTACGATTTCCTGAAGTATCGTCTTGCTGTCATGGAATAATTGCATATGCTCGATATCATGCATGATAAATGTTTGGATAAACGATCTTGCAGGTTCGAGTCCGCCATCCAGATAGATGGCACCGATCACTGCCTCAAATGCATCAGAAAGGATTGATGGCCGGTTTCTGCCACCGGTGTGATCCTCGCCTTTGCCAAGATACAGATATTTTCCAAGATCGATCCGTCTGCAACAGTAGGCAAGGGTCGGCTCGCAGACGATGCTGGCACGACATTTTGTCAATTGTCCTTCAGACCAGTCCGGATATGTTGCAAACAGGATCTCACTGCTTACGATCTCTAAAACCGCGTCGCCTAAAAATTCCAGTCGTTCATTGTCGCGCCGGTCCCGTACCGGATTCTCATTTGCATAAGAACGGTGTGTTAAGGCTTCTAAAAGCAGCGCCTGATTAAGAAAATGATATGAGATCTTATTCTGAAATTCTTCTATATCGATCAATGATTGGCTCCTTGTTTATATGACAGAAAGAAGCCGCTGCAGACAAATCAGATGACAATCTACAGCAGCCCGTATAGATGTTCTATGAATCAGGATTACTCTCTGGCAGCAGCTTTGATCTGTTCTACCGCATCGCCGACTGTGACAATGTTCTCAATTGCCTCATCCGGGATTTCGATTCCGAAAATATCCTCAAGCTGCATGACGATCTGAACGACATCCAGTGAGTCAGCGCCAAGATCATCGATGAAAGTGGTCTCTTCCGTGATCTCATCTGTTGAATAATCCAATACATCAGCGATTACTTCTTTGATTTTTTCGAATTCCATGTCATACCCTCCATTACTCAGATTCTAAAAGATATTCTGTGATTTTTTCGTTGATCTTTTGCTCTTTAAACTGCACACACTGCAGGATTGAATTCTTTACATCATTCGCATCTGCGCTGCCGTGCGTCTTAACGACCAGGCCGTTGAGTCCCAGAAGCGGAGCACCGCCATACTCTGATACATCAAAAGCCTTTAAGGTATTTTTGAGAGCGGGTTTTGCAAGAAGTCCGCCGATAGAAGCTCTCGCTGAAGACTTCAGTCCCTCTTTCACTTTTGACAACAGAACGGATGCAACGCCTTCATACAGTTTCAGGACAACATTTCCGGAAAATGCTTCGCAGACGATCACATCAGCATAACCGTGCGGGATATCTCTTGCTTCGATGCTGCCGATAAAATTGATGTTCGCACATTCCTTTAACATAGGAAATGTTTCTTTGACAAGCTTATTGCCCTTCTCTTCCTCGGCACCGACATTCAGGATTGCAACACGGGGATTCTTCACACCGATGATATGTTCCATATAGATGGAACCCATCTGTGCAAACTGCAGCAGGTGGTTAGGTCTCGGATCCATATTAGCGCCACAGTCGATCAAAAGGGATACGCCGTCTTTGGTCGGAATGAGCGGGGCCAGTGGAGAACGGCCGACACCTTTCTTTTTGCCGATCAAAAGCTGGCCGCCTGCAAGGATCGCGCCGGTGCTTCCGGCAGATACAACAGCATCTGCTTCCCCCTCGCGTACCAGTTTCATAGCCACAACAAGGGAGGAATCTTTTTTATGTCGGATCGCCGCTACGGGCGGCTCTGCAGTTTCGATCACTTCCTGTGCCGGAATGATCTGGATCTGCTCTTTCGGATATTGATATTGTTCAAGCTCTTTTTGGATCACATCCTGCTGACCAACCAAAAGAACACGTATGGTCTGACTGGCGGAGACTGCGTTAACAGCACCTTTTATGATCTCGCCGGGGGCATTGTCGCCACCCATGGCATCAAGAGCGATCGTCGTGATATCTGACATGTGGATCAGAGTTCCTTTCTATATATACTAAGATATTACATGCAATCAGAGTAAATATACTATATGTTCTCTTAGAAAGCAATAAAAAGCCGGAGAATTCTTTCTCCGGCCGGGCATAAAACAAGCCCGGACAAAGGTATGTCCGGGCTGTTATAAGACTGATTAATCTTCCATGCTGATGATTTCTTTTTTGTTATAAGAACCACAGTTTTTGCAAACGCGATGCGGAACCATCAGTTCTCCACACTTGCTGCATTTCACCAGTGTCGGATTAGACATCTTCCAGTTTGCTCTTCTCTGGTCTCTTCTGCCTTTTGAAGATTTATTCTTTGGGCAAATAGACATATGAAACACCTCCCATTTATATAAATTAGCTTAATTTTCTAACACACTCGGTAAATTATACAGATATGCGAGGTGTTTGTCAATCATATTTTTACGCTTTTTCTAAGCAATAAATATTAAACCAGAGCTACAGTCTCTCTTGCGATCGCAAGCTCTTCATTTGTCGGGATGATCGCAACTTTAACCTTGGAATCCGGAGTAGAGATCATCAGATCCTCACCGCGGTGTCCGTTTGCTTCCTCGTCCAGAGTAATGCCGAGGTAACCAAGGTATTCAACAACTTTTTTACGAACAAGCGGTGCGTTCTCGCCGATACCTGCTGTGAATGCGATACCGTCTACGCCGTTCATAGCTGCAACATAAGCGCCGATGTATTTTGCTACACGATAAGCAAATACTTCGATTGCTGC
>JAZQEX010000031.1:0-14386 GCA_045539215.1 Eubacterium sp. | reverse complement strand
AGTACCCGCTCAACTATCCTTACCTTTTCTTCAGGATCAATCTTACTTTTTCTGGACATAGAAATACCCCCAAGTAGGTTTTATATTTCATTGTCCTACTTGGGGGTAGCATATCATTGCGTCTGGCACCTTAACATATATTTATAAAAAAGGAGGAGTAACAAGATTTCTTCTTGTCACTTTTTATTATACGGATTCTGCATCGAAAGAAGCGTCAAAGCTTTCATTTCTTAGGGTTGATTCCGTCGTAAAACTAACCTCGCTTTCGGCAGGTGCTTCAGTCGTAGAAGCTTCCCACATTTTCTGCCTTTACAATATCCTGATTCCACTCCGGATGACAGCTTTCTGTTCCCGGGTTGGCATGACCGTTCGGATACCAGCTGTTTTCATCGACAACGAACTCGATGATACAGTCTCCGTCTAAATGTCCGTATGCGTTGCATCCCGCATCGCTCTGATTTTTGAAATCACCGATGACACACGGGATCACAGATCCGTCTTCCTGATAGAAGTCAACATAGTCGCCAATGTTTCCAAACGTTGTGGTACATGCGATGACGTATCGGTTGTCTACGACCGCGAAGCCTTCCGGATCGAATGTCATGCCTGCTGCCTCACGGAACGCCCACTGCTGGCTCTTCGGACTTGTCACCTTCTGCCATCCCATGTAAGTATGAACATCACCGAGCCCTTCCGGGATCTCATAGCGGACCGCCTGCTTCTCATCGATCACTCTGACCGCCCAGACTGCGCTGCCACTCACCTCTGACGCCACGATACCGGCGCGTGATGATTTCGCTTCGACGGTCTGACCGTCTCCCGCATAGATCACAACATGATAGATGCCTGATTCGTTTCCGTAGAAGATCAGGTCGCCCGGAAGCGCATCTTCTACCGCGATCTGTGTGCCGACCTTCGACTGCTCTGCCGCAGTCCTCGGAAGGTCGTATCCATACTGTGCGTAAATGCTCTGTACAAAGCCCGAGCAATCCGCGCCGTTTGTCAGGCTTGTTCCGCCCCAAACGTACGGATTTCCGATAAACTGAGATGCATACTGCAAAATCGAATTCCGCAGCATCCCGTCCGGAACACCGGAGCGGATCGAGGTCATCGTATAATACAATGCCTGATTGTCTGTCGGATCAATGGAGACACTTGCCGTCGCGTAATCTTCTTCATCCTTTGTCAGGAAAGACGTATTTGCCGCGCCTGCTGCATTTCCATCTGCTGCATCCGTCATTAAAATCTGCTCACGTTTTACGAATCCTCTAACATCTCCGGACTCAACATAGACCCAGTCCTTATCCTTATCCGCGATCACGTAGGCGATGCCATTCGATGCCAGTACACCGACGACCCTCGCGTCATCAGATGCCGCTTCACGGATATTGACCATGTCAACCACCGGCACCGCCGGATCCTTCTCAACGACTGTCTGGTAAACTGTCGCCCTGTAATGCGCAAACGCTGCATTCTCGGTATGCGGAACGATCTCATGCGCCATCAGCGCAACGTTTTCCATGTTAAATTCTGCTTCAAAGCTGTCCGTCAGGCTTTCAGCCATGGTCTGGTACTGCGCGACCATCGCCGCTGCATCTTCACCGGTCAGAAGCTGATCCGCCTGCACAAAACCGCGGACGGTGCCGGACTCGACATAAAGCCATCCATCGCCTTCATCCTTGATCAGGTAACACAAACCATCTTTTGCAAGTGTTCCGATCTGGCGGGATGCGGAATCTTTTTCTTCCAGAATATTCAGATCCTCAGCCGCAAACGCATAGTCTTTTGCGATCGTCCAGAAACGGAATCCGTGATAGAGCACCGGAGCCGGAACGAGTTCACCGGACGGCGCCGGGACCCATGAAGACTCCTGCGCGTACTGTGCATCCGCCAGGGTTTCCGCACTGGCCACTTCTTCTGTCTCCGGCTGTTCCGCCGGGGTCAGAACCGCTTCTGCTGGCTGCTGCTCCGCCGAGGTCTCCTCAACATCTGTCAGTAATGGATCTTCCTCTGCGGCTGTGGGCTGCTCAGTATCAGCCGGCAATTCTTCATCCGCTGCCGGCTCTTCCGTCACGTCCCCAGTCACAATATCTTCCGTCGGCTCTTCTGCCACATCTTCAGACGCAAGATCCTCTGCCAGCTCCTCCGTCACATCCTCAGACGCGATATCTTCCGTCGGCTCTTCTGTGACTTCCTCAGACGCGATATCTTCTGCGACTTCTTCTGTCGACTCTTCAGCCGGTTCCGAAACCACCTCTTCAGATGCAGGATCTTCCGTCGGTTCTTCTGACACATCTTCAGATGCAGGACCTTCCGCCGGTTCTTCCACTAGGTCTTCAGACCCAGGCTCCGCCTCGTCTTCCATACTCGCCATCGCATCCACGCCAAACACGCCTGAAGGCATCGTCTGTGAGGCCATGATTCCCGCGACTAAAGTCGCGATCACGATCTTTCGGAGTTTTTTCACTTCTTTCAACTTCATAAGAAATCACCAATCCCTTATCTATGTTGTATGTTTTGCTACTTCTTCACCAATTCCAAAGGACTATTGCCCATGGAACCATATTCACTAATATTGTAGGGTGTAAAGCAACAAAGAAAGCGTCAAAACTTCAACTAGTTCAGGCAATTGGCATTATTGGCTATATACAGGTTACTTCCTATACCATATCTCAATATCTTACATGGTTTCTTACATGTTCGCTCTCTTGCTCGTCAATTTTTCGGTTATGCTCTTACAAATCTCTGATTTCTACTACTTGGTTTTTCAGGAATCGACAATCGTACTAACCCTCTTTCAACCAATGGCATTACATATGTCTGAATTGCATATACCGATGAACTTAATCCCAGATATTCAATTAGTTCCTTTCGGCTTCTGGGTGACTCCAGGAATAATAATAATGCTTCCTCTTTTTCCGTCAGCTTATAGTCTTTGATCGGTGCTTCCTTTTGTACTGCATTTGACATAATTACGGAAAACGATCCTCTTTGAGCCAAAAAGACAGGTTCTTTCAGCCCGTATTCATGCATCGCTCTTCGCATCGTTGGGATTCCCGAGTATCTATTTTCCGTAATCCCCATGATCTCCAATGCAGTAACCAATACCGGATTTCTCGTATCCGGTTGTGCTTTTCCTATCTGATCGATTTTCAAACGGCCATAAATACCTCCCGGATTGCTGATCTCGATCCGATCATGATACATGAGGATCTGTATCGGCATACCTTCCGTATGTATACTGTAATCTCTGTGCACCAATGAATTCAGCAGTGCCTCGCGAATTGCGATAATCGGATAATCCGTCCGGTCTTCACGCTTCCCTGTATTCGGATCTATAATGGTCTTTGTACGCATATTTTTCCTGACAAAAGCAATCGCCTGCTCCAACATCTCAGGAATGCTGCCCTCTATTCTTTGATTGTCTAAAAAACGTTCTCCCGCTTCTCCCAGTTCTCCGATCTCTTCTCCAGGCAGGACAACCGCTGTAATACAGAGCTGCGGAAAATATACCTGCGGATATCTGCAAAAAAGCAACAACGCACTCAATGTAACCTGCCCTTCTCTTGTGATGCTCATTAATTCATAGATCATCTCATCACTCAATGAAGCCAGGTTCGGTTTCTCCTGCTTTAGCCGCCGGATATAATCTTCTAACCTGTCCCGATCCAGAACATCCAAAGTTGCTCTATACACAACACGGACATCATCCTGGTATTTTTTCCGAAAAGCCTCATAACTATAGACTTCGTATTCGGTCATAGGCTCATCACTATCGCCCACTCGTATATAAGATCCCTTCACACGGCCGGTTCCCTTATAAAAACACGGCCGGTCTGCTATACCGATGCCCGGGATTTCCGCCGAAACAAAAAATTTCCCATCTTTTTCCACAACAGTTAGCAGGGGGCGCACAGCCGGTTCCATTTGCAGACACTGCTCATTGATTTTCTTTTGAATATCATGTGGATCATATACACCACATTCATTAAAATCATTCTCTTCATCTACACCAAAGATAATGATCCCACCATCATCCTGATTAGAAAAACTCGACAATGTATCAAACATTCTCTTCGGGCAGCCATTCTCAGCAGCCTTAAGTTCTAATATTTGACTTTCACATCTTGAAATTTGAATTTTATTTAACTTTTCGATAAGTTCTTCACTTGTCATTTCACTTTTCCCCCTTTCTATTTGATATATTATTTAATAAAAATAGAAATGTCAAATAAATATTTGACATTTCTACTGAAGAATTTTACTTTATCACAATTTGTCGTACCCTAAATAAACCGGGCCAGTCCCTACAGCTGATACAACGCAATTGCGTTATCACGCAGTAGTTTTTTAGCGATCACATACGCATGCTCTTCATCGATGTAACCATCCTCGCACAACCCTTTCACCGTCTGGTAGACAGCTTCTCTTCCATCATATGCACCCAGCCATGTTGTCATTGGATTGTTGCCGTCGCTGCCATACATAAGACGGTCCTCCAAACCTTCCAGAATGAAATCCCGCAAGATCGGAACGACCGAATCCGGCGCGCCGGGCAGGCAGTGTACCATCATCGAAAAGTCGATATAGATATCCGGTGCGTTAACTTTTCGCTGCGCCATATAGCCTGCCTTCTTGCAATACGGATAAGCCGCATGCAATAAAACGATCTTTGCTTTTTTGCACTCCGGAAGCCACAAAAGATCCTCCAGATAGATTGGATCTGTACGATAAAGTTGCTGTGAAATGCCGATTCCACCGGTATGGATCTGAATCGGCAGCCCGATCTCTGCCGCCTTTGCCGTCATGAACCGCATAATATAATCCTGCAGTTTCTTGTAAGCCACGGGTGAGTTGTCCTTCTGCTCATAGACCGGCCGCGCATCCTCATAGTCCACCACATCGATCTGAATATCCCGCCAGTACGGATAATTCATCTTAAACGCTACCACACCCTGCGCTTTGAGTTCATCAAATGTGTCAGATATCATTTTCAGATAAGCATCAAAGTCTGCCGGCTGATATTTCTCCACGAGTGTTCCCGGATAGTAGCTGCCCATCGTTACAAACTGCTTCGCCCGCTCGTTCTGGCCAACGTCTGTGTTATCCAGCGGGATCAGAAAACCATCGATCAAAACCGCCATCTTAAACCGCTCCTCCG
This sequence comes from Eubacterium sp., assembly GCA_045539215.1. GTDB lineage: Bacteria > Bacillota > Clostridia > Lachnospirales > Lachnospiraceae > SY8519. The sequence goes on along the minus strand of JAZQEX010000031.1, from coordinate 9,225 downwards.
GCAATCCCGGTGGAAGCTCCGGTCCGCTTAAGCACATCTCGATCCCCATTTCTACGCCGGCCTGATCAAACGCCTTCATGTCATACTCCGCCTCAAGATCGATCGTCTTTTTCCAGGTCTCATCCAGCCACGCCTCATTCTCCGGTGTCAGATCATCATATGGAAAATCATACAGTGCCTGATAGCCCTTGATATAGCTCTTCCGCTTATTTAAAAGCGTCGTCGGGCCCGGTTTTTCCAGACGAAATCCAAACGGAAACGATCCAACGTATGTCATCCAGCAATACGGATCCACACAATGAACATGTGCGTCAATGATACGGATCTCGTCAATTCGTTCTTTTAAACCCATGTCCATCCCTCCTTCTTACGGCAGGAATACCATACCGCCGTCTACGATGATTGTCTGACCTGTCATAAATGCAGCCGCTTCCGAAGCCATGAAAATTGCAACGCCTACCAGATCCTCAGGCACTTCCATCCTCTTTAAGTCACGTTTTGCCAGAACTGCATCAATCCACTTCTGATCGATCGTTCCGCGGCGGATCTCCGTGATCGTTGCGCCCGGCGAAATACAGTTACATGTAATATTAAATTTACCGACATCGTTTGCCATCGATCTTGTCAGGCCGATGATTCCTGCCTTCGAAGCCACATAGTGTACATAGTTTCCGCGACCTTCAAAAAATGAACTTGAAGTCAGGTTGATCACACGTCCCCACTCCTGCTCCATCATTGTCGGCAGTACTGCCTTACAGCAATTGAATACACCCGTCAGGTTCACTTCGATCAGTGCATCCCACTCTTCTTTTGGCATTTCCCAAATAGGCTTTACTTCAATCGTGGAAAAAATTGCTGCGCTGTTGATGATGATATCGATCCTGCCAAAGTTCTCCTTGCAGAGCGCTGCCATCGCCTCACACTGTTCAGGCTTTGTCACATCCACCTGGCAAGGGATGGCGATGCCGCCCGCATCCGTTACTTCTTTTACAACATTTGCAATCTTTTCGGCATTGATATCCGCGCAGATCACTTTAGCGCCTGCCTCTGCAAAAGATAATGCATACTGACGTCCGATTCCCTGTGCCGCGCCTGTGATAATAACTGCTTTATCCTGAATACTAAACATGATAATCTCCTCTCATATTCCAAAAACAAATCACTTACATCATTAATCAGTCACAGATAATGCTGATCGTCTTGCTCTCCGTGTAGCCCATGATCTCATCCAGGCCTTCTTCCCTGCCGATGCCACTGTTTTTCTTGCCGCCAAATGGCACTGCCTTATAATGCGCAGAAACACTATTGATCCAAATGTATCCGGTCTCTAAGCGCTCCGCTGTCCGAAGCGCAGTATTAATGTTCTGCGTCCAGATGGAACCTGTCAGGCCAAGATTCAAAGAGTTCGCCAGACGGATCATCTCCTCTTCATCACTCCAGCGAATGACCGAAAGTACCGGTCCGAAAACTTCCTCTTTGAAAATGCGCATATCCGGCGTTACGTCTGCAAACACCGTTGGACGAACCCAGTAACCTTTTTCAAATCCCGGTCCTTCCGGTTTACAGCCTCCTGAGATCAGCCGTGCACCGTCTTCCTTGCCTGCCTGAATGTAATACAGTACCTTCTCGTACTGCTGCTTATAGATGATCGGTCCCATATTCGTCTCATCGCTCGTCGGATCTCCGACGACAAATGCATCCACAAGCTCTTTTAACAATTCCAAACCCTGATCATAAATGGAATCATGTAAAAACAGTCTGGTCAGTGACCCGCAGGACTGACTTGACCATGCAAAACTCATGCCGCCCGGCACACTGCGAATCGCTTTTTCTACGTCCGCATCCGGATAAACGATCATCGGATTTTTACCGCCAAGTTCCAGTGTCAGCTGTTTTACGGTCGTGTCTGCCGCTGCCCGTTGGATGTTAATACCGGTCTCCTCCGAACCAATAAACCCGATCCGCTTGATCTTCGGATGTTTCACAATGTAATCTCCAACTTCCGAACCGTTTCCGGTTAAAATCGTCACTACGCCCGGCGGAAAGATTTCCTGGCAAAGCTCTGCAAATTTACAAATAGAAAGGGAAGCTTCTTTTGGCGCCTTCAGGATGATCGTATTGCCGGCGATCAGCGGCGCACCGATCCTCGATGCAAACATGACCGGATGATTAAACGGCACAATCTTTGCAACAACACCATACGGTTCCCGCACCGTAAAATGCAGATTGTTCGGTGTTGTCGCCGGGATGACTTCACCCTTCAGCTCCCAGCCAAGACCTGCATAAAAACGCAGGAAATACGATGCCGAAGCGACATCACCTTTGACACGTTTTAATGTATGCCCCGTGTCCATACACTCAATTGCCGCGATCTCTTCCGCACACTCAGCGATCCGGTCTGCCAGTCGGTTTAAGTATGCACCTCTCTGGTCAATCGACAGCATCTTCCATGCCGGAAACGCTTCCTGTGCTGCCTGTATCGCAGCTTCCGCATCCTTCTCAGATGCCCTCGGAATCCTTCCGATCTCCTCTTCTGTCGCCGGATTGATGCATGGAATCCAACGACCGCTCTCGCTTTCTGTCATTTGTCCGTTGATTAACATTCTGCCCTCAATCATGTCCGATCATCTCCTTTCTTATCCTAAAAATAAATGGATATATTTCGTCAATTTCATTATATCGGCCACATTTTCCGGCTTCTAATACTGCTTATTTATATGCCTATGCACCAGATTTATAATCGGGCTGAAAACAAAAAAGAAGCCTTTTCGGCTTCTTTTTCTTTCAACTATATTATGCCAGATCCGGCATGGCTTTCTTAGCCCTCTCCAACCAGCAGTTCCAGCAGCGCTCCAATGATAACGTACTATACTGCGTTCTTACAGCACACTCACCCTCTTCTTTGGATAAATACTTCGGTTCTCCGACAGGCAGCGCCATCAGCTGAAGCTTTGCGCAATCCCTTAAGAAGATCGCGTTCATAACTGCCTGTTGGATGCTGTTTCCGACAAGCGTAACGCCATGACCTCTCATCACGACACCGGCCGCCCCTCCCATGACCCCGGCCAGCTTGATCGCTTCCTCCATTGAAACGATCAAAAGCCCGCCTTCTTTTTCATAGTCATCATAAAATGGGAGTGGTTCGTAAAAGACACCGCAATATTGCGCCATAGAACGGATCGGAATTCCCAGTGCCGACATTACGATCACTTCCTGCGGATGCCCGTGAAAAACAGCATGCACATCCGGCCTGTTCTTAAATACTGCCGCGTGGATCACTCGCTCCCCATATGGACGATATGGTGAATCCGTCAGTACGTTTCCTTCCAAATCGATCTCTAAAAGGTCCTCCATCGTCACAAACTCCGGCGCGACCGCCCTAGCCTGAAAAAAGATATCCGGGTTTTCCGGATTTCTAATGCTGACATGTCCGTAAGCATCCAGCACCCCTTCATTTGCAAGGATCCTGTTTGCATAAATACAAAGCTGCTTTGCTTCATTTGCGGTCTTTGGCATATTCTCAAATGCCTGAAATTCCTGTAAAGACATACGATCACTCCTCATGAGATTCAAGTGAACAGACCTCCTGCTTTCACTATAAAAACCGCCGCCTGGTATGTCAATTTCATTCTATAAAAGACCTTATGAATAATATTAATAACATCTGTAATCGAAAAGATTCATACAGATGCTACTTTGCCGCATGATATAATATTTTCGTATGGAGGTGATCCGATGGAGATCAGACAGATCCGCTATTTTATCACGACCGCCAGCCTGCTTAGTTTTACGAAAGCCGCAAAGATGCTCTACATCTCACAGCCCGCTTTGAGCCATAGTATCTCCCATCTGGAGGAGGAACTCGGGACCGAACTGTTCTACAGGGGCGAAAATCGCAGCATCAGCCTCACGCCTGCCGGAGAAGTATTCCTAAAAGATGCCCGCAAGATCATGCAGATGATCGAACAGTCGATCCTGCATGCGCGAAGCGCTGACAAACTTCAGACAGGCTCTCTTTCCGTCGGCTTTTTATCTGCATCTGTCTTTCATGCATCCTTACCCCGGTGGATCTCAGGCTTCCATACTGCGTACCCGGGCATCGATCTCTCTATCGATCAGTTCAACAGCACTCTGCTCTATGAAGCACTCGAGAATATGAGCCTTGATATCGGCTTCTGCATGTCGACCGATCTTCATGATTCCCTAGATCTGTGCTCTGCGGTCATCCTAAAAGACTATATCTCTCTGGTCGTCAAAGACGATCATCCTCTGGCCTCTGAACAGAGTGTGGACCTGCATGACCTAAAGCAAACACCTGTCATCATGCTCTCTAATCTGGAATCCTCCGGGTTCTATCACAAAGTCATGCAGCTATGTGAAGCCCAGAACTACACCCCCAACATCATCAAAACCTCTACCCGCCGCGAAGCCGTCACCATGATGGTCCGCTCCGGTATGGGCGTAACATTCCTCCCTGCCAGCACAAAGATGGACGAGCACCGGGATCTGCAGTTTTTAGACATCAGAAACAGCGACAACCGACTGGATATCCTCGCCGCCTGGAATAAAAACAACCAGAATCCCGCCATCATGTTCATGCGGGATTACCTGGTCTCTCATAGGGATTAATGATAAAGGGGAACATGTTAACAATCAGCTCCCGGCAAGCAAAAAGGTGTACTTTTTTGCGCCTAAAAAAGTAGCTGCTAAATATTAAAAAGACGCACAGTTTCTGACAGACTTGACGCTTTTTTGGTGCTACTAAAGCAACATTGTAAGCAGAATGACTCACTGAATTTCTTAGAATAGAAATTGTGTAAAGAACTATTTTAAACGACGTTTTGAGCAAAAAAGTACACCATTTTCTTTATTTCATCATACCGTCACTTCACTTCGATAATCCGGCGTTATCTTTTTCGCCTTATACCGAAATGTCGATGCCGGTATCTGCAGCTCCTCGGCTGCCTCTACGCCGTTGATCTCTCCTTTCCTCCAGCGCTCGTAAACTCCCGGGAAATTCTCAGGGAGCGGAATCTCCGGTCGGCCGAACTTTTGACCGCGTGCTTTTGCGGCGGCGATTCCTTCCCTCTGACGCTGTTTGATCATCTTTCGCTCGTTTTCTGCCACAAACGAAAGGATCTGCAGCACCAGATCACTTAAGAAGGTCCCCATCAGATCCTTACCCTGCCGCGTATCCAATAGCGGCATGTCGATCACGCAGATATCGATCTTTTTCTCCTTCGTCAATATGCGCCACTGCTCCAGGATCTCTGCATAGTTCCTTCCCAGCCGGTCAATGCTTTTAACCAACAACAGATCATCCTCGTGCAATATCTTCACAAGTCTTTTGTATGCCGGTCTGTCAAAATCCTTTCCCGAAAGCTTATCTACGAAAATGTTTTCTTCCGGCACGTCCTTTTCTCTCATTACGATCAGCTGCCGCTCCTCATTTTGGTCACGGCTGCTGACACGAACGTATCCGTAAATCTGGTTCATCTGTTTTCCTCCAACCTTAATTGACTGGTAAAGAAAACATTTGTAAACGACGTTTTTGTGTGGGGGCAAAAGAAAAGCACCCCTTGTTTATTTTAAAACAAGGGGCGCCGTTTCGTTATCCCAAAAACTTAGTTCATTGTTTCATAATAGGGATTGCTAACACTTTGTCAGCTGCGCTTATGCTGTTGCATTTTCTTCTTCGTTCTCGTCTTCATCGTCTTTTTTCACTTTTGCAAGTGCCGCGATGATGATCTGAACTACAAGAATGATGATCATTAGAACTGTGAACTTGTCAATCAGTTGCATCGGTTGGCTCATATCTTCTGTCAAGATAAACGCAATGACCGCTACTACTGCCGGAATGATGCTGATCAGTCGCAGTGCACCCTTTCTTCTGATGCGTGTTGCTTCTTCTTCACCCTCATCTGTTCCTGTGCTTTCAAGCTCTTCAGATTCTTCCTGCTCTTCCTTTCTTCTTCCGATAAACCGAATCAGAAGGAATATACAAGTTGCTACAGTCGCGATAGCTGCCAACAGGTTAATCAGTGCCCAGTGTCCCTCCGTCGGCTGTGCCAGCGGGGTCTCGTCATCCTCAATCTCAACCGGCGCCTCTTCAGGTGCTGCCTGCGGAGTCGGTCCGTCAGGAAGGATGATCTGTGCCGGTTCTGCCGGTGTTACCGTAGCGGTTCTGCCAGTCGTTGCAGCAGGTGCTGCCGGTGCCGGGGTAGCCGGGGTTGTTACCGGTGTCGTATCTGGCGTAGGTGTAGGTGTTGGATCCGGCGTAGGTGTCGGGCCAGGTGTAGGTGTTGGGTCATCTGGTGTCGGAATAACCGGGATCACCGGTACTTCTGTTACTGTCAGCGTTCCGAAAATCAGCGAGATCTCATAATTGTCTGCCAATGTGTTTTCGTTCAGCTCATAAGTAAACAGGTTGTTTGCCGTCGTTCCGCCAACTTCTGTCTGGCTTCCGGTAAAGCTATACGCTGCACCTTCTCCCTCTACAAAACCATCACCTGTAACCTCTACATTATGATTGGTTAATGCGGTTCCGTCATAGACTTTCGTCTGAGATCCGGAGGTCATGATCACATTGCGTTTGGTGATTTCATACGTTCTCGTCAGCTCGCCATCATAGTTTCCGATGCCAGTGACTGTAATGGTTACAGTTCCGGCATTCGTCACATCCTCGCTGTAGCTGAGTGTGAAATCTGTACCTTCGACAAGTGTCTTGCCTGTTACCGTATCGGTAATGGTAATTGGCTGTTTCTGCTCCTGACCGTTGTACATCACGTTGGTCGGATTAGAAACTGTAAATCTGTTCGCATCCGGATCCTCAGGATCGACTGTCGGATCATCGGGATCGATAATCGTCGCCGGAGTGATTTCCAGAGTTCCGTTCACATACTTAATGTCGTAACCTGCTGTGACGTCCTCTCCATCTCCGTTTACAATCTTCGCTTCACTTGCAACGTTTGCGCTGCTTCCGACCAGTGTCTGGCTTCCGGTTACTGTTACACTTTCAATGCTGTCGCCTTCTACCAATTCGCCGGCTGTCTGTTCATAACCAGCATTTGTCAACGCTTCTCCGTCATAGACTTTGCTGTCGCTTGCTGCTGTGATCTCGATCGCGATCGGCTCGGTTTCGACTGTGTCTTCACCTTCCGGTTTGATATTTCCAAGCTCTGCCTGTGCCTTATTGGTATAGGTTCCTGCTTCAACATCATCTGCCGTGATCACATGTGTTGCAATAATATCTACACTAGCTCCAGCTGCAAGTCTCTCAGGATACTCTCCTAATTCTACTCCATCCTGCTCTTTAACGACGATTGTCTTTTCTTCAGCATAGATATTCGTTACTGTGATCGTCCATTCAACGGTATCGCCTATATGATAGGTCTTTCCGTCTTCACTGGTCTTCGTGACAACCTTGGACGGGTCTACCGGGTCTTCTCCCGGATTTGTTCCGTCTGTTACTGTCAACGTGCCATCTACATACTTGATGTCGTAGGCTGCTGTGACATCCTTGCCACCTGCGTTTACGATCTTCGCATCGCTCGGTACGTTGTGACTGCTTCCCACAAGCGTCTGGCTTCCGGTTACTGTTACAGATTCAATGGTATTGCCTTCTGCAAGCTCGCCATCGGTCAGTTCATAACCAGCGTTTGTCAACGCTTCCCCGTCATAGACTTTGCTGTCACTTGCTGCTGTGATCTCGATCTTGATCTGCTCGGTGTCGACTGTGTCTTCACCTTCCGGTTTGATATTTCCAAGCTCTGCCTGCACCTTATTGGTATAGGTTCCTGCTTCAACATCATCTGCCGTGATCACATGTGTTGCACTAATATCTACACTAGCTCCGGCTTCAAGTGTCTTAGGATACTCTCCTAATTCTACTCCTTCCTGCTCTTTAACGACGATTGTCTTTTCTTCATCATAGATATTGGTTACTGTGATCGTCCATGTGACGGTGTCACCTACATGATAGGTCTTTCCGTCTTCACTGGTCTTCGTGACAACCTTAGACGGGTCTACAGGATCTTCTCCCGGATTTGTTCCGTCTGTGACTGTCAGCGTACCGTCTACATAAATGATATCGTAACCAGCGGTTACATCTTTACCTGCGGCATTCACGATCTTCGCTTCACTTGCTACGTTTGCACTGTTTCCTACAAGCTTCTGGCTTCCAGTTACAGTTACAGATTCAATGGTGTTGCCTTCTGCAAGTTCGCCGTCGGTCAGTTCATAACCAGCGTTTGTCAACGCTTCTCCATCATAGACTTTGCTGTCGCTTGCTGCTGTGATCTCAATCTTTATCTGCTCGGTATCGACTGTGTCTTCACCTGTCTTCTCAAGGTCACCGAGTCTTACTTTAATCGTGTTCGTGATCGTATCATTTGCAGCTTCCGCCGCTGTTACGATGTGATGTACGATGAGTGTGATATCGTCACCTGCGCTGAGTTCCTTCGGCAGATTCTCTTCATCTACAATAGTCATGCCGTCCTGTTCTTCAACAATCAGGGCTTTTACTTCATCGTAGATGTTCTTGATCCATACTGTCCACTCAACGGTATCACCTACATGATAGGTCTTTCCGTCTTCGCTGGTCTTCTTAACGACTTTCTCTGGGTCAACGGGGTCTTCTCCCGGCCCTTCTCCGTCTGTGACTGTCAGCGTTCCGTTTTTATAGCTGATATCATACGCTTCTGTGACATCCTCGCCACCAGCATTTACGATCTTCGCTCCGCTCGGTACATTCTCGCTACTTCCAACCAGTGTCTGGCTTCCGGTCACTGTGACAGATTCGATCTTATCTCCTTCTGCCAGTTCGCCGGCTGTCTGTTTCCAGCTGTCCTTCGTCAGCGCTTCTCCGTCATATACCTTGCTTGCGTCATCTGCTGTGATCGTGATTGCGATCGGCTCTGTCGTAACGGTATCTTCACCAGGTTTCATGAGACCGTCCAGATCTGCTGTTACAGTATTGGTGATCGTTCCGGCTTCTACATCCTCTGCTGTCACGACGTGCGTAACAGTTAATGTGATCTCCTCGCCTGCCTTCAGTGTCTTCGGTACTTCCCCTTCGATCGTCATTCCTTCAGGTTCCGTTACAGTAAGTTTCTTTTCTTCATCATAGATGTTCTTGATCCATACTGTCCACTCAACGGTATCACCTACATGATAGGTCTTTCCGTCTTCGCTGGTCTTCTTAACGACTTTCTCTGGGTCAACGGG
>JAZQEX010000030.1:0-10936 GCA_045539215.1 Eubacterium sp. | reverse complement strand
CGGATCACCGGATTGATTTTTTCGATATGTTTTCTCGAAGCGATCTCCGGAACGACACCTCCATAAAGCGTGTGCAGCGGAACCTGCGAGGAGATTACGTTTGACCGTACATCCCGTCCGTTCACCACCACTGCTGCCGCCGTCTCATCACAGGATGATTCGATCGCGAGAATCTTTATTTCCTTATTAATAGTATTGTCTTTCTTCATATTATTCATCTTCTTCAAACGCAATCTCTACAGAGCGCCCGTCTTTTCCCAAAGATGCCGCAGGGAAAATCGAATGTACTTCATCCATGTACTGTTCCGGCCGAACGAGCGAAGGGCTAAAATGCGTCAGCCAAAGCTCCTTTACCTCTGCTTTTTTCGCCAAACGCGCAGCCTCATAAAACGTCATATGCTTATACTGCTTCGCCTTCGCGAGCTTTTCTTTTTCCGCATACATGCCTTCGCAGATAAAAAGGTCAGACCCTCGCGCGTTGTCTTCGATCCGCTGTGTCGGGCGCGAATCCGTACAATACGTCACCTTGATGCCCTTCCGGTCCGGTCCGAGCACCATATCCGGCGTCAGCACACGTCCATCTTCTTCAATGGTCTCACCATGCTGCAGGCGGTTCCAGAACCGCTGGGGGATATCCTGTGCCTTTGCTCTCTCCACGTCAAACCGGCCGGTCCTGTCAATCTCAAGCGAATACCCGTAGCAAGGCACGTTGTGATTCACGCGGAACGCCTTGATTCGGTAACCGCAGGCCTCGATCGTCTCTTCCGGCTCTTTCAACTCATGAAAAATGAGCTCAAACGGCAGTTCCGGCGCGATCACACGCAAGCATTTCACCACATGCTCCAGACCTCTCGGTCCGATCATTAAAATCGGTTTTTCACGCTCTGCGTTTCCAAGCGTGAGCAAAAGCCCCGGCAGACCACTGATATGATCTGCGTGAAAATGGGTAAAACAGATCACATCGATTGGATGGAAACTCCATCCTTTTTCCTTGATCGCGATCTGCGTCCCTTCGCCACAGTCAATCAGAAGATTGCTCCCATTATATCTTGTCATCAGTGATGTCAGCTTCCGGTACGGAAGCGGCATCATACCTGCTGTTCCCAGCAAACAAACATCCAGCATACTAACTCCCTGCTATCTTTATGAAATCCATCTTTACGGGAATGTCCTACATATCCTCTTTAAGCATATCTAACCGCATAAGGTGCGCATCTTCTTTTGGCTCCTCATAGTAGCCTTTGCGGACACCGATCCGTTCAAATCCATACTTCTGATACAATCCGATCGCCGGCGCGTTTGACACACGCACTTCAAGAAAGACTTCCTGTACGCCACGATCCTTTGCATGGTTCAGCATTTCCCGCATCAGTGCATCACCGATGTGCTGTCCACGGCGCTCAGAATCCACCGCAATGTTCGATACATCCGCCTGATCGGCTGCCGCAAACAAAATGCTGTAGCCGCAGATCACGCTTTCTTTGCTTTCGGGCAAATCACTTTCCGGCGAATCGATCACCTCGGCGACCAGCAAGATCTGCTCCGGATAGGTCAATGCCTTTTCAAAACTTTCTGCGCTCCACGGCCGGCTGAAGATTTTCTTTTCCAAAGCCGCTACCTGTGGCACATCAGCCTGAGACATCGGGCGGATCTGAATCTTTTGCTCCATCACTCCGCCTCCGGCTCGATTGATTTGCCAGCTGCAAGACGTTCCCGTTCTGCCTGCGAGAGACGCAGGTAATCCGGCTTGTGCTCGTCCGCGCTCTCTATTTTACCTTCCTTAGCATAGACCATTCCAAGCGCCGCGACCGAAGCTGCGGACTGTCTGTTCATATGCGCAGGTGCAAACGAAAACGGCATTTTACAGTTTGCCTTTATATAATTGGAAAAAACAGGAACGCCATCGCCTAAGAAAATGACTTTTTTCTCTTTGGCAGCCGCACCTTCTTGCATGTCATCTCCGGCGTTTTCACAGATCCGATTCAGCTTCGCGATGATCTCATCGATTCCGACTGCACACTGATCGATCTTCGTGCACATCTTCAGTCCGCCGTTTCCATTTTTCGGGTCATCTTCTTTAAAATAATATACGCCCGTGTAAACCTGGTTGCGACGCGCATCCATCAGCGGACAAACATATGCATCCGTTCCCCAGAGGTTATATGCCAACCCTTCCAGTGTCGGCACGTGGATCAGTGGCAAGTCTGCAGCCAATCCGAGGCCCTTTGCCGTCGCCGAACCGATCCGAAGTCCTGTAAAAGAGCCCGGTCCGCCCGCAACCGCGATCGCATCCAGATCACTCATCTCAAGTTTCAGCTCTTCCATCAACTGTGCCAGCATCGGCAAAAGCGTCTGCGAATGCGTTTTCTTATGATTGGTCGTATATTCACCCAAAAGCGTATCGTCCTGCATGATCGCCACACTGGCCACCAGCCCCGAACTGTCTAACGCTAAAATCCGCACGATTCATTTCCTCCCACTTCTTTGACAATGATCTTTCGATAATCAAATCCCTTGTCCAGATCTTTTTCAATCTTCACCGACCGATACTTCGCCGGCAGGATTTCCGGGATCAGCTCCGCCCACTCGATCAGCGTCACTCCTTCTCCGTAAAAGCAGTCCTCGTATCCAATCTCATCCATCTCCTCCGGATCCGCGATCCGATACACATCAAAATGGTAAAGCGGCATCCGCCCTTCTTCATAGACCTGCAGGATCGTAAACGTCGGGCTGTTCACCGGCCCCGTAATCCCCAGGCCCTCCGCTATGCCCTGCGCAAACACCGTCTTGCCGACACCCAGGTCGCCATCGAGCGTGATCACTTCACCGGGACTCGCTGCTTCTGCCATCTGCTTCGCAAATGCAAACGTCTCCTCCGGAGAATTGGTTTCTATTTCATAATAAGATTGATTCATTCCGCTCAGTTCATCCATATCACTAGATTTTGGAACAAAACTTGCATTATCTGCCTTGTAAAGTTCCAAACCACCATCAGTTTCTTGTTAAATTGCTTGGTTTAGACTTGTTTTGGAACTAATCCTACGAGATTCACCATGAGAGTTCCAAAATTCCCGCATTTTGGAACAAATCCTACGTTTTCAGCCAGAATAGTTCCAAAATCACCGCACTTGCTCTCGAATTCCGAGTACGCTGCGTCCGTATCCGTGCTAGTATAACACAATATTGAGTTTTTTTCACCTGCGTGATATGATAGCCGAAAATGACTTATATATAAGGAGGCTTCTATGCCATACGACCCATATCAAAACAATGATCCGAACAATCGGTTCGGGCAGGATCCGAATGATCCGTTCAACCGAAATCAGAACAACGATAACAACAACGACTGGAAACCGATGCAACAGGGCGCACCGCGCACCCCGCAACAGCAGTTTGCGATGGCGTCGATCACGTTTGCGATTCTGGGACTCGCTACTTTCTTTCTGCTGATCACACCGATCATGTTCGGCGCACTTGCGATCATCTTCGCACTGCTCTCACGTGGAAAAGAAAGACGCTGTGCCCGTCCGGCATCCATTGCCATTCCGCTCGGCACTGCTGCGATCATCCTGGGTGTCGGCCTGTTTGCGATCGGTATTTTCACCATCATCACGCAGTTTGGCAGCTTCGAAAACTATATCATGCTCATCCAGCAGCAGGTCATGAACATGGAAGGCGGCACTGCCGGCACGCTCGACATGAGCCAGTTTATGCAAAACTTCGGAGGGATGTAAGATGAGACAAAAAATCATAGAAATCAAAGGAACTTCCCGCGAAAACCTGCTCGGAAAATTCCCGCTTCCGATCGCCCTTTACCTGCTGATGATCTTCATCATTTCTCTGATCAGCTCGCCATTCCAGCGAATGGTGCAAAATGCCGCTATGGACATGAGCGTCACGCATATGCTGATCGGTCTGCTCGGAGAGATCATCGTATTACTGATTGCCATCCTGTTTGGTGCAGGTTTTGCACAGGTTCATTTAAACATCGGCAGAAGAAAAGAAGCAACTCTTCAGGATTTCTTCTATCCGTTTAAAAATCATCCGGACAAATTCATGGGCTTTGGTGTACTGATGGCCCTGATCGGTGTTGCATGTTCCCTGCCGGGATCAATCTGCCTGGGCATTGTCGCAGTTACGCAATCCAACGCTTTGGCGATCGCAGGCATTATCCTATTAGTAGTCGGTGTGATCCTCATGATCATCATCGCACTCGGCTTTGCGCTGACTACCTACATCCTGCTTGATGACCCATATGGGACAAAAGTCATTCAGGCCATGAAGCAGAGCTGGAAGTACATGAAAAAAAGAAAGGGAACACTGTTCGTGCTCTACCTTTCCTTTATCGGGATCTTTCTGATTGGGATCTTAAGTTTCGGCATCGGCCTGCTCTGGGTCGAGCAATACGTCGAGCAGAGCCTCATCGTGTTCTACTTAAAAGTTCGCGAAGAGCATATGGAATATCGGGCCATTCTCGAAGGCGGGACAGAGTAGCTTTTATGGTACCAGTGGCGCCACTACCGGACAACTGAATCGAAAACCCAAAAGGGACAGATGCAATTTTTGCACCTGTCCCCTTTTTTACTTTTTATCACGCTAGCGTGATATTTTACGATTATATTACTGGAAGAACTTTCCATGTACTGCGCGCATTGCCTTGTCGCAATCCTCTTCGTTGATCAGCACGGTAACGCGGATCTCAGAGGTTCCGATCATACGGATGTTTACGCCGACATTATACAGTGCCTCGAACATGCCTGCAGCAACGCCCGGATGGCTCTGCATACCAGCACCTACGATGGAAAGCTTCGCAACAGACGCATCGTGCTCGATCTTAGATACTTCAAAGCGGCCCTTGTTATTCTCAAGTGCCGCAAGTGCATCATCCAGCTGGTCTTCCGGCACGGTGAACGCGATATCTTTTGTGCCGTCACGGCCGATACCCTGCAGAATGATGTCTACGTTAATGTTTGCCTTTGCAAGCAGATTAAAGATCTTAAATGCCACACCCGGCTCATCCTTAACACCTACGAGCGCGATCCTTGCCGCATTCTTGTCAACCGCTACACCGCTTACCAGCATACTTTCCATTTCTGATTCCTCCAAAACAACCGTTCCTTCCGCTTCCACCAGACTGGAACGGACTACTAACTGTACACCAAACTTCTTTGCCAGCTCAACCGAACGGTTATGCAGTACCTTTGCACCCAGTGTCGCGAGCTCAAGCATCTCATCATAAGTAATCTCTTTTAATTTTCTTGAATCCGGAACCACACGCGGGTCAGCCGTGTAAACGCCCTCAACGTCCGTGTAGATCTCACATGCATCCGCATGCAGCGCAGCTGCCAGTGCAACAGCTGTTGTATCCGAACCGCCACGGCCAAGTGTTGTCAGATCATCATTCTTATTGATGCCCTGGAAACCGGTCACGATTACGATTTTTCTCTGATCCAGCTCATTTGAAATCCGCTCAGAATCGATTCTCTTAAATTTTGCATTTCCATAAGTGGATGTCGTATGCATCGCAACCTGGAACGCATTCAGGGAAATTGACGGAACTCCCATCGAATGCAATGCCATTGCAAGAAGCGCAACCGACACCTGCTCTCCTGTCGCAAGCAGCATATCCATCTCACGCTTCGGTGCCTTCGGATTGATATCCTCTGCCATTGCGATCAGGTTGTTGGTCGTCTTTCCCATAGCGGAAAGGACAACGACTACATCATCTCCGTTTTTGTAATCCTCCGTGACGATCCGCGCCACATTGAAGATTCTTTCTTTATCCGCGACAGAACTGCCGCCGAACTTTTTTACTACCAGCATAATGCCATCTCCATCTCGTTTAAATCTTGTTTTTTACTATCAACCCATACGGATGCACTGCAGTACACCTGACAGATTTGCCAGTGCCGCCTCAAAAGAAGCGCCGTCCATCACCGGTGTCACAAATGCAAGCTCTTCATCCATGCCGATTGAAACATATTCTACAGAACCGAATGCTTTTTCAATCTCATCCTTGCTGTCAGTTGTTCTGATGAAATGCGCAAAGGAGAGCTCCTTCTCATCAGCCAGAACCGCTTTCTCTGTGCTCCAGCCCATCTGATTGCCAACGCCCTTGTGACGAACAATGTCGACCACATCTGCCACAACTGCGCTTGCGGTCGGAAGCTTGCCTGCGCCTGCGCCGTAGAACATCGCCTCACCCAGCACATTTCCATTTACGAAAACTGCATTAAACACATCTTTTACGCTAAACAGCGGATGTGAAGGCGGAAGCATAAACGGTGCAACCATTGCTGCATATCCGTGCTCAGCCTTTCTGCTCATTGCAAGCAGCTTGATCGCACGGCCCATTTCCTTCGCATACTGAATGTCGGTTGCTGAAATATGTGTGATACCCTCTGTATGGATCTCTTCAAAATCAACCTGCTTTCCGCAGACCAAAGAAGTCAGGATCGCGATCTTACGGCATGCGTCATGACCCTCGATGTCAGCCGTAGGGTCAGCCTCTGCATAGCCCTTCTGCTGTGCGTCTTTTAACACATCATCAAACTCAGAGCCATCCTCAGCCATCTTCGTCATCATATAGTTGGTCGTGCCGTTCAGGATACCGCTGATCTCTAAAACATCATCAGCTGTCAGGCTCGAGTAGATCGGGCGGATGATCGGAATGCCGCCACCGACACTCGCTTCAAACATCACATTCAATCCCTTTTCCTCTGCAATCGCGAACAGCTCCGCGCCACGCGCTGCGATCAGCGCCTTATTGGATGTCGCAAAATGCTTGCCTGCAAGCAGAGCCTGCTTTGCAAATGTAAATGCCGGCTCCACGCCGCCCATTGCCTCAACGACAACAGAAACCTCCGGATCATTTGCGATTACATCAAAATCGTGAACAACCTTATCCTCGAGCGGATCCCCCGGGAAATCTCTCAGATCCAGGATATACTTGATCTCGATCTCCTCTCCGGCTTTTTCCGCAATCAGATCCTTATTCACACGCAGCACCTCAGCCACGCCGGATCCGATCGTACCGTATCCTAATACCGCAATCTTTGCCATATGATTCGCTCCCTTACTTTTGAAATTGCAGGATTCCGTTCAGAATCCTGCATAATAATACATAATTTCCAAAAAAGCACCCAATAAATGATGCGGACTTTATCTTACCATAGCATTAAAGTATGTGCAAGTTTTCGCACCGAATTATTACGGTTCATGTACACAACTGTTTGTTGTGACTATCTTCGGCCATCAAATGGTCGTTTCCTGTCCCTGCAGCGCCTGCCACTTCAGATATGCATTCATGAAGCGGTCGATATCGCCATCCATGACGGCATCGACATTGCCGCTCTCTTCTCCTGTACGCGTATCCTTCACGAGTGTATATGGCTGCATGACATATGAACGGATCTGGTTGCCCCAGCCGATGTCTGTTACCTCGCCACGGATGCCGGCCGCTTTCGCCGCCTGTTCTTCCTGTTTTAAAATATACAGACGCGCCTTCAACATCTGCATCGCTTTGTCCTTATTCATATGCTGCGAGCGCTCGTTCTGGCACTGCACTACGATGCCCGTCGGCAAATGCGTAATACGGATCGCCGAAGACGTTTTATTGATGTGCTGTCCGCCGGCACCGCTTGAACGGTACGTATCCACACGGATCTCATCATCCTTCACTTCGACATCAATATCCTCATCCAGATCCGGCATGACATCACAGGAAGCAAACGAGGTCTGGCGCTTGCCTGCAGCATTAAACGGCGAGATCCGCACCAGACGGTGCACGCCCTTCTCCGACTTCAAGTAACCGTAAGCATTTTCGCCATTTACTTCAAATGTCACAGACTTAATGCCCGCCTCATCGCCGTCCAGATAGTCAAGCACTTCCAGCGAATAACCTTTTTTCTCTGCCCAGCGTGTATACATGCGATAAAGCATGCTCACCCAGTCACATGCCTCCGTGCCGCCTGCACCAGAGTGCAGCGTCACGATCGCATTGTCTTTATCATACTCGCCCGAAAGCAGCGTCTTCGTACGCGTCGCATCAAAAAGATCCTGGAACTCCTTTAACATCTCCTCAATCTCGGGAACCGTATCAGGATCATTCTCCTCTCGACCCATCTCGATCATCACCTCGATATCTTCCATCATCGAGGTCAGGTTCTGATAGTCCGCCAGGTCATCCTTTTTGCTTTTAAGCTCCTGGGTCAGCGCTTTCGCCCGGTCCGGATCATTCCAGAAATCCGGTGCTTCCATCTCACGCTCGATCTCGCTGATGCGATGCTCCTTATTCTCCAGATCCAGAGACGCACGCACTTCCTGAAGCGGCTCTTTATAGCTGTTTAACGTTGTCTGAAACTGATCTAATTCAATCACGGTTTAACAATCCCCTTTTAAGCGAAAATAACCGCCTAGTTTTCCAACGCTGGGGCGGTTATTTTATGCCCTCGTATATTAGTCTATAATATTCTTGTTCGAGAATTCAAGTACCCTATCGCTTCTTCGGGTGCATCAGCCAATTCAACGGGAACATGCATGGCTTTGTCGCAAGCAATCCTGTCACGATTGCCGAAAGCACCAGCATCAGCACGATGGTCTGCATGCCGCCTTTTCCAACGATTTCTAAAAGCCACTTCTGATGCACCAGAATTTCAACGATCATCAAATGCCAGAAATACACGGAAAGCGTTCTGGTTCCCATCTTCGACAGCACCGGGATCCGTCGCTTCGGGATAAGGCTTAGAACCGCAAACATCACCAGAAATGCCATTCCGTAATATCCCAGCCTTAAAACCCCTGTGATCGGCGGAACCGTGTAGACCACAGGTTCCTCCATTGTGGCTTCCTCAAGCTCTGCCTGTGCGATGGCATCCGAGAATTCCATATCTGTTTGCTCATTGGCAAGTTCTGCCTGCCAACCCGCATCGGCAAACGCATCATCCAACACACTGTCTGACACCGTGCCCGATGGAGACTCAAACTGGATCTCTTCCTTTAGCCAAGGATAAGGCACTGTCTCAAAATCAAGACTGTAATAATTCGTCCCGGCCGTTAACAGCGGTTCCCAGAAATGCACTTTTACCGGATGACTCAGGCAACCAAATAGATGCAGGATCAACACCACAACTGCCAGTATCCTGATCCAATGTCGTCCAAGTACCAACTCTACTTTTTCCCTGTCCCAGAGATATCCAAGATAAAAGAACGGGAACATCGTAATAATCCGGTAAAGCGCAAACCAGTATCCGATTCCTTTTGAATACCCGATGATCAGGGAAATAGCGATTGCGATGCAAAAAACAAATTTCGGATCGATCTTTCGCAAAAGATGTGTCACCACGATCAGCACAAACAATGCAAAAAGATACCATGAGACCCCAGTGATCCGAAATACCCGAAACGTCAGCGTCGGATCCCAACAATATCGTACAATAAACCGCCCAAAATCCAGGATCACAAACAAAACAAGGTATGGTGTGATCTTTGCCCAGTCCAATCGGTCAGCATTGATCGTCTTTTTACTGAACATTCCCGAAATAAACAGAAACGCCGGCATGTGAAACAGGTATATGATGCCATATACACTCTCGCACACCGGGTACTGTTCCAGAAACGTCTCCAGAAAATGACCAAGCACTACCAGAAAGATCAGGAGCAGCTTCGCATTATCCCATTTTGCAATACGTTCTGAATAAATCATTTTTTCCTACAGATCACTGTAAAGATCCGCCTGATATACTCCTTTTTCCATCAAATTACGGAAAGACTCTACTACAAACGGATGGTCCTCATGATAGGTCACACCAAACCAACGGTCTGTCGTCTCAAGGACTTTCACCGTTGCCTCGCCTTTTTTGATCAACTCATCAATAAACATCGGCAGCAGATACTCCTCTTTCAGGATCGACTGCTCATCCTGTTCTGCAAAGAACGCCCTGAATCCATCCTCCAGTTTATCCAGAAGCTCCGGAGTCAGTCCCCAAAGGTTCATGGATACATGACGATTCAGATCAATCGGACCATGCTCACAGATCGCACCATCTGCAGTTGCCTTAATATCCTTCGTCTCATCCACACCAGTCAGGAAATCATTCTCATCCACGTTGCAAACACCACGGGTCACACCGCCGTTTTCACTCAAAGTGTTTTTCAGGATAAATCCTGCCATGCAGAAATCGCCCGGCTTCTCCGGCGAGTAATTCACAAGATAATCGTGAATCTTCACAAACGCACTCTTACCATAATAATCATCTGCATTGATAACAGCAAACGGCTCCTTTACGATACCTTTGCAGGAAAGAACAGCCTGGCCTGTGCCCCACGGTTTTGTACGGTCAGCCGGCACGGCAATGCCTTCCGGAACCTCATCAAGCTCCTGAAATGCATAGCCGATCTCAACACCAAGCGGTTCACATACTTTCGCAATACGATCACCGATGACCGCCTTGAAATCCTCTTCCAGACTCTTGCGAATGATAAATACTACTTTGTTAAAACCAGCCTGGATCGCATCATGGATCGAATAATCCATAATGATCTCACCATTCGGTCCGACCGGGTCGAGCTGCTTGATTCCTTTTCCATAGCGGGAACCAATGCCCGCTGCCATGATTACCAGTGTTGTCTTCATCTTTGGTCTCCTTTTGTGATTATCCTACTTTACATATCAAATTAAAAATCTTCTATTAAACTCTATAGTAATTGAACTATATCTTTGCAATTATACCAGAAACCAAAGGCTTCCTGCAATCCTATAAAACATACTTCCGTATGATCTCCGCCACTCCGCTATGGTCATGGTCATGCTCAGTGATCACATCTGCAGCCTCCAACACTTTCGGAATCGCATTGCACATCGCTACACCCGTGCCTGCAGCCAGGATCATCGACAGATCATTTTCCTCATCCCCGATTGCGAAACTATTTTCAATTG
>JAZQEX010000029.1:0-6932 GCA_045539215.1 Eubacterium sp. | reverse complement strand
CCCTCTTGCCAGGTGAAACAGCATCGTCTCGGCGTTATCATCCATATGGTGCGCTACTGCGATCCTGCAGGCGCCTTCTTCCTGGGCAACCCTGTCAAATACCTGATACCGCAGCATTCTGGCTGCCTCTTCGATTCCGGTCCCCGACTCCTTTGCAAACGCCGGCGCATCTACATGTTCCACGCGGCACGGGATGCCTTCCGACCGGCAAAGGCTTTTTACAAATTCCATGTCCCGAAGACTTTCTTCGCCGCGAATGCCATGCTCCACATGAATCACTTTGACAAAACAGGACAGTTCCTGCGAAAGCGCCTTTAATGCATACAGCAAAAAGACGGAGTCCGCGCCACCGGACACCGCTGCCAGCACGCAGTCACCCCGCTGTATCATCCGGTGCTCTCTGACGTATTCTGCAATTTTCAAAAAAACAGGATCTCTCATGTTTTTTCACCCAAAACCGGCGCTTTATGGCGCCTGCTTTAAAAATACAAACACCCCCGCTCATCTCCCGGGATCCGGCAGAAAAGTGAGGGTCTTAAAATGTGCTCAGTTCAAATGCCGCACATATTTACTCTTCCTTAAAAATGATCTCATCATCATAAGCCATACCAAGCTTGGACTTTGCAGTATCTTCAACATACTCATCCGTGTTGACATACTCCTGCTTTGCTTCGAGCTGCTTCGTTCTCTGCTCCTCAGCCTTCAGCTCTGTCTTCAGCTGTTTTTCCTTGGCAATATATGCATCGTTCTGCGCATCAAGACGAACGATCTGCACCGAAAGGATCGCGATCAGAACGATCACCATGCAAGTGACACCGATCCGCGCTTTCCGGTTTCTGGGATTGCGGACCTTTTTGGTGGCTGTTTTTTTTCTTTCGTTTAAATCCAGTGTTGATTTCTGTTTTTTTCTCACACCTGACTCCTTTGACAGATCCGTAACTACCTGTTACCCATTCCTGCTTCGGTCATCCTGTTATTATCATATCCAATGAAACCGCAGAATGCAACCTAGAGATAACGGAACATTTCCGCAGCTTCTTCTTTTTTCGTGGTCTCTGCGATCTTTAGGATCTCTGCCTTTACCGATCGATTCCCGAATGTGATCTCTAAAACGTCTCCGGCCTTTACCTGCTGGGACGCTTTCGCAACCTTCCCATTCACGGTAATACGCCCTGCGTCACAAGCCTCATTCGCTACTGTACGACGCTTGATCAGCCGTGAGACCTTCAGATACTTATCAAGTCTCATGTTCCCTCCTGATATGAAACAGCATCCCTGTGGAATTCACAGGGATGCCGGTTTTGTTTCATCTGTCAGAATAAAATTACTGATTAACGATATCTTTCAGAGCTTTTCCAGCTTTGAACTTCGGTGCTTTTGAAGCCGGAATCTTGATCTCTTTCTTTGTCTGCGGGTTTCTACCTGTTCTTGCAGCTCTTTCAGTAACTTCAAATGTGCCAAATCCTACCAGCTGAACTTTATCACCCTTTTTCAGAGTATCTGCTACGATGTCAGTAAATGCAGCTAATGCTTTTTCTGCGTCTTTTTTCTGCAGACCTGCCTGCTCAGCAATCTGTGCAACTAATTCTGATTTGTTCATTCTTCTTTCCTCCTACCCCGTCTTACATACGGGTTCTTATGATACAATACATCTTTAATTTATACTCGATTTTCCCCATTCTGTCAAGGTTTTCGGCGTCTATTTCACATAATTCAGAAAACATTTAGAATCCCGGGGAAATACCGTCCAAAATGCCGATGTTTGGGCTACATCATCGCCTCTACGATACCCTTCACAGCTGCACCGAGATTTGCAGCTTTCGCTGCCGCGTCTTCTGCTGATGTGCCGACGATTCCGAAGTAGAACTTCAGCTTCGGCTCTGTACCTGACGGTCTGAAGCATACCCATGCCGCATCCGGCAGATCACAGTAGAGCACATTTGCTGACGGAAGTCCGGTCGGCTTTGTCTCGCCTGTACGGTTGTCGACGATCGTGCCTTTCTTATAGTCTCTGAGCGACAATACTTCCAGGCCGCCGATCTCTTTTGGCGGATCCTTGCGCAGCTCTTCCATGATGGACTGGATCTTCTCGATGCCTTCTTTTCCCTTCAGTGTAATGGATGTCACTTCATCATGATACCAACCATATTTATCATACAGCTCTACCATTGCATCCCAGAGGGTCTTGCCCTGTGCCTTGTACCATGCAGCCGCCTCGCAGAGTACCATGGATGCTGCAACGGCATCTTTATCTCTTGCATAGGTTCCCGGCAGACAGCCATAGCTTTCTTCCATACCAAAGAGGTAGGTTCCGGTTCCTTCTGTTTCAAACTCCAGCATCTTACGGCCGATGAATTTAAATCCTGTTAAAACCTCGCACAGCTCAACACCATAGTCAGCTGCAATGGCATCTGCAAGGTTCGTGCTGACGATCGATTTGATAAATGCACCGTCTTCCGGAAGTCCGAAAAGTGCTTTTCTCTGTGCGATCTCATATGCGCCGATCAGGCATCCTGACATGTTTCCGGTCAGAGCATGATAACTGCCGTCTGATCCGTCTTTTACATAAACGCCGAGACGGTCAGCATCCGGATCTGTTGCCAGGACCAGGTCAGCATCCTTTTCTTTCGCAAGCTCTAATGCCAGTGCAAATGCATCCTCTGCTTCCGGATTCGGATAGCTTACGGTCGGGAAATTGCCATCCGGTTCTTCCTGCTCCGGAACAACGAATACCTGTTTGAAGCCAAGCTCGTCAAGAATGCGGCGGACCGGCTTATTTCCTGTTCCGTGAAGCGGTGTATAAACGATACGCAGATGATCTGCCTGTGAAGCGATCGCTTCCGGATGCAGAACCACTTTTTTCAGCTCTGCCATGTACAGGTCATCAATGTCTTTTCCGATGATCGTTAACAGACCTGATTTGATCGCCTCATCATAATCCATGGTCTTAACCGTCGTGAAATCCGTCACCGCACGAACCTGGTCCATGATTCCGCTATCATGTGGCGGCGTGATCTGTGCACCGTCTTCCCAATATACTTTATAACCATTGTATTCTGCCGGATTGTGGCTGGCTGTGATCACAACGCCTGCCGTGCATTTTAATGTACGGACGGTAAAGGAAAGCTCCGGTACCGGGCGAAGGGAATCAAACATATATGCTTTAACACCGTTTGCAGCCAGGCAGAGTGCTGTTTCGCATGCAAATTCCGGTGACATGTTTCTGGAATCGTAAGCGATCGCTACACCTCTGTCCTGTACACCGAGAGAACAGATATAATTTGCCAGGCCCTGTGTCGCTTTTCTGACCGTGTAGATGTTCATGCGGTTCATACCCGCTCCGATCACACCACGCAGACCTGCCGTACCGAATTCCAGTTCCATGTAAAACCGGTCTTCAATTTCTTTCTCATCCCCCGCAATTGCACGAAGCTCTTCTTTCGTCGCTTCATCAAAATACGGATTCTCAAGCCATTCATTGTAAGATTCTTTGTAGTTCATGTCATTTCCTCCAGTTACAAAACCATGTACATGTTGTTCCAGATGTGCAAGCAGATATTCTCTGCTGTTATGTTCCGGTTCTTCGAGTACGTCCTCAAGCATCGCATGCAGGATCTCTCCGATCTTCGGTCCCGTCGGGATTCCCTGCGCGATCAGGTCTGACCCGTCAACTGCAAGATCCTTAATAGAGAGACACTGTTTTTTTGCAAGTACTTCCCGCCAGAGGCGTTCGTATCCGTCAACTCTGGCCAGTTTCTCCCTGCGCAGGTAAGGACTCTGCGCAAGAATGTCCGCACGCATGACGGCAAACAGATCCGGATAAGTTTCCTCTCCGTTCCTGCTGACAGCTCTTCTGACTGCCCGAAGCTGCTTTTGATCAGATGCGCTTCCACTCTCTTCCAGCCGGAAGATCCGCTCATCATGCAGTCTTACAAGACCTGTCACCCGTCTGATCGTATCGTTATCAAACTTTAACCGGCGCAGGATTTTTTTGGTCATCTCGGCACCGAGCTGCGGATGGCCGTGAAAATGGTCCCATCCATCCTCGTCCGTCGTCCTGCAGTCAGGTTTTGCGATATCATGAAACAGCATCGCCAGACGAAGCACTTTATCTGCCCGCACTTTTTTCAGCGACAGAATGGTATGCTCCCCTGCGGTCTCCCCGTGATGCTTCGAATGCTGCGGTGTTTTCATCAATTCGGAAAACTCCGGCAAAAACACATCGGTCAGGCCACTCTGATAGAGTATTTCCAGCTGATCGGGATGATCCGATATCAGCAGCTTGACAAGCTCTGTCTGGATCCGTTCCGCGCTGATCATCTGAAGGCGCGGCGCAAGCGCTCTGATCTGTGAGAGCGTATCGGGAACGACCGTAAATCCCAGCTGTGCGGCAAATCGGACCGCGCGCATCATTCTGAGCGCATCTTCCGTAAACCGTTCTTTCGCGTTGCCGACACAGCGGATCTGTCTGTTTCTCAGATCCGAAAGCCCGTCAAAGCAATCGATCAGCCCCTCGGTCTCGTTATAAGCCATGGCGTTGATCGTAAAATCTCTGCGCTTTAAGTCTTCTTCAAGGCTCGGAGTAAAGGTAACATTTTTTGGATGTCTCGCATCCTCATAGACACCATCGATCCGGAATGTCGTAACCTCGTAGGTCTCCCAGCCGTCTTTCCCCGCATGAAAAAGAACTGTCACCGTGCCATGCTGCAATCCGGTATCGATCGTTCTTGCAAATAGTTCCTTTACCTGTTCGGGCAGCGCGGAGGTCGTAATATCCCAGTCATCCGGCTTCCGCCCTAAAAGCGCGTCGCGTACACAGCCGCCCACTGCATATGCCTCAAAGCCGGCACTCTGCAGTGTATGAATGATCTTTTTAACATTTTCAGGCAGCTTTAAAACCATATTTAATATGCACGTCCCCAATATACCAGCTTCTTCGCCGGCTTTCCGCAGCAGACACAAACATCTGAGATCTGCTCCTGATCATGGAACGGCATGCAGCGGGAGGTCGCACCTGTTTCCTCTTTGATCTGTTCCTCGCAGGCCTGATCGCCGCACCACATTCCGCGGATGAATCCCGGTTTGTTCTCTACTGTATCTTTAAATGTCTCGTAATCTGTCGCATCCCAGATATGTGCGTCCCGGTGTGCTTTTGCACGTTCGAACATATCCTTCTGGATTGTCTCCAGAAGTTCCGGTACGACTGTTTCGATCTCATCAAGTGAAACAAATGTCTTTTCTCTGGTGTCACGACGAACCAGTACGCACTGATTCTTTTCAATATCTTTTGGTCCCAGCTCGAGGCGGATCGGGATTCCGCGCATCTCCTGCTCGGAGAACTTCCAGCCCGGACTCTTGTCACTGTCATCGATTCGAACGGAGCAAACCTTGCTCAGGCGGTCTTTGACTTCGTTTGCCTTATCCAGCACGCCTTCCGCATCCTGACGGATCGGGATCACCATCAGCTGTACCGGTGCGATACGCGGCGGCAATACCAGTCCGGAATCATCACCATGTACCATGATCAGTGCGCCGATCAGGCGGGTCGTGGAACCCCAGGATGTCTGATGAACATATTTAAGTGTATTGTCCTTATCTGTAAAAGTAACATCATAAGCTCTTGCGAATCCGTCGCCGAAATTATGGCTGGTACCGGACTGCAGTGCTTTTCCGTCATGCATCAGTGCTTCGATCGTATAGGTTGCCTTCGCGCCGGCAAACTTTTCTTTTTCCGTCTTCTGACCGCGAATGACAGGCATTGCCAGAACTTCCTCGCAGAAGTCCGCATAGACATTCAGCATCTGAACGGTACGCTCTTCTGCTTCCTCGGCTGTCGCATGTGCGGTATGTCCCTCCTGCCACAGGAATTCACGGGAACGAAGGAACGGTCTGGTCTCTTTTTCCCAGCGAACTACGTTACACCACTGATTGTAAACGCGCGGCAGATCACGGTAAGACTGAATATCATCTTTATAAAAATCGCAGAACAACGTCTCCGATGTCGGACGAACGCACAGGCGCTCCTGGAGCGGACTCATGCCGCCATGTGTTACCCATGCCACCTCAGGCGCAAAGCCCTCGACATGATCCTTTTCCTTCTGCAACAGACTCTCCGGAATAAAAAGCGGCAGATATACATTCTCTACTCCTGTCTCCTTAAAGCGACGATCCATCTCGCGCTGGATATTCTCCCAGATCGCGTAGCCGGCCGGCTTGATGATCATACATCCTTTAATACTGGAATAGGCAATGAGCTCTGCCTTCTTCACAACATCTGTATACCATTGTGCAAAATCTTCTTCCATCGAAGTGATCGCTTCTACAAGTTTCTTTTCCTTAGCCATAATATTTAACATCTCCTAGTAATATTCAAGATTCGCTCCTGCGAATCTTGCGGCGGGATTCGCATCGTGCACAGCACGATTCGCTTCCTATGCGAATCCCTGCCCTCCTCGCGGAGCGTATACCAGATGGAAGTCTCCTTCCATCTGGTATATACAGAGGTATTATCGCACATTCCAAAGCTTTTTTCCATGGTTTTCTTTGGTGATTCCTGAAACATTTCTTGGATGATTCCAGAAACTTAGTTCGTCCATGTTCAAGTTCAATATAAATTCCCAGTTGCCTGACCGCCAAGCTATCAGTTCGCATTCTCGCATTGACAATGTTAGGGCTGACACAATTTGCCCGGTGTCAGTCCGCAAATAAACAATGATGAATTTCCGGCTGACCAAACTTGCTTAACAGGGAGCCTGCAGGAGCCAAAATCTAATCCAGGACTGACATAATTTTTTAAACTACTACCCATGTCAAGGACACACTTTCCGAACTGGGCTGATTCACACCGCTTCAAGTGGATTCTTGCCATTAATGATATATGTGTAGTATTCGTTTGGAGATAGCTTCTCCAAGTTTAATTGATACCTGTCATT
>JAZQEX010000028.1:0-8541 GCA_045539215.1 Eubacterium sp. | reverse complement strand
TTGTCCTGGAACTGACGAAAACCGAGCTGGCGCCAGTTCGGTATCGAGTTGCGGTGTCCTGGAGCTGACGAAAATCGAGCTGGCGTCAGTCCTGAGAAGCAAGTCGAGGTGCTCCGGACTGACACAACAAGCTAGTAAGGGAGCTCGCGGGGCCGGAAAACGAGATTGAGACTGACGCAAATCGAGCTGGCGCCAGTCCTGAGAAGCAAGTCGAGGTGCCCCGGACTGACACAACAAGCTAGTAAGGGAGCTCGCGGGGCCGAGAAAAGAGATTAGGGCTGACCGAGGAAAACAAATGAGCCGAGATCATGAAAAAAGCAAAGTGAATATGCCCGCACAGACGTCACGGGAAGCGCAGCCCGCACAGACGTCATGGGAAGCACAGCCTGCCCCCGGAACGCGCCTGAACAAGTTCCTTGCGGATGCGGGGCTGTGTTCAAGACGCCAGGCCGATCAGATGATCGCAGACGGGCGCGTGACGGTAAATGGGGCACCGGCTGAGACCGGCATGCGCGTCATGCCGGGGGATGTGGTGAAAGCCGACGGAAAGCCCGTAACACCTGAGGAAGAAGAGATCCTCATTGCTTTTCACAAGCCACGCGGGATCGTCTGCACTTCGAACCCGAAAGAAAAGGATAATATCATTGAGTACATCAATTATCCGAAACGGATCTATACGGTCGGGCGCCTGGACAAAGATTCGGAGGGCCTGATCCTTTTGACGAACCAGGGCGACCTCGTGAATCGGATCATGCGCGCAGGCAATTATCATGAGAAAGAATATCTGGTCACAGTCGACCGGCCTTACACAGAAGACTTTTTGGAAAAACTGTCAGCAGGAGTATATCTGGAAGAGTTGGACGTGACCACGAGAAAATGTGAGGTTACGATGGTCGATGAAAAGCGGTTTCGCATTATCCTGACACAAGGCTATAACAGGCAGATCCGCAGGATGTGCGAGACGCTGGGATACGAGGTGAAGCGCCTGATCAGAGAGCGTATCATGAATATCGAGCTGACCGGCCTCCCGTTAGGACAGTGGCGGGATGTCACTGTACAAGAAAAGCAAGTGCTGTCACAGCTGATCGCTGATTCCTACAGCGCACCTATTGGCAGCTGATTTTCATAGTATTGCAACAGGTAGGTCGAAAAACCACACTAAAGGATGTATATAAGATGAGTACAGAGATTAAAAAACGAATCGATGCGCTCCGCGAGGAGATCCGCTACCACAATGCGCGGTATTATGACCAGGATGCGCCGGAGATCACGGATTACGAATATGATCAGCTGACGCAGGAACTGCGGAAGCTAGAAAAAGAGCATCCGGAGTATTTGACGGCGGACTCGCCGACGCAGTTGGTCGGCGGGACGGTAAAGCGAGAAGCAGCCGTTACCGTGACCCATAACGTCCCGATGCTCAGCATCCAGGATGTCTTCACGAAGGAAGAGGTCATAAGCTGGGCGGAGGATGTCTTGAAAAAGCATCCCGACGCACGGTTTTCTGTTGAGGAAAAAATTGACGGTCTTTCCATGACGCTTCGATATCAGGATGGCAGGCTTGTGCTTGCCGAGACGCGTGGAAACGGTACAGAGGGCGAAGACGTCACACCGAACGCCCGTGTGATTCCCGATGTGTTGCAGACGATCGACTTGCCGGGTTATGTGGAGCTGCGCGGAGAAGTCTATATGTCGCATGCAGATTTCGAGGCATATAACGAAGCCCAGGAAATCGCAGGCAAAAAGCCGGCAGCCAATCCCAGAAACCTGGCTGCGGGAACGCTCAGACAGCTGGATTCAAGAGTTGTAAAAGAGCGCGGTCTGCGCATGTTCGTGTTCAATGTACAGGACGCGCGTGATACAGCAGATCTTATGTCCTCCCACGGCGCCGGCCTTGACCTCTTAAAGAACTTAGGCGTTCCGGTCGTGCACCATAAAATCTGTGATACACCGGACGAGATCATCGCAGAGATCGACCGCATCGGCGAGACCAGAGGCGAGCTGCACCACGACTTGGACGGCGCGGTCGTCAAAGTCGACCAGATCCGCTATCGTGGCGATTTCCCGGCGGGCAGCAAGTATTCTGCCGGTCATATTGCCTACAAATATCCGCCGGAGGAAAAAGAAGTCATCATCGATAAAATCGAGGTGGATGTCGGCCGGACAGGCAAGATGACTTTCCGTGCTATTTTCAAAGAGCCGGTCAGACTCTGCGGGACCAATGTCCTGCGGGCGACGCTCCACAACATCGATTTCATCCGAGAGATGCAGATCGATGAGGGCGCACATGCAATCTGCCGCAAGCAGGGCGAGATCATTCCGGCGATCATTGCCGTAACAAAGTCGACCGGAAAAGCATTTGAAGCGCCGACACACTGCCCGAAGTGCGGGCATGCACTGGTCAGAGAAGCAGACACGGCTGACATTTACTGTGTCAATCCGTTCTGCCCGGCGCAGCTAAAGCGTACCGTCGGATATTTCGCCGGACGCGACGCGATGGACATCAAATCGTTCGGCCAGAAATATGTTGATCAGCTCGTAGAAGACGGTTACCTGAAAAGCTGCGCGGACATCTATACCTTAAAAGAGCACCGCGAAGAACTGATCGAAAAAGGCATCATGGGCCGTGAGAAAAACACGGATAAGATCCTTGCCGCGATCGAAGCCTCAAAAGAAAACGATGCATATCAGTTGCTGACAGGGCTTGCGATCCGCAATGTCGGCCGTACTTCCGCGAAATCCATTATGCAGCATTATGAAGACATCGATGCATTGGCGGCAGCGAGTGTTGAGGAACTCTGCGAGATCCCTGATGTCGGACTGATCACGGCACAGTCGATCCATGACTTCTTCCGGGATGAGGAAAACCAGAAGATCCTGGGCCGATTGAAAGAGGCGGGTGTCAATATGACAGCCGAAAAAAAGGAGGCGGGCAGCCAGCCGCTCCTTGGCCTGACGATCGTCGTGACGGGCACACTGCCAACGCTTGGCAGAAAAGAAGTTAAAGAGCTGATCGAGGCAAACGGCGGAAAGTGCACAGGATCGGTCAGCAAGAAAACAGATTATCTTGTGGCAGGAGAGGCAGCCGGATCGAAGCTTGAAAAGGCGAACAGTCTCGGCGTACCCGTACTCGATGAGGCAGGGCTGTTTTCTTTGATCGAAGGGAATGATTAACCTATATTTTCCGTATGGCATGTATGTGGATTTTCTGGCAGAAAGGTTACCGGACGGTAATTGAAATCATGAAGTCTATGTGATACTATAGATAATTAGAAAAGTGGCTTTTTGTAGCCAAATTTAGTTAATAATCATGTGATAAGGAGCAAGTAACATGGCAAAGGATAGAACAGGCAGTGAGATTTCCGGTATGAACAAGCAGCAGCTTCTGGAGGTATTGCTTGAGCAGTCAAAAGAAGCTGAAGTCATGAAGCGTGAGAACATCGAACTGCAAAAAGAATTGCTGCGTATGAAAAAGCTGGCAGACGGATATCGCTCCGATTTAGATCATGCCTATTCGCTGCTTCGTCTGACGATGCGTCTGGAAAAAGTCATCCAGAAGCTGGATCCGTCCTATGTTCCGGATCATTATGAGCCGGGGCTTTTGGATAAACTGCAGGAAGAAGACGCAGCACGCAAGGCACAGGAAGAGGAAATTTCACTGAAGGAAGAGATCGCGCCGGAGCTGGAGGAAGCAGTAGCAATCCAGGACACAGAGGATGTGGAGCCGGAGGCAGAGCAGAGAAATGAATTCGATGCCTGGTAAGTAGTAGGAGATCAAAAAAAGCAGTTGCTTGACGATTTCTTTGACGAGGGAATCGTTAAGATAAGGGTAATCAATATGGAAGAAAGAAATGAGTTTCAAAGTGAATTAGGCTCGATCGCAGCAGAATCCATGAAGGTTTCGGGGATTTTCGACGTAGCGCAGAAGGCGGCGGACGAATACCTTCAGAGCATCAAGAAAAGAAGCGCCGAGCAGGAAGCGCGGCTTGCGAAGATCGACGAAGAGCTGGCACAGAAGAGCAAAGAGACCGCGATGCGCTGTGAAAAGCTCTTGGCAGATACACAGGCGGAATGTGAACGTCTCTCATCTGAGACAAAGGCATCCTGTGATGAGCTTTACACCCGCACGCGGACGCAGTGTGATGACATGCTGACCAATACCGAGAAGCTTTGCATGCAGCGTGAAGACGCCAGCAAGGCAAAATGTCGCGAGATGGAGCAGAGCATTGAGGAAAAATGCATGCATCTGGCACAGCAGACCAAGACAAAGTGTAACGAGCTGGAAGCAGAGACAGATGCGATCGTAGAGGAAAAATGGACGCAGTTTGAAGAGCGCCTGGAGAAGTTCATCGCGGCACGGGAAGATTTAGACGAAGTGATAGATTTCATGTTGCAAAAAAAAGCGAAGGCCGCGAAAGAAAGCGTGGAGTAGGATATGGCTAGATTTGACAGGGATAAGCAGCCAAACGATACATCAAATATGAATCGTCAGCAGCTGCTGGAGATCCTGATTGAACAATCAAAAGAAGCGGACAATCTTAAGAAAGAGAACGCCGCGCTCAAACGGGAGCTCAAGAATGTTCAGAAGCGTACGGAAGACTATCAGGCGGATCTGGAAAACGCATTCGCATTCTTACGTGCCACGATCCGGCTTGACGAAGCCATCGACGCATCAGACATTGGGAGCGGGTCATCTGCCTGTGAATCGGACACAGACAAATGGCTTCATAAGATGAATGGATAATAATACAAATATCGAGCAAAACTTGGAAAACAATCTTCCGGAGGAAGAGACAGAAAAAGTTGAACTGCCCACTACGGAAGAATTAGAAGCACAGCTGGAGCGGGAACGGTATCGGTTCCGATATTTCAAGGCATTGCGAAACACGGTCTACTCACTGATCGTCGTCGCGGCAGTGGCAGTATTGATCGCGATGCTTTGGATGCCGGTACTTCAGATTTACGGAAGTTCCATGGCGCCCCAGTTAACCGCCGGTAATATCGTACTTTCGAGAAAAGCGAAGAACTTCGAAGCCGGTGATGTTGTTGCATTTTATTATAATAACAAAGTTCTTGTGAAACGCATGATTGGGAATCCGGGAGACTGGATCGATATCGATGAGGACGGTAACGTTTATATCAATGGAGAATTACTGGAGGAACCGTACGTATCGGAGAAAGCACTTGGAGACTGTGATATAGAGCTGCCATACCAGGTGCCCGAAAATAAAATATTTGTCATGGGAGATCACAGGAGCGTATCGATCGATTCACGTAACTCGGCAGTCGGATGTATTGATGATGACCAGGTAGTGGGAAAACTTGTATTTAAAATCTGGCCGATAGTAGACATCGGGATAGTGAAGTAAGCCGGCCAGAGAACTAGACGGAGCGGCGTATGTAGTGGCGTTCACTACATACGCCCTTACTATGCCCGCCCAGACCGCATAAGCAGTAACATACTGCGGTGAGGCGGATCATGTGCATACTCTGCAGTGCTATTCCAATCCGCATGCCGATGTAGAAACCGCAGCGGATTGGGAAGCGACCTTACCCGACGAGTATTCCGGAATCTGGGCAGACGATCTCATTGCAGTCGCCAACAGCCAGATCGGATATTTTGAAAGTATAGACAACTATCAAGTAATAGAGAATACAAAAGAATATAATGGCTATACGAGATACGGCGCATGGAATGAAGAGCCATACGCTGACTGGAGCATGGATTTTACGGCATTCTGTCTGCACTATGCTTCAGTAGATCCGGAACTGTTCCCTGTTGATACGGAAGGGATCGATCAGCGGGTCAAGGCATTGCTGAAAGCCGAGAACATCTCCGAACGAGCAGATGAGACGGAGTATGCACCCGGCGATATCATCTTATTTACCCCAACAAAAGAAAAAGGCAGCAGTACGATCGCTGCCTTTTTTGCGCTGCCCGAAAATCCGGATCCCGAAGTGACATCCGGGCAAGCCGCAGATGAATCGTCTAACGATTCCTTAAATGAACCGGGATCAGGAGGAGCAGATGACGCTTTGGCAGATGACGTAGAAGATACCGATGCAGACGGCAGCGTCGAAACATTTGCGAACACAAATAATTTTGACAAGTTTGATGACAGCATTTTGGTGGAAGAAGTAATCAAAGAAGGTAAAGGAAATCGTCGCCGGAGAAGAGGATGATATTATCAATGCATCTCCTCATGCCACTACGGTGACGGGCAACCAGGTTGAAAAGTATACGCTGACCGCTCTCTACTCACCTGATTACGATGTGCTCCCGAAAGGACAGCTTTCTGCAGAGGAGACGCTGACGGGGACCGAGTTTATCCTCTATCGCAGCGCAAGAGAAGGAGATGATCAAAGCAAGATCACGACGATCCCGGGCGTAGAAGGGAATTTCTATCCGGAAAAAACACTGGTCATGACGGAGTCTACGGCATTGATCTCAGATATTGAAGCATTGCAGGAAGGTGAAGAGTATTATCTGGTAGAAACAAAAGCACCGGACGGATATAACACACTTACAGAAGCTATACCGGTAATATTAACATTTACGGAAAACTATACACCGAAGCCGGAAACAGAAGTCGTAAATGTTAAACCTGCAACGCAGATCTATGATTGGGAAGAAGATGTGGCTCTGACGCTGACATTGCCTGAATGGGTGACGAAGACAGGTGAGGACGGCAACATTGTTTCATACGATGTCCGAAACGACGCCGGTGCGGAACTGCCCAGTGCAGGCGGGTTTGGGGCAAAATGGTACTACCTCTTTGGGGCGTGCCTGATAGCCTTTGCAATTGTTATTGCATTGCGCAATAAAAGGCATAAGAAAGTGCAAAGTGTGCATAAACCTATCAAAAATGGCAGGAATGTGTGTTTAAAATCAACTATAAATTATGTAATATGATAGTAAGAGTAGTTGACGGCTTTTTGCCTATTTGTTCTCACTGGGAAATGGATCCCAGATGTGTACTTTTATCATGCTGAGATAGTGGGGACACTCTGGAGGATGAAAGTACGCTGACAACTCGAAATGAACACACTGTGGAAAATCTCAGTGTGATTGGGGAAACCTCCCGACTGATCTCAGGAAGGCTCCCTGAACAACACTCCATTATGTGACGGATGTCGGAGTGGTCGGAATCATTTGCCGATCCCTTCGGAATGCGAGACATGAATCGGAGTGAAGAATTACCGGATCTTATAAGATCCATGAACTATTCACTCCGATAAGGAGATGTAGCAACAGGAGATGGAGAAATATCAGGAGCAGGAGGTGCGTCCCTGCTGAATGCGAATGATATGGATCCAAGGCAGAAAATGGGAGAATTCCCGAGAAAGGAAAGGATGAAAATGAAAAAGATAAGGAAGATTACAGCCTTATTGCTGGCGGCCGTTCTCATCGTCGCTATGGCTGTGCCGGCGCTGGCTCAGACTGTCGGAACGGCAGCTGATGGCACTGGGACTATTAAAATTAATGATCCTGCAAAGGGCGAAACCTACAAGGTTCATAAACTGTTTGATGCAACAGTAGATGAAGATGGAAATATCGCTTACACAGCTACAGCAATCCCAGAAGGATTAGGAGATTTCTTTGACATTCAAAATGGGTATGTGTATCCAAAAGATGTTATTGCCGAAAAAGATGACAATGGAAAAATCACCGGAACCAAAATGACTGATGAACTCAAGACTGCATTAGAGAGTTGGGCGTCTGATAGTAATAAGACTGCAGATGCGGTAAGTGATGGCTCCGAACTTATATTCCAAGGTCTTCCGTATGGATATTATGTGATGACCACAACACATAAAAGTGATCCTGTAGGAGGTCAGGAAGCCAAGGCAGCAATTTCTGTAACATCTACAAAACCGGACGCAGTCATAAATGACAAAAATGTCAACGTGCCTTCTGCAGATAAAGTTTCAGATAAAGAGAGTTACAGTGTTGGTGACACAATAACTTATACTGCAACATTTGATGCTCCGAACTATATGGAAAGTACTGCTGATGGTGCAGCAGAAGGAACTTCTGAACAGGTTGTATCTTACACAATCAAAGATACATTACCGGATTTTTTGACAAATCCGACTATTACAAAAGTTGAAGTAAAGCAGCCGGGAGTTGCAACAAATGTTGAAATCACACCTACTCCTGTCTTCGCAGATAAGGCTTTTACTGTTAAATGGGTAACAGACACAGATGTTCCGAATGAGACTCACAAATATACAAGCGCATATAAAGCTGGTTCTCAGATTATTGTGACGTATACAGCTACTTTAAACAGCAAAGCAAAAGTCGGTGCTGCAAACGAAAATAAAGTCTCTATTATGCCAAATGTCGATAGAGGCAATGAAGATGGCCCGGAGCCATATCAAACAACGGATGAATGGAATGACACAGCTTCTATTACTACTCATGCAGCAAAGCTGATTAAGGTTGATGGAGCAGATAAAACAACACCATTGAAAGGTGCTAAGTTCAAATTTAAAGGCTTAACGTTGACAGGAGAAAATGGTATCTACACAGTTGTTTCT
>JAZQEX010000027.1:0-37394 GCA_045539215.1 Eubacterium sp. | reverse complement strand
CGCTTGGCCTCCGACTTCACAAGATCATAGGCTTCTTTGATCTCAGCATCCGATACTTCAATCGTATCTGCCGTCAGCTTTGCACCGTCAAATTTCTCTGTAAAGGCAAAGACTGCTTCATCCCCCTTTTCACGGACCTCGGAAATGATCGCATTAACGCTCGATTCATATTCCGTATAGTGATTCGGGCTGCGCTTTAAGAGATCTTCTAAGATCTTGCCCGCTGTTTCTTTTGTCAGATTGTAAGTCCGCATCATTTTATTTCACCTCATCCGGCAGCGCGCGCAGGGCTTCGATGATCTTCGCGATCCGCTGCTGCTCCATCTTCATGCTCACAGGATTGACCACCATACGTGCAGAGAGCGGGCATACTTCCTCTAACACGGAAAGTCCGTTCTCACGCAGTGTGGAACCTGTTTCTACAATATCTACGATCACATCAGAAAGACCTACGATCGGCGCAAGCTCGATCGAGCCGTTCAGCTTAATGATCTCTGCCGTCTGATGCTTTTTGTTGTCAAAATAGGTACGAGCGATCTTCGGATACTTTGTCGCCACACGGATCTGCTCATGATGCTGCAACAGCTCTTTTGCAGATGCCGGTCCGCAGACGCACATTCTGCACTTTCCAAATCCAAGATCCAGAACTTCGTAAATATTACGGCCTTCCTCAAGGATCGTATCTCTTCCGACCACACCAATGTCCGCAGCACCGTATTCCACATAGGTCGGAACATCCGGTCCTTTGGACAAAAAGAATTTCAGTTTCAGTTCTTCATTAACAAAGATCAGCTTTCGGCTGTCCTTGTCTTTCATTTCCTCACAGCTGATGCCGATTCTTTCGAGACGGTTCATCGCCTCCTTGGCAAGCCTGCCCTTTCCGAGTGCAAAGGTCAAATATCGCATAATAAAGCTCCTGTCTAAATATAGTAAATCAGATCCGTAATACCGTTATTTGCGGCATAGGTTTCATACTTTTCAATATCGGTTTCTGCCATGATGCGCATCAGGACAACTTCTTCCTTTTCCTCTCTGAGGACCATCGCATCCTTTAATGCTTCCGTCCGATGTTTGTCGGTATAAAGGATCCATTTTGCCTTATTTTCTCCCGCTATACGGATATGCTGATGCTTTAAGGCATCATAAAGCTGATCGGTAATAATCGCGAATCCGATCGCCGGTGCGTCTTTTCCAAAATACTGTAACAGATTATCATACCGGCCGCCTGCAACGACAGCCTCACCGCTTCCATACGTATAACCCGCGAACAGCACACCCGTATAATAATTGATTTCAGATGTCAGTGCAAGCTCGTAGGAAACATAACGGTCCACACCATAAAGAGCCAGGAGCGAATCCAGTTCTTCCAGTCGTTCCAGAGACGCTGTGATACGCGGAAAACGTGCCGATCTCTTCTTCATTTCAGCGAGATCTTCTTTTTCCATCAGAGCGTTTTTCAGCTGTCCGTAAAGCCAGGTCAGATCCTCATCCAGCCCGAGATCGTCAATGTAGTCCTCAACACCATAGAAATTACGGTTTAAGATCAGCTCTCTGACAGCATCCACGGACTCCTCATTCAGCCCTGATGCTTCAAAAAGCCCTTTCAGGAAATCCGCATGTCCGATGCTGATCTGGATGTTCTCAAGTCCCGAAGAAAGCAGGAGTCTTACGGCAAGGGCGATCATCTCTGCATCCGCATCCACAGAGCCGTCACCGATCAGCTCAGCGCCGGACTGCGTCCGCTCCATCAGACGCCCCTGATAACGTGTGTTGTTGATAAAGGTTTTTCCGTTATAACAAAACCGCAGCGGAACTTCCTCTTCTAAGAAATATGTTGCGGCACACCGTGCGATAGACGGCGTGATATCAGGACGCAGGACAAGTGTATTTCCCTCTCTGTCGAAAAACTTATACAGTTTTCTGGAGGATGTCGTTCCAAACTCCTGGTTAAACACATCAAAAAACTCAAAAGAAGGTGTATCGATCATACGGTATCCATACATCTTCATTTCTTTTACAAGTGTCTGCTCCAGTGCCATTTTCTGCTCACACTGGTCTCTGTATATATCCCGGACACCTTCCGGCGTCTGCAGCAATCGGTTTTTCATGATTCCCTCCAATACTTTAGCGTGCTACCATGCTACCACACGAAATTATTGCCATTATAAGAGATTCCGATACAAATGTCAATCATCATCCCGTTCAACCAGATCTCTTTGCAGCGGCTTAAGATACGGCACCATCAGCATGCCGCTCCGTTCAAAATAAAAGCCTTCATCAAGCTCTTCTCTGCGAAAGCTTTTCCGTCCGCCTGCTTCCATGCGTTTCCAGAATTCGTAAAGCACACGGAACGGCAGGTAATAATACTGATCCAGATGCGTAAAGTAGATGATAAAAAACGCAATGCCGCCCTGGTTTTCAAAATCCTGCATAAACTTCACCTGATGTTCATGCACATTCTGCAGCGGAAAGGTATCCACATGACACTCCTTCGCATCAAAGCAGACCGGAATCCCCTGCACTGCGCCAATGTAATCGACCGTAGATTTCTGGTCGAAATACGCCAGTGTGATATGCCGCGACTTCTGATCGATCTCGATCGGCGTGATCGGGGTAGGGATCTTCTGGACCAGTGCCAGCCCCTCATCCCGGTATTTTTCATTTGTCAGATTGATCATCTCTTCGAGCGTTGATCCCCGAAGTCCCCTTGAATTCCAGGTAGCCATCTGCTCTCCTTAATCCATATCCTGCAGGCTTTCCAACACAGAACGGTAATCCTTTGGAAGCGGCGCTTCCATGATGCGTCCGTCCGGAAGCTCTAACCGGCAAGCATGCAAAAGCTGTCTGCTCAGTCCCGTCTTTGTCTTCCATACACTGTTTCTTTTACGGTCTCCGTATTTCGGATCTCCGAGGATCGGATTCCCCATCTGCGCCATCTGCGCGCGGATCTGGTGCGTCCGTCCGGTCTTTAGAAGGATCTCCAGGTCCGTATAGCCCTGATGATTTGCAACCGGCTGATAGGATAAGCTGATCCTTTGCGCACCGGCCTCCTCCTTCTCTGTGATCCGTACCTGATTGGTCTTTTCATCCTTTATCAGAAACCCATCCAGTTCCCCGGCCACACGGATTTCGCCGGCCACAATGCAGCGATAGTATTTTTTTGCGGTATGGTCATGAAACCAGACACCGAGCTGCTGCAGACCGGAAACGGTCTTCCCGACTGTGATCAGGCCGGACGTGTTCCGGTCTAACCGGTTCCCGATGGAAGGTCTGAAATCTGCCAGCTCCTCTTCTTTTAACTGGCCGGAACGCAAAAGATAGCGGATCGCCCACTCATTGATCGAATCATCCGTATCCTTTGCCTTTTGCGAAAGGACGCCGGCCGGCTTATCGATAAACAAAAAGTCTTCATCCTCATAGACGATCTGTGGATCGGTCCGGTCAACACTCACATTTTTCATAGCTGCGCGTTCCGTACTTGCCCCACCCGAAGAAAACTTGGCAAAGGTCTCATCGCTGAAATAGATCCGGACGGCATCGTTTTTCTGCAACACTTCTCTTCCGTCCGCCTTTTTGTCATTCAGCACGATGTTCTTTTTGCGCAGCATTTTATACAGAAAGCTTTTTGGTGCGCGGTCTAACACCTTTGCAAGATATTTATCCAACCGTTGCCCGGCCTGCCTGTCACTGATCACAAATTCTTTCATAAAAGCTTAAGCGCCTCATTAAAATCATCAATAAAATAATCTGCCATATCGATCTTCTGCTGTCTCTGGTGCGCGGAATACGCATCTTCAATGGCGCAGACTTCCATTCCCGCACGATGTCCCGCCTGGATTCCCTTCGGAAGGTCTTCAAAGACCAGACAGTCCTTGGGCTCGATCCCGATCGCATCGGCTGCATATAAATAAACATCCGGCGCCGGTTTTCCTGCATTCGCCTCACAGCTTGTGGACAACACGGAGAACAGATCACTGATCCCCTGTACCTCAAGAAAATGCTCCGCAAGCAGTCTGGAATTACTCGTCGCAATGCCGAGCAAAACGCCGTTTTCATGCAGTTTGTAAA
This sequence comes from Eubacterium sp., assembly GCA_045539215.1. Classification (GTDB taxonomy): domain Bacteria; phylum Bacillota; class Clostridia; order Lachnospirales; family Lachnospiraceae; genus SY8519. The sequence continues at coordinate 33,326 of JAZQEX010000027.1, read as the reverse complement.
GAAGCTCTCTGGCACCGGGCTTTAAGAAAATGCGTGTCTCATAGCTGTCATACGCCATGTCATTCCAGATGACCTTTAATTCATCGATCGTCTCAGGCAGATTGAACTCACTGACAAAATATGCTGCTGTTTCCGTAAAACTCATCCCCTCGATGTCCTGCTGCAGGGTTTCCGGCACGGGTATCCCGCGGGATGCGAAAAAGCGATTGTCAATATCTGCCCAGACCCACATGGAATCTGCCAGCGTTCCGTCCAAGTCAAAGATCACGGCTTTTTTATCCTGAAACATTTTATGCTCCCATTCAAGTGAAACACCCTCATGATACGATGATCTGAGGGTGTCTTTTTCATTCATTATACAAACAAATCTCTATTATTTATCAGAAGAGATGATGGAGATGCCTTCTCCGGACTGCTGAGCAGATGTTCCTGCTACAACCGGTGCTGTTACCATCTCAGGTGTCAGTTCGTTCCGGTTGGTATTTACGATATCAAGGCATTCCTCAAGGGAACCAAGCAGGCTGCCATAGTAATCGTTCGTAACATGTACGGAACGGGAAAGGATGTTCTGCAGGTTCTCTAACAGATTATCTGTATAGTCGATCGCAGCGGTACGGATATTATTCGCATCCTCTGCTGCCTTATCGAGAATCTCCTGTGCCTGATCGGAAGCCATGGTCACGATCTCATTTGCCTGCGCATATGCCTGCTGTGTCACAGCATGCTCGGTAACCATCTCTTTTACCTGCGTCTGTGTCTCTGCGATCATCTCATCTGCTTTTGCCTGTGCATCTGCAAGAATGGCATCTTTGTTATTCAGGATCTTCTGATAACGCTTGATCTCTTCCGGTGTATTCTGACGAAGCTCATCCAGAAGTTCTTCGAGCTCGTCCTTATTAACAACAACTTTTGAATTGGAAAGAGGCTGATATTTACAGTTTTCCAGATACTCCTCAATCTCTGTGATGATTTCTTCAATTCCGCTCATTTTTTGAATCTCCTTAAATTCAATTTGCACTCGTAACGGTTACGTTACTTGTATTTATCATATACCCGTTCCGCGATAAAGGCCGGAACAAACTTGGATATATCTCCTCCGTAAGAAGCAACTTCCTTTACAATGGTTGAGCTCAGATAAGAATACTGAAGACTCGTGGTCAGAAAGACCGTGTCGACTTCTGTATTCATAATATGATTGGTCTGCGCGATCTGAAGCTCATATTCAAAATCAGTGACTGCCCTGAGTCCTCGAACGATCATGTTCGCTTCTCTCTCCCGGGCAAAGTCAACGGTCAATCCGTCAAACGATTCCACAGAAACATTTGGAATATCACAAATAGCCTCTTTTATCATACTAACACGTTCATTAATAGAAAACAACGAATTTTTTGCGCTGTTGATCAAAACGGCAACGACCAGTTCGTCTACCAGACGTGAGGATCGTTCGATGATATCGAGGTGCCCAAAGGTCAGCGGGTCAAAGCTTCCGGGATAAATCGCTCTCTTCATTTTTATCTCTCCTGCAGTTATGAAACGCGTTTTAAAAACACATGCCGATTGGTCTTATATTTCTTGATTTTTGTAATCTCAAATGCTCCGTCCATCTCCAGAGCTTTCTCGTCTGTGTTAAGAGAAGTCTCTACGATCAGGATCGTATCCTCATCCAGGATATCTGACTCACGCAATGCGGAAAGCACCAAGTGTTCTAAGCCTTTTCCATAAGGCGGATCCATAAAGATGAGATCAAAGTGGTACTTGCCTTCCAGGCTTCTGACCGCCGCAACGGCGTCCATACACAGTACATCGGATTCTTCCGTAAATTTTGTAAAACGGACATTTTCTTCAATACAGGCAGCCGCTTTTTTGCTGTTGTCTACAAACACTGCCTTCACCGCGCCGCGGCTGATCGCTTCCAGGCCGATCCCGCCGCTTCCCGCAAACAGATCCAGAAAGCATGCACCCGGCAGATCAAAGTGGATCATGTTAAACAGGGTTTCCTTGATCCGGTCGGTCGTCGGTCTCGTATCATCCCCCGGCAGTGTCTTTAACGGCATACTGCGGGCCGTACCGGCTATGATGCGCATATTAGTTCTGCTCCTTTAAAACTGCTTTGTTTTTCATCAGGTAATCGATCAGGGAAACCACCGTCAGTGCCAGTGCCAGCCAGATCGCGATCTGCTCAAGTACCTTGTACGCAGTAAACGGCAGATGCAGTAAAAGCAGGATGATCATTACCATCTGGACAACGGTCTTTACCTTTCCCCACATGCTTGCCGCGATCACGACACCATTATCCACTGCGATCAGACGGAATCCGCTGATGATAAACTCTCTCGCAATGATGATAATCACGATCCATGCCGCAAGTCTGCCGATCGAGATCAGACAGATCATCGCGGAGCAGACCAAAAGCTTGTCTGCCAGAGGATCCATGAACTTTCCAAAGTTGGTTACCAGATTGTATTTTCTTGCGATCTTTCCGTCAAGCATATCCGTAAGGCTTGCCACGATAAAGATCACAAGTCCGATGATATCTCCGGCGCGTCCAAACAGCCCGCTTAATACAAAAAATACAAAAAACGGGATGAGGATCACGCGAAACATTGTCAGCTTATTCGGCAGGTTCATCTTCTATCACTCCAAGTAAATCATATTCCCACGCGCCACTGATGCGAACACGGACAAAATCGCCCGATACCAGCGGTCTGTCGTTTTGTACAAATACATATCCGTCTACATCCGGCGCGTCTCTGTAACTGCGTCCGATATAAACCCCTTCTCCCGGAAGCTCTCCTTCGATCATCACCTCAAGATGCTCGCCGATGCGGGCTTCATTGGCATCCAGGATCACTTCCTGCTGCAATGCCATCGCCTCATTTCTGCGGTCCTCTTTGATCTCCTGATCGATCTGGTCCGGCAGTAAGGCTGCAGGTGTATTTTCTTCCTGTGAATAGGCAAATGCGCCCATCCGGTCAAATTCCATTTCGTCTAAAAACGCCATCTGTTCTTCGTGCTCGTCATCCGTCTCTCCGGGGAACCCGCAGATCAGGGTCGTACGAAGCGCGATATCCGGGATCCGTTCTCTGATCAGTGCGATCTTTTCACGAAGCTCCTGACTGGTCGTCCTTCTGCCCATACGCTTCAAGATCCGGTCATTGATGTGCTGGATCGGCATGTCCAGATAATGACAGACCTTATCGTTTCTTAACATCGCATCCAGAAGCGCCTCATCGATCTCCTCCGGATAACAATACAGAAGGCGGATCCAGTGAAGACCGTCGATCTGCTGTAATTGATCCAACAGGTCCGGCAGACATTTTCGTCCGTAAAGATCGATGCCGTAACGCGTCGTCTCCTGCGCAACGATGATCAGCTCGCGTACACCGTGTGCCGCAAGATCCTTTGCTTCAGCAACAAGTGTCTCCATCGGCACGCTTCGATACGGTCCGCGGATCGACGGGATCACACAATAGGTGCAATGTTTGTCGCATCCTTCGGCGATCTTTAAATAAGCAAAATATCCGCCTGTGGAAAGCACTCGTTTCGGTGCTGTTTTCGGTGCGCCGACCTTTTCTTCCACAGAAGGGAATTCCATAAAGGTATTTCCTTCAAGCGCCTCTGATATCGCATTGGTGATCCGGTCAAGCGCCATAACGCCAAAACAGGCATCGACCTCGGGAATCTCCTTAATGATCTCCTCGCGGTAGCGCTGTGCCAGACATCCGCAGACGATCAGCACTTTACACCGACCTGTTTCCTTATACTGCGCCATCTCCAGGATCGCATTGATGCTCTCCTCTTTGGCCGCATCGATAAATGCACAGGTATTGATTACGATCGCTTCCGCTTCTGTCTCATCGTCTGTGATCTCAAATGCCTGATTTGTCAGATGACCCAGCATATATTCTGAATCAACTCTGTTTTTATCGCATCCGAGCGAAAGAAAAAATATCTTCATTCTGATCTATTCTGCTTCCGGTGCTTCTTCAGCCGGCTCTTCTGTCACTTCATTGGCAGCATCATCAGAAGCTTCTGCTTCATCAGCATCCTCTAAAGCCTGTGCTGCACGCATCTCTTCCGCAAGCTGCTCTGCGCGCTCCATTTCCTCCTGCAGTGCCTGTGCAGAAGCTGCGCTTAAGATCTTGACAGAACCGTCGTTGATCTCTTCAACAGCGATAGAAAGCGGCTTTCTGTCCTCTATCTCTTCTACCTTTGTATCCGCATGATCGATCAGCTGACGTGCACGCTTTGCAGCAGCTGTCACGATCGAATAACGACTTCTTACGATTGGCTCATTCGGATCGCAGTCTTTATTGACTTCATTCATTAATTCTACATAGGATGGATGGATCATTTCATTTCTCCCTTCTGATACTCACTCAGTTCATTGCGGATCCGATTGATCGTTTCCGCATTTCTTGACATGCTTTTATGTTCCGCGCGGATCAGCTGATGCAGCTCTTCCACGCACTCGTCGATGTCATCGTTTATGATCAGATAATCATACGCTTCACACCCGTCTGCTTCCTCGATTGCCCGTGCCAGACGGCCTGCGATCACTTCCTCGGTCTCTGTGCCGCGGTGGATCAGTCTTGCTTTAAGCTCCGCAACCGAAGGCGGTGTCATAAACAAAAGCACCGCATCGGGGAATTTTTCTTTTACTTTCAATGCGCCCTGGATCTCGATCTCTAAGATCACGTCCTTGCCTTCTTCAAGGGCCGTCTCCACAAAAGCACGCGGAGTCCCGTAATAATGTCCGACGTAGCCGGCATATTCCAGCAGGGAATCCGTCACGATCATCTCACGGAATTCCTCTTCCTCACAGAAAAAGTAGTGGACGCCATGGAGCTCGCCCTCTCTGGGTTTTCTGGTCGTAGCTGATACCGAAAGAATGTAATCCTCCGGGTATTTCTCAAGCAGCTTTCGCACCGCCGTTCCTTTGCCGGCGCCGGAAAAGCCGGATAAAATAATCAGCAAACCTTTTTTCATGCATTCTCCTTTTGATGTTATTCGATATTCTGAATCTGCTCTCTGATCTTCTCGATCTCCGTTTTGAGACGGATTCCGATATCAGATGTGATCTTGTCATTTGCCTTTGAGAGGATCGTATTCGCCTCACGGTTCATCTCCTGTGCGATGAAGTCTAACTTACGACCAATCTCATCTCCGGTCTCAAGCACATCCATCATGTTGTTCAGATGGCTTCTTAAGCGAACCGTCTCTTCATCCGTGCAGATCTTATCTGCATAGATCACGATCTCTGATGCGATGCGTGATTCTTCCAGATGTGTATCTCCGAGCAGCTCATTCACCTTTTCAAGCAAACGCTCTCTGTGCTCTTTTAAGATTTCCGGCGCGCGCTCCTCTACCTGATCGATCAGCGGTTCCATTCCGTGAAGCTTGCCCATCAGATCGTTCTTTAACGCTTCGCCTTCTTTTTCTCTGGAAGCAACAAATGCGTCACATGCAGCATCGATCGCCTTCTGGATGATCTCCCAGATGCTCTCATCGTCATCGTTTTCCTCTTCCATCGTCAGAACTTCCGGATAGCGGGATAACGTGCTTGTGCGGATATCCATATCCAGTGAAAAATCCTCACTGATCTGACGCAGATGTTCCATATAGGTCTTAGCCAGTGCTGCATTATATTTCAGGAAAGATGAGCGCTTCTCATAGTCCTCAAAGCTGATATAAATATCCACCTTTCCGCGGCTAAGTCTTGACTTTAAATAACTCCGGATCCTGGGTTCAAATGCATTCAGCTTACGCGGCATTTTAATATTCAGATCCAGATACCGGTGATTCACCGATTTCATCTCTACAGAGACTCTTCTTTTCTCATTCGACTCTTCAAAACGGCCGAAGCCTGTCATACTTCTAACCACGAAAATTCCTCCAAATTCAGACAGTAACTCATAATCCGATTCATTATAGACGCTTTTTTATCGCAAGTCAAGGTTTCCGGTACCAGGCACCATTTTTATATTTCGCTTTCAAAGCAATCGAAAACCACTGTATATTTTCCTTTAAACGGAGAAATATACAGTGGTTTCTCGAATTGCTTTTTTGCTTTCGTGTATGATGGTACCTGGTACCTGAAATCCAGTGGTTTTCGTATGCTTGTTTTGTTTTAATCCATGATGGTGCCTGGTGCCTTACTTCGGCTGTTGGATGAACTCGATGAGTACCCCGTTACAGTCGCGTACAAACATGACTGCATCATCGCCCATGCGGACTTCGTGTGCGATGTCGACACCGTTTGCAACAAAGCCCTCTTTTAAGGCATCCATATCATCGGTCGCGAATGCCACATGCTTGGTACCGACGGTCTGCAGATCGGTGTTTGGCATCAGTCTGTCTTCCGGCATTTTCTTCGGCTCATCATATTCGAAGAACTCGATCTGATATCCGTCTTTTTCAACGAAAACGATCTTTGCCTTTAACGGTGGTACATACCCGTCATCTTTTACTACCTCAAATCCCAGATTCTTGCGATACCACTCAATGGATTCTTCCATATTGTAAACGCTGATTCCGGTATGAAGTACTTTTGTAATGTTTGAAGTCATTTGATTAATCCTCCATCCAGTTGAACACACCGCCAGTCAGAGATCCGTCAATGTTCGGATATACATAATTTGCATATGCTTCAGAGATCTCTGTGTATTTGAACTCATGGCTGATAAGCGGTGTAATATCAAGCTTACCATATTTGATCAGGCCAAGGAATACGCGAATGTCTTCGTCTGATGTCCAGCAGTCGGAATTGCCGTAACGTGCAAGATCACGATGCATTACCGGCGGCCAAATGCCATCGATGAAGAGGTCTGCTCTTCTTAATTTGAACGGCTTGGAATTAACATAAGTACCGATCAGGCTTGCACCTTTCTGCATGATCGGATCATCGATCGGCGGCATTGCCTCACCATGAACCTGTGAGATCATGACCAGACGTCCTCTCTCACCGATCAGCTCTGCTGCCTGCATCAGCGGGCCTCTTGCGCCGGTTGCTTCAAAGATGACCGGCAGACCGCCGCCAAGCTTTGCAACCTCATCTGCCAGTCCGTCCGGATTGGTCTTGGAGTTGATCGCAATGTCTACACCCATTTTCTTAGCTGCTTCCAGGCGATCATCATCCAGATCTGTAACGATGACCGGCATAGCGCCTGCGATTCTTGCGCACTGTGCTGTGATCGCGCCAACAAAGCCCTGGCCAAGTACTGCGCACGGCTCACCCATCTGCAGACCAGAGCGGCGAAGCGCATACATTCCTGTATGACCCAGGTTCCAGAATGCTGCCTGCTTTAAGTCAACCCCTTCCGGGCAGATCGTGCAGTTCATTTCATCCATGATAAGGTACTGCGCATGCTCACCTGTTGTCACAATATGATCACCGACTTTAAGTTCATATACTTCCGGTCCTACTTCGATGACCTCAGCCACCATAGCATAACCGATGCTGGTCGGAAGGGGAACAATGTGCTCTCCGAGCAGTCCGTTTTCTGTACCCGGGCTCATTGCGGAATATTTTGCCTTTAACAGAACCTGTCCCGGACCCGGAGCCGGAAGCTCTTTTTCTACCAATGCGACTGTGCCGCCTTTTTGTGCCTGTGCGTATAATGTTTTCATATGTCATTCCTCCTGTTTAATAGCCTTTTCTTGTAACAGATGCCGGACAAAGCCGGCATCTGCGTGTTCATGATATTAGATTATTCAGCCTGTGCTTCTTCGATACCCTTCTTTGCGTCTTTTCCAAGACCACGGTCAAGGTAGTTTGCATCCTTCATCTTCAGCATAGAAGCTGTTGCGATGATACCGATGATGATAACAACGATCAGGATACCAAATGCCAGATTGGATTTGCCCTGGCTGATCAGGGTGATCATCATCATTGCTGCGAAGGAGTACGGAATCAGCTGGATTGCCATGATAATACGGTTTGCTGACTGATACTCACGACGGCCGTATGCGAAAGATGTGATACACGGATGCAGTGTCGGAACACCACCTGTCATACATGCTACACCGAATCCCCAAACGATCATCAGCGGTACGCTGCCGCCCATCGGCTGGAACATCAGTGCCAGTATCGGAATCAGCTCTGTCAGACCCAGGATGATGGAAGCCTTTACGGAACCGAACTTGTCATCGAGGAAACCGAATACGAAGGACATCGGGATACCAAGGATTGCGCCAATTGCCAGGAAGGTAACTGCCTTCAGCCATACTTCCAGGCCGCCAAGTGCCATGTAGCGAACTGCCATGGAGCCCATGCATGCTGCGATGGTAAACTGGAATGCACCAAAGGAGATGATCAGCTGCCATGCCTTCTTCTGCTTTAATACGTCTGCTACTGTCAGTTTTACTTCATCATTTGCTTCAGACAGCGGCTTGTGATCTGCGCCATCCGGGAAGAGTCCTGCTTCTTCCGGTGTATCTTTGATACCAACTGCTACAACGATGCAGATGATCACGATGATAACTGCGATCAGGATGTAGAACGGACGATAGTCGCCGCCCAAGCTCTTTGCGATGAAGTTTGTCATAACTGCGGTACCGATTACCGAGAACAGCGGGGAACCCATTGTTACGATACCCATGATCATTCCACGATAGCGGATGAACCAGTTTGCTACCAGCTGGAAGCCTGCCATCTGAAGGATCATACATCCACAACGAACAATGAACATTGATACTGCGTAGATTGCGTAGTTACCGGAAGCTGCGCCGCCGTTGCAGTCAAGACCGTTTGCTGCTGCGATACCAAGTGTACCGATTGCTGTGATGATCAAAACGACGATCAAAGGTTTTTTAACGCCGAACTTGATGAACAAGCTTCCGTATACAAAGGTTAAGATGATACATACGAAGTTACCGACTGTCATCGGCAGCTGTGTCTGTGCCGGTGTCCAACCACCATTGTCCGGTGTGACGAATGCCTGAATGATGTTGATCTGGTCGCTCTGTAATCCGGAATATACGAACATGAAGATGACGCCCAGTACGCAAAGCAATATTGCTCTTCCTAAAAACTTACTGTTCTTTGCCATTATGTGAACTCCCCTTTCTCGTTGTCGTTACAAAACCGCTTTTGCAACATGTATTGCTCTTTCTCGTTGGACTCATTATGGCATAAGTTTTTCTCCGAAAATACACGTTGAATTGTCAAAAAGAGGAAGTTTTTTGTCATGTCAAAAACACCACAAAAAGCTTCTGGTTTTTCACAGTTTGTATGGTGGTTGTTGACATGTTTTATACTTATAATTAAGAAGAAATCAAAATCGGAGGAATCATTTTATGAATACAAAACAGAAAAATCTGTTAAAAGCTGCCATCATCACGATGTCCTTTGTGCAGCTTGGTACCAACGGCATCGCGCCGATCCTGGCCCAGATCCAGGAAGCATTCCCGCAGGCATCTGCTGCAAATGTACAGTTTCTGATGACCTTTCCAAGTATCTTCAGTCTGATCTTCGCTATGGTATGTGCATTCCTTTCCGACAGGCTGCCCAAAAAGCTTCTGGCTGTCACAGGACTGTTCCTCGTAGCGATTGCCGGCATTCTGGGATGTTTGTTTCACGGGAGTCTGGTGCTTCTGTTTGTATGGGCAGCCATTCTTGGCACCGGCATCGGCATCGTCGCACCGCTTGCGCCCGCGCTTGTCAATGAATCTTTCGTAAATAATGAAAGACAGACCATGCTCGGATGGCAGAACGCTGCTTCGAGTGCAGGCAGTATGATCATGACATTCCTTGGCGGCATTCTCGCAGTCATGGGATGGCAGTTCGGATATCTTGTCTATCTGATCGGCATTCCGGGCATCCTGTTTTCCATGATCGCGGTACCCGGCAGGAAAAAAGCCCTGGCACAGACAACGGAGTCGAACGTGTCAAATCCATCTGATACAGAGCGCGGCCCTTTCCGACTGATCATCTGGCGTGAAATGATCATTACCTTCGTCCTGCTGATCGTATTTTCTGCCGTTCCTGCGAACCTCTCCATGCTGGTCGCAGAACGCGGACTAGGCGGCACGACTGTCTCAGGCATTATGTCCACCCTGTTTTTATGTGGAGGTATGCTCTGTGGCGTTCTGTTCGGAAAACTGTCATCGCTGTTAAAAAAACGCACCGACATGGTCGGCGCGCTGATGCTGGCACTTGGTGCTATTATCATTGCCTTTTCCTCACATGTCGGTGTCATCTACCTGTGTTGTCTGATTGCCGGATCTTCGATCAGCCTTATCATGCCCACCTGCATGAGCACGGCCGGATTGCTGAAGGGTTATGAGACCTTAAACAGTTCCCTGATCCTTGGTACTTCCTTCGTCGGTGTATTTGTCACACCGGTCCTGACGACGCTTACTGCACGCATCACCGGCAGCGAGTCTGTCACATACCGGTTTATTATGGTATTCATCGTCGCCATCATTCTGGCAGTATTAACGGTCCTTTTAAAGAAAGGACAAAACCAGAACGACTGATCACCCGTTTTCGGTTTTTTCCAGCATTTTCTTTTTATATTTGGTCGGGCTTAATCCATAGCGCTGTTTAAACGCATCGACAAATGTTCTGACATTCTGATAGCCGGCCCGCTCACTGATCTCATACAGACCATAGTCTGAATTGAGCAAAAGCTCAACCGCATGATCCATCCGGATCCCTGTCAGATATGTCTTATAGTTCTGACCGGTTTCATTTTTAAACATATGGCTGAAGTAGTTTGTGCTGACACAGGCGACTTCAGCCAGTTCTTTTATGGAAAGATCCCGCATAAAGTTTTCCTGCATATATGCCTTCACATGTTCGATCGCCACTTTCCCACTGTGTCTGGTATTCTTATATACTTTCGGGATCAGCCTGTGGAAATATTCCATCAGATCCCGTTTCACATCCTCTGCAACGACTGCCCGCAGCAAGTGCTGCTGCAGCTCGTCATGCATGGAAAAAAAGCCTTCTTCGATCAGTTTGTACCTGCGCAGTCTCGCATTGATCTCGCCGATATAATTCATGGAACGCATGATCACGGCCTGCCAGTTTCCGTAATGCATCCTGCAAATATCATCCACCGATTTTTCAAACGCCTCATAGACCTTCGGATCCTTCGTCAGGATCATATGAAAAACCTTGTCCTGGTTTTTGTCGTAAACATCCGGCGAAATCTTCTTGTTTTTCGGCACATGCTCATACCAGCCGATGACCGGCTTCTGGTCAAAGAAATAGAGCTCATAGCAATATTTTGCATCGCGATGCGTGGCAAACAGCTGCTCTTTCGTGTAAGCATACGATCCCAGACCTGCACAAAGCTTTGTTTCATAATTGGATTCGAGTTCCTCCAACAGGGGGCGAATATGTGTATCTAAAAACGTTTTCTCCTCGCCCTGCGAAAAGACACCCATCATACGGATCCGATGCGCGGTCCGGCGCACCTCAAATCCGATGCTCTTCTCCCGGAAATACGTCAGGATTCTGCTGTAGATCGCCAGCGTCAGGATGGTGAGCTTCTGATAATTGATCTTCGAGAGTTCTTCGGAAACCTCAGGGCGCAGTCCGATACAGATCCCGACTGCAAATTCAGTGGAAAAATCAACATTGCAGGTTTCCAGTATTTTTTCTGAATAATCATCATCAGAATCAGGGATCTGCAATGCACCTGCCTGATAAGAATCCTCACGAAAATCCCTGACCACGGGCAAAGCGCTTTCCATTGTCTGCCGGCTCATGGAATGCTCAACAGATAAACGCAACGCCGCCTGCAGATCCGTTTTACTGATTGGTTTTTTCAAAAAATCCAGCACCTCACAACGAATCGCGCGCTTTAATACTTCAAAATCATCCTGCTCACTCGTTACGATGAAGCGGACATAATGCCGGAACGGATGATAATGTTCCACGATGTCAAGTCCTGTATATGGTGTCCCTTCTTCGATCCAGTCAACTTCTCCCGACAGATTGGTATCGAGGATCACCAGCTCCGGATGCAGGCTTTTGATCTGCTCAAGCAGTACACTCCCAGACTCTGCCACACCGATCACATCGATGCCTTCCTCACGGTAATCGACCAGGTTCTTCAGATGTTCCAATGCTGTTTTATCGCTGTCTGCAAGGATTGCGCGTAACATAATATTCCCTCATCCAAATACATTCTGCTGCTTTTTGAAATCAGAAATATCATACCACAAATCTGTCGCAAGGCACAAAAAACTGCCGCCATCCGGCAGCAGTTTTTTGATTCATATATTTGGTAAAGGGATTTCGGTTGGGTATGGTTTTTATTTGATCACGATCGATACGCTCATCTCTTTTGCGCCATCAGCAGGAGCAAGTACATGCTCATATACAGCCAGCTCGCCGCCTTCTGTATTCACGCTGATCTCGCCGCCTTCTGCTGTGAAGGATACGATCTCTACGCCATCAGCCGGGATCAGCTTGAAGTAAAGCTTGCCGTCGATGTAGTTCTGGCGCTTCAGAGAAACTGCTTTTGAATTGAACTCACCTGCTTCATTTGCACAGATGAAGGTATATGCTACGTTTCCGTATGTCTGACCTGCATCAGCAACACCATTGTCTTCGACCTCTACTTCTGTAGAATCTACAACGATCGTTACGTTGCCGTTTGTGTAAGTGCCATCTTCATAAGCTTTGCCTGCAACTGTCATTGCTTTTGTCGTAACCGTTACTGCTGTATCTGCAGTGATGTCTTCGATCGCATCTGCTGTCAGGGACTGAATGTGGCCATCTGCTGTTACATTCCATTTTGCGCCCTTCAGGGTAACATTGATCGGGTTGTTTAAGATCGGTGCAGTCTTGTGGTTGTAGCGTCCGATGATCAGGCAGTCGCCTTCCTGTCCGCCTTTTTCTGCTGCATAGTTGCAGTGATCATACTCTTTTGAACCAAGGAATGCGTTCAGAACCGTTCCGTTCGGTACAACATTGCCTTCCAGATCCACATGGTTCGCCTGTGTTGCGGAAACAGTACCTGTAAGGGTTGCGTTTTCTACAGTGACGTTCAGTGTCTGCTTGTAGTTGTAGATGCAGTTGAAGATATCACCTTTATAATCACCATTTTTGAAGGTTGCGTTGCAGTCAGGCACTTCACTCATGGTTGCTTTGGCTTCTTCTGCGTGATCGTTGATCGTATAAGTCGTGATTCCCGGGTTTCCTGCATCGTCAGACTCTACCAGCTCAACCAGGATACCGTCTTTTGTACGGGTGGAAGTGCCTGAGAAGTTAACCTTGCAATTATCTACGATAATATTTGAGAAACCTGTGTTTGCTGCACCGGATTTAATCTGGTCAAGTGCGTCTACGGTATCGATCGTCGTGTCTTTTAATTCGAATGTACCGCCGCCTGTCTGCTGTGTCATAAATGCCACATGACCAGCCTTCAGATAGCAGTCTTTGTATTCGGAACCGGTCCGGCCGGAGCCCATGATCTGAATGTAATCCGGTGAATAGAATTCACAGTTTTCGTATCTGTTGTGAACACCTGAGTCAGCATAGGTTACATATCCTGAACCGCCTACGGTAAATCCATATGTTACACCGTTGATCTCTTTGGTTGCTGTATATTCTTTTCCTTCCTGTGCGACTTCCATCGTACCGATACCGGAAAGTGTATTTTTGACATCCAGGCAGTATGTGCCGCAGATATCATATGCAGTACCGGAGTCACAGGAAAGTGTTCCCCAGCCTGTGGAAACAACGACGCAGTTGTCAAACCGTCCCTGGCCGTCTGCCATGACGTTAAGGGAACGGACCGTTCCTTCCATACCGAGCGCAAACGGTACACGTTTCATCATACCCGGTGTCAGGTTTGCAAACTCTTCATAAGTATCCGGTGTTTCTTTTGTATAAATGACAGTATCCTTTACATTTGCAATGGATGTATTGTCTACATACAGTGCGCAGCGGATCGCACCTTCTGTCTCAATATAGGTGTCTGTGATGTCAAGCTCTGACTTGTTGTCTGCCATGATGGAAGCGCCCCATCCTGCCAAGTCATCGCCGCCGTCTCCGTAAGCGGTGAACTTGGAATCTTTGATTTCATATTTTGTACCATTGTCGATCAGGATTCCATTGAAATGTGCGCCGTCTGCAGCAAGTGTGATGCCCTCTGCTTTCTGATTGTCATAGGAGCCGCCAACGATTGCTTCCTGTACAGAACCATCCTCAACAATATCTCCGTCTTTGATCAGCAGTGCCTGACGGAAATAATAGGTTGCTTTCTCTTCTTCTTTTGCACCGATCCACGGAGCTGCCTTCGGACCGCCGACGTTGTAAACTTTCACAGCCTTAATCACATAGGCATCGTTTACATCATATTTCTTGCCTGCGACCAGATCCTTCTGTGCTCCGTCTACAACAAGAACAAGTGTCTCTCCCTCGCCTGCTGCTACAGTCTCTTCTGTGCCGTCAACTGTTACGACTGCCTTGCTGACCGTTGATGCGACAGCTGTTGTCGTGTAGTTGTTTTCTACTTCTGTTTTGATGATCTCCAGTACTTTGCTCATGTCGTTTTCTCCTTTACCAATTTTGTGTATCCAGTGAACGATTGCGTTTTTTCTAACTTATGCTGTGATTATCACATATTTGGATTTGCAAAAATATACGTTTTTTTGTGGAATACCGGAGAAAAAATGATGGCATTGACAATCCATCCACATGGTGCTATTTTTTGCTATGGTATTTTATGAAAGAACCGTATTTCTGTTCACTGTGCCACGCAATGGCATTTTTTATTTTGGAGTTTTTTATCACATGCTGCGACCACTCATTTACTTAGCAATCATCATCGTGGCGGCGCTGCTCAAACACGGCGGGCTGTTCGGACCGAATGACCATCGTGTTTTAAGCAAGATCTTTACCAATGTCACCCTGCCCCTGACTGCAATTCACGCGTTCGTCGGTTTTACACCCGACTCTTCATTATATGTACTGATCCCGATCGGATTCGGCGTCGCGCTTGCGCCCATCTTTCTGATGTATGTCTTTACACAGCGCCGGTTGACCGAACCCCGTTCCTTTTTTATGATCAACTCCTCCGGATATAATATCGGCGGTTTTGCGCTCCCGATCATTCAGCTGTTCTTCGGGCCGATCGGTGCGGCATATGCCTGTATGTTTGACCTCGGAAACGCGCTGATCGTTTGCGGCGGGGAATATGCGATCACATCTTCTCTCTTGGGATTTGATTCAGGAAGTGAGGGATTTGGAAAAAAAGCTGCTGCTTTTTGCAAACGTATTTTTTCCTCCGTCACACTCGACATTTATCTGGCGATGCTTGTCTGCATGCTGTTAAAGATCAGACTTCCGGAGATCGTCGGATCTGTTACTGAGCCGGTTGCCATGGCGAACGGTTTTATTTCCATGTTTATGCTCGGACTGATGTTCCATATTGAGCGCAATCCGGAGAAGCTGCACGATGTCATCTATATCCTGATCTTCCGTGTTGCCTTCGGTGTGTGCTGCGGCATGCTTGTCTATCATTTCCTCCCGCTTGAGGAGACGGTCAGAAAGATCGCAGCGCTGTGTATGGTCGCGCCTGCCGGCTCGATCACACCGGTATTTACAGAACGCATCGGTGCGGATGCACAGACCTCGAGCTTTTTGAATTCTCTAAGTGTCATCCTGAGTTTTATCGTTATGTTTATCTATATGTATGTGATCTGGTAAGGTACGCTTCATGAAAGATGCAAAACATATTCTCACAAAAACATGGGTGGTCTGCCTTTTGGCCATGCTAAGCTGCGCTCTTTGGGGCAGCGCTTTTCCATGTATCAAAACCGGATATGTATTGTTTTTGGTTGATGCGCTGGATACATCTTCCCAGATTCTATTTGCCGGCATCCGCTTCTTTTTGGCAGGTGCACTCACGATCCTGTTTGGAAGCATACAGGGGCGGCATCCTCTGCTGATCGGAAAAGGCGCCTTCCATAAGGTACTGATCCTTTCTTTATTCCAGACGATTCTGCAATATACGTTGTTTTATATGTCACTGGCGCGCACGAGTGCAGTCAATGGGTCGATCATTGACGGAACGGTCTGGTTCTTCTCGATCCTCATCGCCGCGCTGATCTTCCGTATGGAGAAGTTTACTGCAAAAAAGACACTCGGCTGCATCTTAGGATTCATCGGCATCGTGCTTGTTAATCTGCATGGTGTCTCAATGGAGATTTCTTTTGGCGCGGGCGATGTTCTCATGCTTCTCTCCGCCGTTTCTTCGGGTATGTCGACCGTCTGTCTGAAAATATTCTCTGAAAAAGAAAATCCGGTCATGTTAAGCGGCTACCAATTCCTGATTGGCGGGCTCATCATGACCGTGATCGGGTTTGCTGCGGGCGGCAGATTACATCCTACCACCCCTGCAGCGTTTTTATTACTGTTGTATATGGCACTGATCTCTTCTGTTGCCTACACCGTTTGGGGCATTTTACTGCGTTACAATCCGGTTTCAAAGATCAGTGTTTTCGGATTCATGACCCCAGTATTCGGGGTATTGTTTTCTGCATTGTTCATCGGCGAGCATCAGAACCTTGGATTCTTTACCATCCTGGCATTGATCCTCGTTTGTCTTGGCATCTGGATCGTACAGAAAGGAAGCAGACAGCACTAGTTTTCCATTAAAAATGTTGCCGTGCCGACATCGTATGCACGTACTGCTTTTCCGTCAAACAATGTTTTTTCCATCCAGGAGATTTCTCCCCGGCAAACCGCTTTTGCGCCTTTGATCAGTGCGCCGATCATCTCTGTCCCGACCGGCATGGTCCCATGGGATGGATAGATCTGATCAAACTCATTCGTTCTGTCTTGCAACCGTGTAAGGCTGTCGATATAAGACGGCATATCCCTGTGAATTCCAAACATAAAAATGTCTCCATCCTGGATTGGATCTCCGGAAAACAGCATTCTGCTGTTCCTGTCAAGAAGCGCGATACTTCCGGGTGTATGCCCCGGCAGATGGATGACTTCAAGCGGGCGCGCTCCCGGATCGATCACTTCACCTTCCTTTACAAAGGTAAGGCGCTGTTTTTCGTCTATGCTCATCCCGCTGACGTTGTGAAAAACCATGCTTTCTGACGGATGCATGATGATCTCTGCAAACTCATGACAGCAGCCGATATGATCTCTGTCTGCATGTGTCAGGAAAAGACGGATCGGTTTTTCGGTGAGCTTCTCTGCGATCGCCCGTACAGACGGAATCATCATTCCGCAGTCAACCAGGATCGCTTCGTTTTCTCCTTCCAATAAGAAGCAGCGCACCATCACATCTTCAATGCTCCAGGTATTTGCATTGATCTGAATTACATTTTGGAGATCTGTAGTACTCATAGTGATTTCCTCCTTTTTCGGTATCTTTTTATCACATGATGGTTTCACGCTTTTGCATGCGACGGTGCCTGATCGCTGCAATGATCAGCACACCACTCAAAACACCTGCCGCGTCGATACACATATCCCGCAGCTCA
Source organism: Eubacterium sp. (assembly GCA_045539215.1). Classification (GTDB taxonomy): domain Bacteria; phylum Bacillota; class Clostridia; order Lachnospirales; family Lachnospiraceae; genus SY8519. The sequence goes on along the minus strand of JAZQEX010000027.1, from coordinate 15,863 downwards.
CAGCTTCTGCCCGGAACAAAGAGCTGGTGCACCTCATCGGAAATGGCATATGCTGTGCCAATGATCCATGTGACCAATCCTGTGAAAAATAATTTTTTTTGCCGTCTTGAATGGATTGCTGCGAGCATCATAAACAGCCCAAGCACCAGATATTCCGTAAAATGTGCGCACTTGCGGACCGCAAAAGTAACCGATTCCGGTGCTACTCCCAGGACCGACGCCACAAGACGTTCAAAAACACTGCTCTCTATGCTGGACATTTCCGCAGGCATTGCGGAATGTACAAAGATCACGACCATGATCAATATGCTAATGATTGTAAAAATCCGAAATTTCATGCTGCTCTCCTCATGTAACATCATACCATAAAACCTGTTATTCCAAAATTGACATACTATTAATGTATTTCGCATTAATTGTCAGTCTTTTCAAGTTCTATAATATAAGTGTAAAGAAAACAGTTGCACAAGACATCAAACAGCTGCAACCGTAAATAAGCATTTATGCCTGAACAATGGCATGGGCAAATGAGAGGAGAAATATGCTATGAAGAAACAGATTATCACAATCGGAAGACAATTTGGCAGTGGTGGTCATACCGTTGGTTTAGAGCTTGCGGAAAAGTTAAATATTCCTTTTTATGACAAAGAACTGGTAGAAAAGATTTCCGAGGAAAGCGGATTTGATACCGGTCTGGTAAATGAAGAGCTGGAAGAGGCGCCGACCCGTGCCGGTTTTGTTTACAACTTCATCGGCCGCGGTTTGAACGGACTCTCAGTTCCGGACAAGCTCTGGTTGGCTGAGATCAAAGTCATCAAAGACATTGCCGAGCAAGGTCCCTGCGTCATCGTCGGCCGGTGCGCAGACTACCTGTTAAAGGACCGCGACGATGTCCTGAAGGTTTTCATTTATGCAGATCGTGATTTCCGTGAAAAACGGATCATTGAAAAATATAACGAAACACCGGTATCGGTCGGACCGGCAATTCATGAGAAAGACGGCAAGCGTGCAGCGCACTATCGCTACTACACCGGCCAGAAATGGGGCCGCCCGGAGAACTACGACCTCTGCCTCAACACTGCAAAGCTTGGTATTGACGGTTGCGTTGAAATCATTAAAAATCTTGCAGAATAACAGGGACAAGGGGTCAGGCACTTGACGGTGCCTGACCCCTATGGGTAAAAAACAAAACGGAATAGCTTACCACGCTGTCCGTTTTTTTTTATGATTGTAAGGCCTTCTAATGCAAATAGTCTTTCATCGCGTTAAACAATGCTTCAACGACGATGGGTTTCTCGGTAAACGCATTCATTCCTGCTTCAAATGCTGCACGTCTGTCTTCTTTATAAATGTTTGCAGTCATCGCAATGATCGGAATGACTGCTTTTTTCTCATCCTGCATCTGACGAATCCGCTTTGTCGCCTCGATGCCGTCCATCATCGGCATCTGCAGATCCATCAGGATCAGATCATAATAGCCGGCCTCATTTGTTTCCATTTTTTTGATGCAGGTTGCGCCATCCTCAGCGTACTCTACCTCTGCCCCCGTCAGCATAACCATCTCACCCGCGATTTCCCGGTTGACCTCCATATCGTCAACCAGAAGGATCCGTTTCCCGGAGAAATCAAATGTGTCTTCATTAGTCTGGACATCGTTGATATTTTTTGCAAGATAATCGGAAAGCTCCGTCAGACTGCTTTCAAAATCCTTTCTCTCATCTAAATGCGAAACATCCAGAACATAGTCGAGGACTTTTAAAAGGTACTCGCCCGAAATACGGATTCCCGCAAGATATCTGGCAAGTTTTTCCGGTTCGTCATAGTGCAGCTCCGCCATTTTGGCATACCCCAAAATGATATTCAGCGGTGTACGCAAATCATGCGACATCCTAAAAATCTGCAAAAGCCGAGACGGTTTCCCTTCATCCATGCACTCCTTCAACAGATCATCGGCTGTGACGCCAAGAACATCAGCCAGCCGTGGAAACAGGCTGATATCCGGATATGATAACTCTCTCTCCCACTTTGAAACCGCTTTATCCGTAACGCCAACTTTCTCCGCCAGTGTTGCCTGCGTCATATTCTGCTGTTTACGAAGATAGCGGATCATCGATCCCAAAGTATTATATGGCATATCATCACCTCCGACTAAAAGATAACACGATGAAAGAAAAATCTCAATCGACGGATAGTTTAGTTAGAATATGTTATAATTGGTTTACCAATTCAACACAAAGGAGGCAACTGATATGTTCGTTAGTATTGAAGATATACTCGATGCCATGGAGATGATCGACCAATATTCAGAATTTTTCCTGAACGAAACCTCCGGCGAGATCATTATGGTCAACGAGATGTCCATGTCACGAAATGAGATTGAAGAGGTCTATGACCGCCTGGATGCAGACGGATATTTCAAGCTGCCCACACAATATGACATCGAGGACTACAATATCCCTGAGGATTTTGTCAACAACCTGCCACACAGTGAGGCGAAAGATTTTCTGGAAAATGCTTTAAGCGGCCAGAGTACTTTCGAACAATTCCAGCAGGGAATCGAATCGTACGACCTGGTGGACGAATGGTATCAATTCCACGACAATGCTTATCGCACGATCGCGGAGAACTGGTGCATAGACAATGAAATCGAATTCGAATGAGATCCGGACCATTTTTCATGTGGATGTGAATTCCGCATTTTTGTCCTGGTCTGCCCTGAAACAATTGGAAAACGACCCTGACAGCATCGATCTGCGGACGATTCCGTCTGCCGTCGGCGGCGATGTCAAAACCCGGCACGGGATCATCACCGCCAAGTCCATCCCTGCAAAAAAATATAATATCCAGACCGGCGAACCCGTTGTGAAGGCACTGCAAAAATGCCCGCAGCTGGTTTTGGTCCCAAGCGATTTTGAAACCTATCGAAAATATTCCCATGCATTGATGGATCTACTTGCATCGTTTTCACCGATTTTGCAACAGGTCTCGATCGATGAGGCATTTTTGGATGTGTCTGCTTTGGTTAGCGATCGTACTGCCGCCATTTTACTGGCAGACCGGATCAGGCAAACAGTATACGATCAGCTTAAGTTTACTGTAAACGTTGGCATTTCCGAAAATAAGCTTTTGGCCAAAATGGCCAGCGACTTCCAGAAGCCGGACCGCACACATACACTATTTCCGGATGAAGTCGAGGCAAAAATGTGGCCCTTACCGATTGGAAAGCTTTTCGGGTGTGGAAAGGCCACTTCGAACAGACTTCGCGGGATCGGCATCCATACGATCGGCGAAGCAGCTGCCATGCCGCTTGCCACTTTACAGTCCCTGCTTGGAGAAAAAGCAGGACTCTACATTCACAACGGCGCAAACGGGATCAGCACTTCTCCTGTCCGGCCCGAACGCGAAAAGGCAAAAAGCATTTCCAACGAAATTACTTTATCGGAAGATGTTTCGACATATCAGGACGCGGTTCCGTTCATCGAAAAACTTTCCAAAAAGGTTTCCGGCCGTATGCAAAAAGCATCTATCGTCGGACAGACGGTAACGCTGCTTGTCAAAACCACAGACTTCCAGCGTCATTCCAGACAGCTCTCGTTAAACACCGTAACGAATCAGGCGGAAACAATTGAAAAAACAGCCTGTCAGTTGGCGCAACGACTATTGCCGGAACTCTTTCAAACCGGATTATCCATTCGCCTCATCGGCGTAGGTGTCAGCAAGCTGACAGACGAAGAAAACCTACAGCAAAATCTTTTTAACTGGGCCGAAGAAAAACAGGAACTGGAAAACAATAAAGAGAAAAAAGAGAAACAGAAAATCCTCGATGAACTGATGAAAGAAATCGACTCCCGCTACGGGCAGGGGACGCTGACAAAGGGGAACGGCTAAAGAAAAGGAAAAGATACCGTGTAATATTACACGGTACCTTTACTGATATTGGCAACGTTTAAGGCCCACGAGATAAAGAATCGGCAATGCCATGAATCCCCATATGAATGGGATCACAATTTTCGTTGCACAAGAAATCGCTGTCAGAATCAAAACGATGATCCCGAGTATTTTCAGCGGTTTCTTTTTCCGCACAGTCAGGCCTGCAATTCCCGCAGCCAGACCTACTGCTTTTGTAACGGCAAGCCGGATCAGAAATACTTTTCCAAATCCGGATAACACTGTGATCACAGCCGCATCCACATGAGATGATAATGCATGCAACCCAAACAGACCGCCAATGCAGACCCCGACCCAGATCGCGCCAAATATGATCATCAGGATACTGATGACTTTTAAAATCTTACTTCGTTTGATCATTTCTAAAACTGTTAAAACTTCACTACTTCCGGTTCACTTGTGAAAGAACTGAATGTAGCTGTTGCATCTTTGAAATAGAACACCTCTGTATTTCCATCATCTGCGGAATACATGTTTTTCAGCGACGGGTAAGCGTCCAGCATAGACTCCTTTGCTTCCAAACGCTCATCTTCAACCATTGTTCCTGCAACACGCAGCCACTCGCCGTTTTTGAATGCGCAAATTTCCACTTTCGGATTTGCATGAATCTGCTTGGAAACATCTTTAACCTTCCCTGTCTGAATATACAGCTTCCCTTCAAAAACATGTGCCGTACCAAACGGTCTCACGCGTGGCTGATCGCCCTCAACTGTAGCCAGGTAATAAGTCTGTGCATCCTTTAAAAAATCAATTACTCTCTGCATTTGAAACCTCCACATTTATCAAACTGCCGGATTTGCTTTCAGCCATTCAATAATGTCCATACTTTCATACAGCGGTTTTCCATCAATAAACAAACAGGGAACCTGCTCTTTTCCGCCGTCACGAAGCAACCTTTCTCTGTCTTCTGCATTTTTGTGGATATCATGGTATTCCACGTCTGTCCGCCCTGATGCTTCAATGAAATTCATCACACGTCTGCAAAACGGACATGTATCGAATTTGTATAATTCAAGTTTCATCGTATCACCTCCTAAACATCTCTATTTTATCATCAATGGGTACCGTGTACTATTACAAATTTGTTAACTCGCCGTAACATTTTCGTAAAAGCATAAGTTCCCTTTACAGAATGATAGCAATGGCGTAACATCTTTGTAAAAGTACACGGTACCAAACTATAAAAAAGGATCTACACTTATGAGGCTTTTTATAGCAATTCAATTTTCCGAAGACATTCTCTTCTCGCTCACACAAGCGCAAAAACGACTCCGCGACAATGGCGTCACCGGAAATTTCACAAAAAAAGAAAACCTGCATTTAACGCTGGCTTTCATCGGCGATTATCCGGATCCGGATTTCGTTTTGGATGTCATGGATACGATTCCTTTTGAACCGTTCCCGCTCATGCTGTCAGACATGGGGACATTTCCGGGCATTTTATGGGCCGGCATCAAAGAAAACGAAGCGTTAAGGAAATATGTCAAACGGCTCCGACGTGCGCTTGCCGAAAACAATATTCCATATGACAGGAAAAAGTTCTCACCTCATATCACGCTGGTCAGAAAACCGGTATGGCGCCATTCTCTACCGGACATTCGTCTATCCAGGAAACCAATGACGGTTGAAAAAATATCACTCATGCGATCTGACCGTGGAAAAAACGGTATGATCTATACAGAATTATAAAGGTACCTTTTAGATTATTGCCAAATTAGCAAATACATCTACCGCCGTCTCTAATATATGATCATTAAAATCATATTCTTTTGTATGAAGCGCCGGCCAGATTTCTCCGTTTCCAATATAAAACATAGCACCTTCGCACGCTTTCAGATAATATCCGAAATCCTCTGATGCACGCCATAATTCCTGCATCTCAAAAGTCGGGATCTGCAATTCTTTCGCCGCAGCAAGCACACGATCAATACCAAAATCACTATTCTTTGTCTCCGGAAAATAATCAAAGTACTGAAATTCTGTCCGAAGTCCGGCTTGTTCTGCTACCTGCAGCGCGTAAGCTTGAATCTTATTTTTCAAAGCATCCAGATCCGATTCATACTCCGCCCGCAGCGTCAGACGCAAGGTTCCTTCTCCAGGAGAAATCCCAAAATCGCCGGAGCCAACGCGAATCCCTGTTACCGTGCAAAGCACCATCCCGTGATATATTTCTTTCAATAAATCTTCTATATACAAAACAATTTTGGAAATTGCTTCCGAAGGGTTCCGTCCTTCTTCCGGTGCACTGGCATGCGACGGCACTCCGGCAAAACGGATTTCCATCCCTTCAGAAGCGGGCTGTGTTAGACCGCTCCGATACACCACTGTCCCTTCCGGATATCCACTCAGATTATGAAATGCATAGATTTCTCTGATTCCCTTTTCCATGATCAAAGCCTGACATTTTTTGGCTCCTGCACCAACTTCTTCTGCCGGCTGAAAAATCAGATACGCCGTTTTCGAAATATCTCTCTGATCCAGCTCAAGCGCCAATCCGCAGAGCGCCGCACAATGCCCGTCATGTCCACATTTGTGTGAAACACCTTTATTCTGCGATGCATACGACAGATCGATCGTCTCATCCATTGGCAGCGCATCCATATCCGCGCGGAAAGCAATCGGCTCCGCATTTGGATCCGTCCCCTTTTTTACTGCATATAGCCACCCGTCACAATCTATTACTTCCATTGAAGTGTTTTCCAAAAGAAAACTTCGAATCCGTGCAATCGTCTCTTTTTCCTGAAGAGAAAGCTCCGGATACCTATGTATTTCATGTCTGAATGAGATGACTTTTTCAAGATTTTTCTTTTTCATTCTTCCTCCACATGCAGCTAAAAGTACCGTCTGATACCTACCGGTAATAAAGCCTGCCGTCTTGATAGGTTTCCTCTAAGAGCCGCCGTTCCGCCAGGTATTCGACATAACTGCGGATATCGCGCTCATACAGCTTGACCTTAAACGCCTGTTTGGAAAGAAGCTTCATTTCAGAGCAAGCTTTCTTTATGATATCTTCTAATGTCATTGGCTCTGTCACCAATGCCCGAAACCGTTCCAGTCTCTCGTTGATCTGCCTGATATTATAATCTGCCAGCCCACGAATATCCACATCACAGCCTTTATGCGCTGCCAGTGCCGGACAGGAAAACGATGCCAGCTTTTCCATTGACTCCAGCGCCAGGCCAACCGATGCGTAGTACGGCACTTTTGAAACCGCCATAACATCTCTCGAGAGCATCGCATCTCCGAGATAAAGGATTTCATCCGGCGTCATGAGAGAGACATGGTCCGGCGAGTGTCCGGGCGTATGTACAACACCAAACGTCACACCTGCCATTTCAATCTTCGTATCGTCCGGTCCGATCATGACATCAGGAGTAAACCGCATTGCCTGAATCTCATCAATGGTCCGTACTTCTTCCAATGTAAAAATATACAGGTATGACTTAAGCGTCAGATCATTGTAGCCAAGACCTGCCTCACCTGTCGGAAGCGCAAGCGGGATTTGATATTTTTCACGAAAATACTGATGACTGCCAACGTGATCTGTATGCAGATGCGTACTTATGATCCCGACCGGTTTTAATCCGTTCTCCTGTAAAGTCCGCTCCACATCAAATCGCTCATAATGCCAACCCGAATCCAGCAAAATACAATCCCGGTTTTCCTTTACGTAAACCGGGATCGCTTCCCATGCATCAATATAATAAGTGTTTCCTTTTACATGCACCAGTTCCATAAAACATCCTCTATTTAAAAGGTCCCTTATTGCCCTACCGCATCAGATAGGAAAATACCAGATACGCGGTCTTTAACTCATCGTGGCGGATCGATCCGTCTTCAATCTTGATGATATCTCCTGCAATGACTTCGATATCCTCCGCCTCGATCTCCTGACGATCCAGCTTAATGACGGTCTTTTGCTCCTTCTCCCGATAAACATCGGTGACTTCCATAGAAACCTGTCCCTCATTGGCGATCACCACATCCACAGACCGTTCTCCAAGATAATAATTCAGTGCATCGACATGATCACGCACCGTATAGCCATCCGTCTCCCCAGGCTGGCTCACGAGATTGGAAATGTACATGATCGGAGCCTGTGTCTGTGCCAGGGCATTTCGCACATCTTCCGTGATCAGATGCGGCAAAATACTCGTATAGAGACTGCCCGGACTCAGAATGATCAGGTCTGCCTCCTTCACTTTTCCGGCGATCTCTGGATTTACCTTAAAAGAGTGATCGTAGGTCAGCGATTTGATATCTTTAACATTTTCACTGACGGCTTCTTCTCCGAAAAAGTCCTCTTTGTCACCATGTCCGACAAGCTCCACCTTTTCTTCTGTCAGAGGCAGAACCGTTCCTTTGACACGCAAAAGCTTGCTCATGTATTTCGACGCTTCTGTCAGATTTCCCTTCAGATCGATCAACGCCGCAAGCATAATGTTGCGGACCGGGTGGTTGTGCAGTGTTCCATCCTTCTCAAAACGATAGCCCATCAGCCGCACATAGTCATCATCTACATTTGCCATCGCCAAAAGAACTTTTCCGACATCACCGACCGCCGGAATATCCAGTTCCTCTTTTAAAACCCCTGTGCTGCTGCCGTCATCACTCACTGCGATCACAGCAGTTACATCCACGGGAAACAATTTCAATCCGGACAGCACACAGGACAAACCCGTACCGCCGCCAAAAATCACAATCTTCTTCATAACAATCTACTCATTCACTACATTGATCGGTGTGCCTGCAAAGAAGTTCCGGATATCATCCGCCACAACAGATACCAGCCGCTGTCTGGTCTCAAAGCCCTTCCACCCCATATGCGGTGTCATGACTACGTTATCCATCTCATACAACGGATTATCTTCCACCGGTGGTTCTGTCTCCTGTACATCCAGTCCTGCTCCGGCGATCCTGTTTTCCTGGAGCGCTTTGATCAGCGCCGGCTCATCGATCAGACCACCACGTGATGTGTTGATCAAAAATGCCGTCGGTTTCATCAGACGGATCGTATCTGCATTGATCATATGCCTTGTCTGTTCTGTCAGCGGACAGTGAAGCGATACAAAATCGCTTTGTGACAACACGTCTTCAAACGAAACAAACTGCAGATTCTCCTCATCCTCTCGGGGAGAGCGATTATAAGCGATCACCTTCATGCCCAGCGCCTGGCCGACACGTATTACCTGACGGCCAATGTTTCCTGCACCGATCACACCAAGAGTTTTTCCATTTAACTCAACATGCGGAACCATCAGGTGCTCTGTAAAATTCCGACGATCTCCTTTTGCAAGCATTTTCAACTGCACCTGCATCGTGGAAGCCAGATTCAACATCATCATGATCGCGGTATGCGCTACACGCTCCGAACTGTATGCCGGTACATTGCAAACAGTGATCCCCCGCTCCCTTGCGACATCGATCGCAATATTATTGTAGCCAGTCCCTGCCTCACAGATCAGTTTTACAGAATCAGGAAACTGACGGATCATCTCTGCCGGCACCGGCATTTCCTTGGTCACTACGACCGTAGCTCCCTGAATGCGGTCAAGCACCTCCGAAGACTGTGTATCATCATAAACCACTGTGTTTTCAGATAACACTGAAAAATTCAGCATCCCGTCATAATTCATCTTCTGCGCATTTAGTACAACGACTTTCTGCTCACTCATATCAAAAACCCCTCTATTCCATATCAAATACAGCCACAAGTTCCATATCTTCCGACAGCGTTACTGTAATCTGCTCGTCTGTAGAAAACTCTTCGCCCTCGTCGGCCTGAGCCACCTGACCCATGCCTTCTGTGTTCACGGTCAGGCTGATCGTGTCAGTATCTGCTTCCCCGGCTGCTGATATCTCCGTTGAAGCCTCCTGCGTGTCTTCGCTCGCAGGCACCTCTGAAGCGCTATTGCTTCCGCAGGCGGCAAATGACAAAACCATTACGCCTGCCAACAAAATCACCAATATTCTTTTTCTCATTTGAACCACCCCCAAAACAACCCTAAGATGTTTCAAGTTAATAATCATATTTAAATTATATAATGCGCGCCCGAAAAAATAAAGGTACCGTGTACTATTACAAAAAGGTGCCGCATAACATTAAAAAATTTTACTTATTACGTAAAATTTTTGTAATGTTACACGGCACCCTCTGCATTAATACTACGCGGCACCCCTTTAGTTCATAACAATTTAGTAATAATACACGGTACCTTTACTTAATTACTTACTGAACCGGCTGTGCATACTGGAAGAAGTAATATCCCATTGATGTATAACCGACATTCTTGATTGTCTTATTGCAGTATACCTGCGTGTAATCATAGATCGGGCATACCGGGAATCCACCCTCGCCAAACAGTGTTGCTTCTGCTGCGTGGAGAGCTGCGTCACGCTCAGCAGTTGCATCCATGGTCTTCGCATTTGCAATTGCTGCGTCGAATTCTTCGTTGCTGAAAAGACCATAGTTGTATGAGTTGCCTGTTACCATCAGCTCAAGGTATGTGATCGGATCGTTGTAGTCTGCGATCCAGCCAAGACGTGCAACACCGAACTTATGCTCGCCAAGTCCGTTGGTATAAGTATTCCACTCCTGGTTCTCCAGTGTAATGTTGATGCCAAGGACATTGTTCCAGTCCTGTCCGCAAGCTTCTGCGATTGCCTTATGTGCATCGTCAGTGTTGAAGTTGTAAACGATTGTTGTGCCCGGATCCCATGCACCTTCATCAACTGCTTCCTGATACAGCTGTTTTGCAAGTGCACATCTTCCGTCATAGGTTGTCAGATCAGCATCCGGATAGTTCTCTGCAAGCCATGCAAACATTGCCGGCTCAGCAGATGCAGCTTCAAAATCTCCACCTGTGGAATCAACAATACCACCAGCCACAAAACCTGTAGAAGGTGTCTGACCACCCTGAGATACGTTTGTTACAATATTGTCTCTGTCTACAGCAAGAACCATTGCTGCTCTGACTCTCCAATCTGTGATCTTATCACAGTTGAGATACAGGAAGTAGGTACCTACATACGGATCGATGAAGCAATCACCACTATCCTGCAGTGAAGAGATCATATCTGTCGGGATGGATTCAACGAATGCCCATTCACCTGACTGATAAGCAGAAAGGATTGCTGTCTGGTCTGCAGACAGATACCAGTCAATCTCGCTCGGGCCAAGGTTTGCTGCATCATAATACTGATCATTCGGAACCATCTTAATGACAGAATCATGTGTCCAGTCAGACAGTTTGTACGGTCCGTTGCATACCATCTTATCCGGTGTTGTCCAGTCATCATTTCCTTCTACAACATCCTCGCGCAGAGGCATCAGAGAAGCAAATGCGCACATCTCGATGAAATACGGTGTATCCTGGCAAAGTGTGATCTCCAGTGTAGAATCATCGATTGCCTTGATACCAAGTTCAGACGGGTCTTTTTCACCTGCCTGGATCTCAGCAGCATTCACTACAATACCGTCAAGAAAATATCCATATTCAGATGCTGTAGCCGGGTTTACCAGTCTCTGCCAGGAATAAACCCAGTCCTGTGCCTTTACCGGTTCACCATCAGACCATTTTGCATCAGATCTGATCTTGAAGGTATAAACCAGACCATCATCGGAAACTGTATAGCTCTCTGCCTGTCCTTCTTCAACCTCTGTCAGCATAACGTTGCCACTCTCATCTGCCTGCTCATCTGTCTGAGCATACTTCATGAGGTTTTCAAACATATGATTTACATAGGTTGAGCCATCAACAGAACTGATGAGGCCCGGATCGATGGTTTCCGGCTCAGACGCGATACACGCTGTTACCACAAATCCATCTGTACTGCCTTCTGCGGCACTGCTGCCACTCGGGGCACTATTTCCTCCGCATGCTGTCAGACCAAAAATCATCGGCACGCAAAGAAGCAAAGCAATAATTTTCTTCATTTTCTTTCTCCTCCTTTAAATGTTTTGAGAAAACTATTTTATATTCAAGTAACATGCACGTTACCTAAATATCTATTTTTCCAGCAAATGACATGCTGCGAAATGTCCGCCGCCATGATCCTTGAAAACCGGCGCTTCTTCTTTACAGCGCGGCATTGCATACGGACATCTGGTATGGAACTTACATCCTGAAGGCGGGTTCATCGGGCTCGGGATATCCCCCTCCAAAACAAGCCGCTCTCTGGCACGTGTCACCTTCGGATCCGGAATCGGCACCGCACTGATCAGAGTCTTTGTGTACGGATGGATCGGATTCCGATAAAGCTCATAAGCATCCACAAGCTCAACCAGATTGCCAAGATACATGACGCCGATCCGGTTTGAGATATGGCGGACGACTGAAATATCATGCGCGATAAAAAGGTATGTCAATCCAAGCTCTTCCTGCAGATCCTCCAGCATATTAACGACCTGTGACTGGATTGAAACATCCAGCGCCGAAATCGGCTCATCACAGACGATGAATTCCGGTTCTACCGCCAGTGCTCTTGCGATACCGATTCGCTGCTGCTGTCCGCCTGAAAACTCGTGCGGAAAACGGTTTGCATGTTCCGTATTCAGACCAACGGCCTGAAGCAGCTGTTTCACTCTCTCTTCCCGTTCCCCTTTTCCCGGGAAAAGTTTATGGATCGAGAGCGCCTCGCCGACAATCTCACCAACTGTCATACGAGGATCAAGTGATGCCGACGGATCCTGGAAAATGATCTGCATTTTCCGTCTGTACGGAAGCATCTTCTCTGCAATGTTCTTCTCTGAATCAAAAATCGGCTTTCCGTCATAAACAATTGAACCGGATGACGGCTCATAAAGCCGGATGATCGTACGGCCAAGTGTCGTTTTTCCGCAGCCGGATTCTCCAACCAGGCCGAGGGTCTCGCCTTTAAAAATATCCAGCGAAACACCATCCACAGCCTTGACTGTCTGCTTTTTATTCACACCGCCGCCTTTGACGTTAAAATGTTTCTTTAAATTTTTGATCTCCAGGAGTTTTGTCTGTTCATCCATATTAGCGTTCCTCCTGTTTTTCTGATTTTGCATCGGCCTGTGCCGTGTTTCCCATAAAATGCAGCCAGCAGGCAGAAATATGTCCTTCTCCGAAATCCGCATACGGCGGTTTTTCAGAAAGACAGATTTTCATACAATGGGAGCAACGCGGTGCGAAATTGCAGCCTTTCGGCGGGTTTAAAAGATCGACAGGTGTGCCTTCGATCGGGATCAGCCGCTCATGCTCCTCTGCATCCAGACGCGGCATTGATTCAAGCAGCCCCATCGTATAAGGATGTGCAGGTCTGTAGAAAATATCCTCATTACTTCCCTGCTCCACGATCTTTCCTGCATACATAACAGACACCCTGTCACACATCTCAGCCACAACGCCAAGGTTATGTGTGATAAAGATGATCGCTGTGTTTTCTTTTTTCTGAAGGCTCTTCATCAGATCCAGGATCTGCGCCTGAATGGTTACATCGAGCGCCGTCGTCGGCTCATCAGCGATCAAAAGCTTCGGATCACAGATCAGTGCCATCGCGATCATCGCACGCTGCCGCATACCGCCGGAAAACTCGTGCGGATACTGGTCCACACGTTTTTCAGCATTGTTGATGCCGACAAGCTCGAGCATTTCGATCGCACGTGCTCTTGCTTTTTCTTTTGGATAATTCTTATCATGACAGGTGATCGCTTCCATCAGCTGATTGCCGATCGTATAAACCGGATTCAGACAGGTCATCGGATTCTGAAAAATCATGCTGACCTTGTTGCCGCGGAAGTTTCTCATCTGTTCTTCGTCGTATGCGAGGATATCCTCGCCATCAAACGTAATGGATCCGCCAACGACCTTACCCGGATTCTGAAGCAGTCCCATGATCGAGTATGCCTCAACCGATTTGCCTGATCCGGACTCGCCTACGACGCCCATTACCTCATTTTCCTTCAGGGTATAACTGATGCCGTCAACGGCTTTGACCTCGCCTGCAGGCGTAAAAAAGGACACGCGGAGGTCTTTTACTTCCAGTAAGTTTTTTCTTTCTTCTGCCATTATTTGACCTCCTACTTCTTCAGACGCGGATCCAGTGCATCACGCAGTCCGTCGCCAACCAGATTCAACGTAAGAACGATGATTGAAAGAATAGCGCCCGGGAACAGCAGTCTGTACGGGAAGATCGTGATCGTACCGAGTGCATCCGAACAAAGCGAACCAAGCGATGCCATCGGCGCGGAAACACCCAGCCCCAGGAAGGACAGGAAGGATTCCAGGAAGATCGCTGAAGGGATCTGCAGGCAGGTCGTAATAACGAGCTGACCAACGCAGTTCGGCAGCAGATGTCTTAAAATGATTCGGCCATTGGAAGCGCCAAGTGCCGTTGCTGCAGTTACATATTCCTGTTTCTTCAACATCAGCACCTGACCACGTACGATACGTGACATGGTTACCCAGTAAAGTACCGCAAATGTGATAAAAATGCTGACAATTCCGGCGCCGAGCGTAGAAAGCGCATCGGAAAACCACGTATGCGATGTGTCAAACCAGTGCTGCAGCGGGTCTTTTAAAACCACCTGCAAAAGCAGCACGATCAAAACCTCCGGAATAGAATAAATAAGGTCTGTGATCCGCATCATGACGAAATCGACCTTACCGCCGCAAAGTCCGGCGATCGCGCCATAAGCCGAGCCGATCACCAATACGATCAGCGCCGCAACGATACCGATGATGATGGAAACACGCGCACCATACATCGTCCGGGCCATGATGTCACGTCCCTGGGAATCTGTTCCTGCCACATGCGGGAACACTTTCGATTCAATCGTCAGCTTCTTTGCACCGTCCTTTATTTCATTTGTAAATGCAAGCGGTTCTGATTTTGTGATCTGTCCATCTTTGATATCGCTCTCTTTTACAATGGTCAGCGCTCCATCTTTTAAAACGATAATGGAACCTGAAAGAGAGTTTTCAAGATCAAAGCTATAGGTGTTTCTCTTGTAGGTAAAATAGTATGATCCCGGATCGAGCGCTGTCGACGAACCCGGCTGAAGCGCGGTTGCAAACATGCAGTCCACTTCATCCTCGATACTTTTTACAGTCTCTTCCTGCTGTGAATACTCAAACGGGTTCAGCTTCTGCGAGCTTCTGTACTGATTTGAGTAGTCATACGGAATCATTGCCGGGCCTGCAAATGCGAAGACCAGCATGACGATAAAAATGCACAGTGCCACCATCGACACTTTGTTTTTCTTAAATCTTCTTGCAGCATCTCTCCAGTAAGATACACTTTCCCTGGTTTCTACTACACTCTCCTTTTCTGCCTCCGAAGCCGGTGCAAAATCGGATTCATTTAAATTGTAATCTGCCCAAACTCTGTCTGGATTGACCTGGAACGGGCTGAATTTTTTGAATGCCTGTTTCACGGTTTTCTCCTTATTCGTCTGTTGAGCTCAATGTAATTCTCGGGTCTACGATCTTATAAGCGATATCTACGACCAGGTTCATTGCAACGACCAGGATCGACACAACAACTGTGGTTGCCATAATGATCGGATAATCGCGGTTGATAATGCTGTCGATAAAGTACTTGCCAAGTCCCGGAATCGAGAATGTGGTCTCAACAACGAAGGAACCGGTGACAATGAATGCTGTCAACGGGCCTAAAAATGTGATGACAGGGATCAGTGAATTCCGAAGTGCATGCTTCAAAACGATCCACTTATTCTTCACACCTTTCGCTCTTGCAGTACGGATATAGTCCTGATTGATCGCATCCAGCATCGATGTTCTGGTCAGCTTTGCAATATAACAGATGTCGTAAAACGACAGTGCGATCACCGGCATGATATAGGCCTTCCACGAGTCGAGACTTCCCGACAGAGTCGGCAGCCATTGCAGCTTGACGCCCAAAAAGATCAGGAGTACCGCTGCAAGCAC
>JAZQEX010000026.1:0-2303 GCA_045539215.1 Eubacterium sp. | reverse complement strand
CAAATCATTTGCAGTGATCTGATATCCGGCAGGAAAACAGAAAAACCGTTCCTTAGACCAGGGGCCGGTCAGCAGTTGTGTAAGCCAGTCATTGGAGCCATCAATATCGATGACATCTAAGTCCATTTGTGCAGCGAACTGTTCGGCTTGCGGACGGAAGGTGTCTGTCGGGCAGCAGGTCGTATCCAGAATCCCGGCATAACGGTAGTGCTCAAACATCATTTCATAGACTTCCTGTGCCATTTCCTCACCGTATTCTTCAACCATGTTCTGGTATTCGTTCAGACCGTACGTCTCATCGGTAGCCCAGTCAGAGGTGATATAAAGATCCCGGTCGGCATTTCACGGCGGCGCTTCATGGAACCGAGGAAAAAGGTAACGCAATCGTCACATCTTGGAAAGATCAGTTCGCACTGTCTGGAATGAAGGCTGGCCAGAGCATTTCCGCAGGTGGCATATCCCATCAGGATCCGTTTGATACCAAGTGCAGACAGTTCATCGATGACATCCTGCAGCGCTGCATTCAGGTTTTCAGGGACATCATGCAGGCGAGCTTTTAATAAGATTACAGGATAATCGCATCCGATGGATGACATTGCATGCGAAAGCTCCTGCTGTACTCGACTGCAGGCAACGATCACGGTATCCGACTGAATACGGTCTGGCTCTAGCGTTGATGAAATGATATTATTGTTCATATAAGACCTCCTGATTCAGGTTTGTTTAATAATATACTACTTTGATGGAGTGAGGATGGCAATAATGAATAAAATATTATTTGTCTGCCACGGGAATATCTGCCGTTCGCCGATGGCAGAGTTTGTATTAAAGGATATTGTAAAAAAGGCCGGCTGCATGGCAGAGTTTAAGATTGATTCTGCGGCCACGAGCCGGGAAGAACTGGGAAATCCTGTGTATCCGCCGGCAAAAAAGAAGCTCAGAGAGCATGGGATCGGCACGTCTGAGAATGATCTTGGTGTGAGCACAAAGAGAGCGAGACGCATTACGGATGCTGATTATGATGCATACGATTATCTGATCGGGATGGATGGTGCTAATATCCGTAACATGAAACAAAAATATCAGAACGATCCGGATGGAAAGATTTACAGCTTGATGGATTTCACAGACCGTCCCGGAAGTGTCGCAGACCCCTGGTATACCGGGGATTTTGAAGCGACCTGGCAGGATGTGAGTGAAGGCTGCAGAGGCCTGTATGATTTTCTGAAGGGAGGGAGTCGTTCTTGAGAAATCATAAATGTATGAAAGCCTGGAAAGCAGGCTGAAAGCTTAATCAATAGATTCTTTTTCTTTCGCCTTGATGGCTTCGTTGAAGCCGCGCAGGGCATCAAACGGGGCAAAGATCTTTGCCCTTTTTGCAACAGGCATGGAAGGATGACGGATCCGGAATGGATCCGTCTTTTCATGTTCCGGTTTTCCTTTCTCAAGGACGTGCTTGTACCGAAAGTCTGCAGGGATGTGGTTTTTATCCATCAGATGCCTCCAATCTCCGGAAGGCACGATATCGGAGTGACTGCAGATGTTATGCCTTGTGTCCGCCGATCTGTGTATTTCGCTCTATGGCGGTGGCGCCTTCCAGTAAGTTCATTCCTTTGACGATGGCGTTTTTGCCGTATTTTTTGCGGATTTCAAGCATCGCACCCTGAATGCGTCTCTCCTTATCCAATCGTTCGTAGTCGGTGAACAGATCAAGCTGATAATTGCCCCGGTCCGGATGTACATCATTTGCGGAGATCCCGAGACGGCGGAAGAGCAGAGAGTGGTCAGTCTTTGCGTCAAACTGGCCGATCAGTGCTTGGTTGATGATCTGATGACTGTTGGTCAGGTCATTCAGACGTATGGTTCCGTTGCTGTGGCGCGGGTGAAGACGACCGTAAAAATCGATCGCCAACGGTCCGCTATAGTGCGGGTTATATTCCAGGGATTTATAATCATACATGACCCACCAGGAGAAACCGCGGCTGACAAGCTGTTTCCTGAAAAGATCAGCACAGATGTCGTCTGTCATTTCTGAAAAAACAAGTCTCGCCTCAGGGTACTTGTAAGGACGGGGCAGTACCTGCCCGCTTGAGATGCTTTTGGCGTCGGTCTTGTAGTTTTTGATATCCGCCATAGTGACAGGCTCGATGCCCCAGGCATGGTCGATCAGGATCTCTCCGTCAATGCCAAACTCCCGATAGAACCATTCTTCATCGGTTTGGGACCGCTCTGCGATATCGCCCATCGTAAACATGTAATATTTATGTAAGCGTCTTGCCTTCCCGCGGCCGATCTGCCAGAAG
>JAZQEX010000025.1:0-19298 GCA_045539215.1 Eubacterium sp. | reverse complement strand
ATCTCGCTAAGGAACCGCTCTGTCATCGATCCCGGATCATTTTCCGGGTCGATCCAGTTCTGAATGCAGTCCTTTGGCAGCATCACAGGCATCCTGTCGTGCAGCCACTTCAGTTCTTCCGCAGGATCTTTTGTCAGGATCACAAAGTGCGGAAAACCATTTTCTATCCTGTATAAGCCGCAAAGCCAGGTTTCTGTCGCGCCGGCAGGCTGGATCATATATTTATCTCCCGTCTTCTTATCGCCGGATGACGAAATCAGATGTTCCCATTCGTAATAATAGGAAGCCGGGATGATACAGCGATGCTTCTGCCACCCTTCAGCAAACGTCGGCTTTTCGCCGGCCGTTTCCGACCGGGCATTTAAGAGCGGCTGATCGCTTTTGGGCAGTTTATATCCAAAGATCATGGGATAGACCTTTGACTCGCCACGCGGACTTGGCGCAATGACGGGCACCAGATCTGTCGGCAGGATCTCACCACTGGTCTTTAACGGTCTTACATAGTGATTCCGCATCCGATCTGTCAGCGGTGACCGTTTCAGGTTTTCAAACAGCTCCTGAAAAGAAGCTTCCGGCTCAATGTAATATCGTGTACACATGACAATCTTTACATCTACTTCTGTGTTAACGTACCTTCTTCTATCGTTTCCGTGTTAAACTCGTAATTGTCCTCTTCCGGGCTGCCGCTCTCAGAAGTCTTTACGATCTCATAATCACCGGTTTCCGGGTCGATGGTCAGCAGATTTTCACGTTCTACCTCAACACCAAGTGCTTCTTCCGCCTTGACGATCATCTTCATGCCCAGTTTTGAGAAACCATTTTCATCACTCGGCTCATATACTTCCCATGCTGCGAGGATATCTGCCGGGAAATGCTCCTGAATCCACTCATCGTGGCCTGCTCCGTCAGTACTCCACTCTACCTCATCGAGCTTCGCACCGTCTGCAGTCTCGCTGTAATGAATGATCGCTTCCCCGGTACGGCCTGACATTTCATATGCCTTGTCATGTAAGACAACAAACTCGGTGCAATTCAAATATACATACGCCTTCCCGTCTTCCGTTCCAAACAGCTCACAATTGGCAAACACTTCATCCGGAAGATAAGCCGTGTAGCTCGGCTCCAGTTCTGAAGCAGCCACTTGCTCCATCATGTCTGCCAGATCAAACGGGATGTCAACGATCTCTGGTGCTTCTGCGCTGGTCGCCTCTTCCACAACAGACGGTTCATTGGCAGCAGCGTCTGAACCTGCAGGCGCAGCGCCATTCTGACCACATGCAGTCAATCCTGCAAGCATTGCGATAGCAGCTGATACAGCGATTACTTTCGTGGTAGATTTTTTGAAAACGTTACGATTTCTCACCAAAACATCCCTCCTGTCATATGATCAATTTCCTTTTTGCTCTCTGCCAAGATGCTCTCAACATCTGCTCCTATGATATCCAATCCTACTGCTTTTATCAACTTCACATCCCGGATCCCATAAAAGTCATTGCACAATGCTTTTACATAACCAAAGCCATATTCATCCGGCGCATAATTGCCTCCGGCTGTTGTCACATAGCATAAGCTTTTTGCTTTGCAAAGTCCCTGCGGAATGCCCTCCGGCGTATAGCAAAACGTCAGGCCAACCACACACACCTGCTCCAGATACTGTTTCAGAGCAGCCGGGAAAGAATAATCCCAATACGGTGCTGCGATAACGATCTGATCCGCCGAAGCGAAATCCCGCGCCAGACGGAAGATCGGATCTTCAAAACATTGCTCAGTCGCCAGCTGGTCTCTTCGCTGCAGAAAGCTCTCATCCTGCAGGGGAAAACTGATCTCTGACAGGCAAACCTCAGTAATCTCATCCTCAAATTTTGATAATAAATAATCTGCCAGTTGTCTTGTCCTGGATTCCTTCCGGACACACGCATTTATAAATAAGATCATAATCTACTATTTCCTTTTTCTTTTATTTTTGAAACAGATTTCCTATGGCCCTATTTTACCATATATCATCCGTTAAGAACAATTTTCCTCGATCCATTCACGCCTTTTGATCACATCCAGCCAGTCTTTAGGGATGTTCTCATATCCATAGTACAAGCCTGCCAGACCGCAGGCAATCGCACCTACTGTATCCGCGTCATCCGCCAGATTGACCGCTTTTAACGCAGCCTTTTTGAAGCTGTCTGTTGTGATCACTGACCAGATCGCTGCTTCTATCGTATCCACCACATATCCGCTGCTTCGGATCTCATTTTCAGGAAGCCCGGCAAGCTCATCCAGATGAAACAAGCGGACGTAATAAGACAGCTCCTCTAAGCATTCTTCATGTTTGCTATAATACCGAACACCCTGGTCGATTCCCATCTGGAGACGATCGATGAGTTCTCCTTCTTCATTCAGGATAGCCCTGACACAAAAATAGTACAGACCACATGCGATCTTTCCTCTCAGATGATTGTGCGTAAGGCCTGCCACATCATGAATGATCTGAATGGCTTCTTCATCCCCAAGCTCCTTTTCGTAAGCATACAGACAAGCCGGCATGATCCGCATCAATGAACCATTCCCATTATCCCGTTCCGTTCTGCCGCCGCACGTCGTAATGTCGCGATCCTTTAAATAGCGAATGATCGCAGACATCGTCGCGCCTCCAATATCAAACGACTGTCCATAAGGCGTATAGTTTCCATTCTCAAGCCAATCTGCAAATCGATACATGATATCTTCCAGATCGATCGTCTGCTTTTCCCTGATGCTGATCAGAAGTGCCAGCGTCAGACTACTGTCATCCGTCCAGCTTCCTTCCGGCAGATTAAACGTGCCATATCCTTCCATATCCGTCACCGGTCCCGCCTGCAATTCTTCGCGGTCCATAAACTGAACCGGGCAGCCAAGCGCGTCACCTGTTACAACTCCCATAATCCCATTCAACCAATAATTGTTTTTTCCAGCCATGATTCACTTCCCCTTTCTGCGTTTTTCCTTCTATTTTTCTTTATATGCCCATTATACAAAAGGAGCCGCCACGAATGGTCGTTTGCAAAGCGACATCAGATCAAACAAAAAACTGCCACAGCCATTACGACTGTGACAGATTTTTCTTAGGATACGAACATCTAGAATTCCGGTCTTGGTATCTGGTTTACATCAAAATTATCATTTCTGCACTCTTTGATGTAAGGCGTCAGCATAACCGTTGCCCGAATACGCATCTGGCGCGTTCCGGGTTTTCCCCAGAGCACTTCTACTTCTCTGCCTTCTACAGCATATTCCTCTTTGATCACACATAAAGACATCATTTCATGATTCTTTGGAGAAAGCATTCTTCCGGAAGCCGCACCGATCAGGTTCTCCCCGTCATAAACTGCATCCAGATGTACATGTCTGTTGGAATGGACATAATCAAAATCTTCTACCATATCCATCACATCACAACCATCCGGTTCAAACCATGTCGCAGCTACTTTCAGAATATCCTCTGCATTCCAGATCAGATGAACCAATGTATTATGCGGAGATTCCATTTCACTCTGCAGCGCAGCTTTTCCGATAAAGTCATGATTGAATTTCACCAGATTTCCCCAACCGACATCGATCGGTGAAGCATACCGGTAAGGACAGTCCTCTCCAAAGCTTCCCGTTACAGATGATACTGCATTCGGATTATAAAATGCAAAGTGGATTCCACCCTGCGCAATACTGCCTTCTGTATGTGTATTTCTATAAGCGTGACGGCCGATCGGATGAATGTTGAATGCTTCTCCTACCTCCATGACCTTTTCATATACTCTTACGGCATCTTCTGCTTTTCCGTGAATTTCGTAACCCAGCGTTCCTGCCATTCCGGTGCGAAGGATAAACACATCCACACCATCTATTTTGGCATCTTCTGCATACATAAATTTCAAATCATGCAAATCCTGTCTGGTTGCAGCTTCAACGACTTCCAGGGAGCGGGGACCGCAAAGCTGATAGAAGAATCGCTCATTTGATACATCACGTGACACGAAATGATAACGGTTGCCCATTTCTTCGTTCAACACAGCAGGATCCAGAAGATGCATGGCAAGGAATTCATCTTCTCCCCTGCGTACCAGGATTCCGTCCAATCGGATTTTTCCTTCTTCATTACAAAAGATCGCATGGCGTGCCTTTCCTACCGGGAACTGTCGGTAGGTACTAACTGTTGCCGCTTCCATAAATTCCAGGAAGTCATCACCTTTAATCTCATGGAAAATAAAGGGATTCAGGCCTGCATGGATATAGCAGTTATCGTGCCAGGACAGTTCCTCTTCCTGCCATCCGGAATACTCCAGCGGAAACATCGGAATCTGACCATTGATCGTACGGATCGGGCCTTCCGGTGTGATATATACGTTTTGTCCTCCCGGTATAGAACCGGTAAATGGTTCAATGATGAGCTTTAATTCTTCCTTCGACATATTAATACCTCCTGTTTTAATGGATGTGTTCATCTGTTAAATCCATTATAAAACAGGAGGTATTACGCATTTTATTCTATATCGGAAAAAGCTATTCCATTTCACATATCGTGTCTGACAGAAGACAAAATCTGTCTTGACTTTATCATAGGCACCGTTTCCAGAAGCTTTTGTACGAGTATATTTGAGCTGCTTTTTCTGGTCAGGATCCCTGTTTCCATCGACGGCAGATCTACAATCTTCGCATAATTCAGATCCGGATGAAATTCCTTTATATGAATCCCCTGAATCAGAAATGAATCTGTTTCCAGAATCGTACTTGTCAGAAAATCTATATTTTCCAGAATCACACTTTCTCCAAGTATAATCTGTCTGTCTCTCAAATATTGTGTGAAATCATCATTGAACTGTCTCATAAAGTTCCCGTCTTCGTTTCGAAGCAGTTTCTGTCCTGAGAGCTGATCCAATGTGATCTTGTGCTGCTCATCGCAAAGAGCATTCTCCGGAGAAAACAGTGCGATCACAGGCTCCTGAAACACCGGTGTAAACTGATATTTTTCCGTGTCCGGATGCATAAAAGTATTATGGAATAAAAATGCTGCGTCAAAACGTCCCTCGGCCACGCCATCAAAAAGCTGATCCGGTTGACCGGAAACCGTCTTCACTGACACATCAGGAAAGCAGGATTCGAAAAACTGTATGATCGGCCGGATCCACCTGTTCGCCTGGTAATACAGTACGCCGATCACCAGTTTCCCGCTGACTCCGTTTTTCATCTGATCCGCTCGCATTAATACATTTTCATAGGACGCCAGCATAGCAGAAAATTCATCCATTGCAAACCGTCCGAATTCAGTCAGCTTCAATCCATAGCTGTCATGATCGATCAGATCGCATCCGAGTTCTGCTTCCAATGCCGCGATATGTTTACTAAGTGTCGATTGGCTGATAAAAAACTGTTCTGCAGTCCTGGAATAATTATTTGTTTTCGCTAATGCTAAAAATTCCTGTAAATGCTCAATTTTCATTATTGGTCTCCATCGTTTGCGGGGATCCCGTCCTCCAGAAACTCCTCGAACTCAAACACGATTCTTCTTAGCGGGATATCCAGCCTGCTAAGCACTTCTTCCCTGTATCCATCCGGCAATCCATAATAAGCTTCCGCGATCCCGCCTGCCATACATGCAATGGTATCACTGTCTCCGCCCAGTGAGATCGCTCTGCGGATGACATCCTCGTAATCATTGCCCTCTAAGAATGCGATGATCGCTTCGGGTACGGAGCGCATGCAGTCAACATAAAACCTGTAGGTGGGTCTGATCTCATCAAGCGTGCGGTTCAGATCATAGGAAAAGGTCTTCTCAATGAATGCTTTGATCTCTTCTTTATCTGCGCCGGTCCGCGCCAGATAGATCGCTGCCGCGACCGCCTGTGCGCCTTTGATTCCTTCAGGATGGTTATGTGTCACTTCTGCAGTCAGCTTTGCCACATGCAGGGTCTCATCCATCGAAGCATACAGCCAGCCAACCGGTGAGACACGCATGCCGCTTCCGTTTCCGTAACTGTTATATGGCTGCGGATGATTGGAAGCCAGCCAATCCCGAAACCGGCCGCCATATCCTGTGTTCGGATATCGTCTTCCGATCGCCTGCATGTATGTCACCACTGCTTTGTGGATCGCGTCATCATCTTTTCCATAGGTGTCAAGCAGCGCATTCGCCACTGCCAGCGTCATGCAGGTATCATCCATCGGCCGGGATCCCTCCGGCAGCATCACAAAATTGTAGTCTCTTGTGTTCCCAAACTCATATACTGATCCGGCGATATCGCCAAAGATTGCACCAATCATATCGTTCACTCCTCCATATATGCAAATTTCATTTACACATACAGTTTAAAACTTTCATCATGATATTAGGTCGTTTATGAAGCGACAATAATTTTCACATACACCTTGCGATTCCTCGGACCATCATATTCGCAGAAATAGATGCCTTGCCAGGTCCCCAGCACCAGTCTGCCGTTTTCAATGATCACCTGCTCTGAAAAGCCGATCATGCTCGCCTTAAGATGCGCAGCCGAATTGCCTTCCATGTGATGATAGCCATCCTCCCATGGAACGATCTTATTGATCTCCATCGTAAAATCTCTTACGACATCAGGATCCGCATTTTCATTGATCGTCACAGCTGCTGTCGTATGCGGAATAAAAATCATACAGATCCCGTCCTGTACACCGCTTTCTGTCACGGCCTTCTGGATCAGATGCGTGATATCCTGCATTTGTGTATGAGCAGTTGTTCTAATCTCTAACTTGATTGTTTTCATGTTTTACCTCTATTCTCCGTCCATCCATCCCCGAACAATCTGTATTTCCTGCTTGTATCCTTCCATCTCGTTCGGCGTCTCGAGGATGAATGGCAGCCCCGATAACGCCGGATGACAGACGATTCGCTCCATGGCTTCCATTCCGATCTGCCCCTGTCCAAGCTTTTCGTGCCGGTCCTTATGAGAGCCGCACTCGTTCTTGCTGTCGTTTAAGTGCACGGCATATAACCGGTCCAGCCCGACGATCTGATCAAACCTTGTCAGCACGCCGTCGAGGTCATTTACAAGATCATATCCACCGTCCCATGTATGGCATGTATCAAAGCAGACACCGATCTTATCCTTGCATTCTACACGGTCTATGATCTCCCTTAGCTCCTCAAAGCATCCGCCAACTTCAGACCCTTTCCCGGCCATGGTTTCTAGTAGAACAATCGTCTGAATCTCCGGTGTGATCACCTGATTCAAACTCTCTGCGATCATTGCGATCCCTGCTTCCGTTCCCTGGCCGGTGTGTGAACCGGGATGAAAATTGTAATAGTTGCCGGGAAAATATTCCATCCGTTTGATATCTTTTTGAAGCATATCAAACCCATTCTCTTTGGTCTTTTGGTTGGCGGAACACAGATTCATGGTGTAGCTTCCATGTGCCACCAGTGGTCCAAAGCTATGCTCTCTTAAAAGAGTATTCATGCTTTCTACATCTTCCGGGATGATCTCTTTTGATTTCCCGCCCCTGGGATTCCTGGTGAAAAAGGCGAAGGTGTTCCCGCCAAGAGAAAGCATGGTCTTTCCCATCACTTCATATCCGTCTGTTACTGATAAATGGCATCCGATATAGCCCATAAGCACTCCTTCTTTTCATCTGCTCCGCATAAGTCAAATCTCTACGCCTTAAAAATGACTTATCCCGGTGTCCCGACTTCGATCAGATTCCCATCCGGGTCATAAAAGCGGACGACCTTCTGTCCCCAGGTACGTACATCCAGCCGGGTAAGATACTTCACTTCGGGATAATATCGTTCCAGCTTTTCCACGAACCCTTCGATGTCACTCTCTTCAAAATAAAGCTCGCAGGAATTGCTTTCCGGAATGATTTCTTTTTCAATATAATCCGCCCAGATCTTTTTCTCCTGTAAAACCAGGCCTTCTGTGAGGATCATATTCCCGCCATTGTCCAGGATCAGATCCAGGCCAAACAGGTCATGATAAAATTGTCTGGAACGCTCGATGTCATCTACGACGATCAATATATTCTTAAGCTTCATCGCTTCCTATGCAGCGTCATCAAGCGCATCATCTTCTGTATAACGGTAAATGTATTCATCTGCCAGTTCATCGATGCGGTTTGACGCTTTTTCCTCCTCTATAAAATCGTTGACAAATGCAAGCAGGTCTTCACTGCCTTTTGGCATCATCACGCCAAGCTCTCCATGCGTAAACGGATCATGGATCAAAGGCGCCGCAAGACGGCTGTCCTGTCCTACATAATAACCGGCTTCCTCCGTCAAGACTGACTCTATTCTATCATTATCGGCGATCATTTATGACACTATTTCAAAAATATCTACAATTTTTATACATATCATGCACGTAAAAAAAGACCACCCGATATTCGAATGGTCTTTTCTCAATGTCTTAACGATAAAAACTTACGGCTTCTTATGCCATGCAGGCTTTGATGATCTCGTTTCCTGCTTCCAGTGTTGCTGCATTCTTGATCGATGTCAGAGCACTTGCATAATCGATCATCAATGTCATCAGCGCATCAATATCCTTGTTACCTTCCACACGCTTAGATGCATTCTTAATACCGGTCAGCTCGTCAGCAAATCTGTTATGCTTACCAGCCAATTTACCTGCTACATATGCATTTCCGCCAATCGTTCCTGCATAATCGAGCATCGCGATCATTTCATCAATGCTTTTCTTCTGTTCTTCTTCCTCGGTTGCATTTTTGATGTCACCAAGCTCAGATGCAAATTTTTCAAAATCACCGATCATAGCAGCTTCCAGGAGTGCATCTCCCTCTTCTCTCGTCTCGGAATTTCTAACATTGTTCAGCGTTCCGATGAAATCAGCAACCATCATCTGCTCGAACTTTACTCGCTCATCACGTGCTGCTTTGTCCGGTGCTTCCAGTAAAGCTTTGAAAACATCCTCAAATTTTGAAAAATTGTTTGCCATTTTCCCCCTCCTTTAAACAACAACGACCCACTATTAATAGTCCTTAATATTTTATCATAAAAATGGCAGGTAACGTATTTTATAATATAGCTCAATTATCCAAATCCTGCATAAACAGGATTGAATTTATCATTAATCTATAAATCCGCACTTTCAGATCCGTTGTACTGCAACGCAAGCATCGTCAGGTCATCAAACTGCTCCGCATCCTGTACAAATGCCTTTACCGCCTCGTGCATCCCGGAAAGCATCTGCTCCGGGGTTGCATTCGGATCTTTATTCAGGACCTTAACCATTCGCTCCGTACCAAAGAGCTCTTTTTCGGCATTCGTTGCTTCCGGGATACCATCCGTGTAAACGAAGAGCTTATCGCCCGGATGTAATGTCAACTCGTAATCCGAATAACTTATGCAATCCATTCCGCCAATCACAAAGCCGTGTTTGTCTTTGTACAGCTCAAAACGGCCTCCTGTCCTGGTAAATACCGGATATTCATGTCCGGCATTCGCACAGACAAGTTTTCCTGTGGATAGCGTAAGGATTCCCAGCCATGACGTCACGAACATCTCTTCACGGTTATTTGAACAGATGGCTGAATTGGTATCCTCTAATATTTTTGCCGGTGATTTTCCCATCATTGCATGATTGGCAAGAATGATCTTAGATGCCATCATAAACAGCGCCGCAGGCACGCCTTTTCCGGAAACATCCGCGATCACCATGCACAGATGATCATCGTCGATCAGGAAGAAATCATAAAAATCTCCTCCCACTTCCTTTGCCGGCGTCATAGAAGCATAGATATCAAATTCAGATCGCTCCGGAAATGCCGGGAAAAGATTTGGCAGCATATCCGCCTGAATCCTTGTCGCAAGCGCAAGCTCCGTACCGATCCGCTCTTTTTCTGCGGTCACACGCTTAACCGTGTCCACATAAAGCACGGTTTTGTGGGAAAGAGACGCAAACGACTCTGCCAGCTCCTGTACCTCATCACCGGTCCGGTAAGCATCCTCCATCTTAAATTCCAGATTTCCCTCCCGCAGCTCTGAGATCCGCTTTGTGATCGTGTTCAATGGTTTCACGATTCGTTTTCCAAGCAAAACTCCTGCAAAGATCATCGCCAGCGTAATGATCAGTAAAAGAATCAAAGCGTTGATCCTGGACTGATTGGTCTTATGCTGATAAAGCTCAGCTGCTTCCTCCTGAATCTGCTGATTCTGTGTCGTCAACAGGGTGACCGGCTGGCTTGCGATTTCCTTGCTGTATGCCGAAACCAGTACCCAGCCTGTCGTTTCGATCGTATTTGCCGTGATGTAATATTCTCCGTCGCTAAGCTCGCCCTGCAAAATCCCAAGCTGCTTTCTTTCAAGGGCATATTTTACAACATGCGCAAGCAGTTCTGTCTCCGATGTGCGCAGATCCTGGCTGATGCTGCTCTTTGCCATCGGAAAACTCTCTTCCTGAATCGAGAGCACCGCCTTACCGTCACCGTTGATCAGAAGGCTGCTCTCTCCCTCAATCGAGTTATTGACCAAAACATTCTGCATCTCATAAAGGTACAGATCAGTGCCGATGACTGCCATAAGTGTTCCATCCGGATCATAAACCGGCACCGCACACTCAATGCAGTATTCCCCTGTCTTGGCATCAAATTCACCTTCGGTAAAGATCAGTTTTTTCTCTTCTACCGCCTTTTGATACCATTCTCTCTCGCGCGGGTCATAGCTGACCGGTTGTCCATCCTCCACCCAGTTTCCGGGATCCCGGCTTACTGAAAGAAATACGCCTTCCGGCAGGGCTGCATACATATGATCTGCTCCAAAAGCCGGACAAAGTGAAATCATCATCTCAGACAGATTGGCCAATTGCCCGGTTTTGGAAACAATCGCACGATCAGTCGGTACGGTATCATCCGCATAGATTACGCTGGCGCTCCACTCTCCCTCAGGCTGATCCTGTGGACCGCTATAAGGCTTTGCTGAAAAGTCTTCGGGATTCGCATACATGGTTGTCGCATAGTCCGCCAAAAACGTAACCCGCTCTTCGACACTTTGAAACATCTCATCTACAGCCATCGTTTCCATCTGATTGGATCGTGTAAGCGACTGATTGACCACCTGATCCATTACGGAAGATGTCGTGTCTCCGATCGCTTTCTGCTGACGTTGTGTCGATTCCGTCACGACCTGATTCAGCGTTTTGTGCTGATACAGAAAAACAATACCACTCGCAACAGAGATCAATATAATCGTAATCAAAATCAGATTGAATATTTTATTTTCAATACCGCCGATGACGAAATTCCTGATCTTCTTCATATTTTCACCTTATTTGACGCCCATCCTACATGTTTTCCTGATTATATCATGTTATCTCTTTGGCAGTACTGGAATCTGGAGATAGGACGGATACTGTTCTCCGGTATAGATGCTGTTTTCCGCACCCTTACGGTAAGCATCCTCTTCATAGCATACCCAGCGGTTGCTTACAGGGTCGATCTCTAACTGGATCCGCCATCCTTTTCTGATCAGTGCGGAAGTCGGGAATGTTCCCACCTCTGCTTCTACGATCTCTCCGGGCTTAAGCGGAGCCCATGCCTCTTTCGTATGCTGATAAACCGGAAGGTATTCACGGGAGCGTTCCGGATCCAGAGCACGGTGTGAAACCTTCATGCTGCCAAATCCCAACGGCAGAGTTGGCTCCATGCTCGTAAATGCAGGATAGATCACCTCATCTCCATCCTCATCGAAAACACGCACATTCATATGGATCTCCATATCCTCACTGGTTGAAGATACAAAAAGTCCTGCTTTGATATATCCGGCGATCTCCACATCCTCTGTCATAGGCTCACTGATAAAGGTTGCGCCCTCTACCCGCCTGATCTCATTGTGCATCACATCTGCGCTGTAGGTAACAGAACCATCCGGTCCGGCCTGATCCTTCAGGCTGCCGGCATTTGCATCCAGATAAAATTTGCGATACTCCGTGCCCGGCACCGGCCAGTCTTCCTCTTTGCGCCAGTAATAAGATCCTCTTCCTGTACGGATCTGAAGCTCTACAGGCAATTCATCCATGATCCCGTTTTCCTCGCCCTTTAACCAGTAATCAAAGAACTTACGGAAACGGCTCAGATACTGCTCATTGTACATCCAGAAATGAATGCCACAGCCGTGGATCATCATGTATTTCTTATACTCTGAACTGCAGTTGATATAGGCTTCCGAACTGCCCTTTCCATGAAGGGAAGCGTCCGGCTCCGTTACAGGCCAGATCGGGTAATCGACCTTTTTGATATCGCAGCTGCTGACATATTTCGCGTTCGGTCCGTAGTCTTCCTCACTCCAGAACGGGTGCTCTAACGCATGATCCATAAAGGTATATTCCTGCGGCGGAATGCACGGATCCATATTGTCCGCACGGTTAAACAGGCCGCCTCCACTGTAGATATAATCACGGTAGGAATCGTAATCTCCCATGATCGGGATCATGGCCGTCAATCCCTTTGGATGCAGCTGCGCTGCCGTATACTGTGTCATCGCATAGAATGACGCGCCAAACAAACCAACCTTACCGCTTGACCACGGCTGCTCTGATGCCCACTCAATACAATCCGCGTAATTTCTGGCATTCTCCGCGCCAAACTGCAGGTACTCTGCCCGGTTCTTTCCGACGCCCACTTCTTCGAGGTTGATGACAACATATCCATACGGAACCCAGTCAAGTGCTGTCGGCTGTTCGAACACTTCAGACACCGGCACCAGAAGATCCGGCGGGCCGGACGGGATCGGTGCATGTCCATCCGGATCGAGGTTCGGAATCGGTCTTGCAGATCCGAAACACGGTCCCATGCGCCTGAAAAACGTCTCCTGCAGCGCCTTTTTGGTATCCGTCGTATCATAGGATGAATAGAAAGCATCCTCAATCTCATCAAAGTAAGCTTCGTCCTCTTCGTTAAACGTGAGTCCATTCACAAATGACTTACCAAACACACCCGAGCACATGACGACAGGATATTTTCCTTCCTTCAGCGGCCGGTAAACATCGCCCAGAACATACTGTCCGTTCTTCGTCGGAATCTTGACATCTGATTCTTTCAGGATGCCCGCAGAAGTACGCCGAAGCATGTTATGCGTTTTCGCGATTCCCGGGAAACCAATCCCCAGATCCTGCATCAACCCCTGTGCCTGCGGCGTCTGCTCGAATGTCTCAGGCGCAAGAAACAGCGCAGATTTCTTCAGGTATTTTCCAACGATCACTTCGTTTTTCTCGTCAAATGCTTTGACGCCCCAAAGGATCCTGCAAAGGTTCGTCACCTGATAATGTGTCGGCTTATCGATCCTGCCGGTTGCTTCCGCTACAAAATCAAGCGGCGTAATGAACTCCTTCGCCATACAGCTGCCGATCGGGAATGCGCCTGTAAAAAAGGTGATACTCTCGCCCTCGCGATATTGAAACATTCCCTTTCCATCCAGTCTCCCGGATATCGTGTCGGTTTGGTAGGATAATCCTGTTACTGATCCGTCCAAAAAAAGTCCTCTGTTTTCCATGATGTCTCCTTTCTACTAATTTGCAAACAACATATGCGCGATGTGTCTGGCATCCGTCTCTCCGGCAAGCAAGCCCTCAAGACAATAATGGCAATAACATACTATGGTTTCTGTTTTAAACTGACTGCAGTAGGACCGCATGATCTCATCCTGCTCTTCAGGTGTATGCGGGACAAATAATCCCTTCGCGCCATCCACATAATGCTTCGGCGCCAATTTAGGATTTCTCGGTGGCTGCTCTCTGTATAAAGATTTCCCGCAAAAATCAGTCTCTTCATGGTGCTTGGCCGCTTCCACATATTGAATCCCCATCTTTTGCAAAAGACTTCTGACAGCTTCCTGCTCTTTTTCTCTGTCCTTTGCCCTCCAGCAATCCTGGACGGTTACCTGAAGCCCCGAATAATCCGGAAAAACAAAATCCTGATCCTGATCAATCAGTTCCCACAGCGAATGCACTTCCACTCCTGGATGCATCTCCTCAATGATGTTATTGCAATTATGACAAAGAGAATACACCACATCCCCTTCAGAAAAATCACCGGAATCCGGCAGACTGCTCCACCTTTGTCTGGCAATGCCTTCCGGCATTCTTTGTTCAAACTCTGTGATCTTATACTTTGGTACGCAACATCTTACAATATCCATACCAAATCGCTCTTTTACATAGTCCTGAATCGTACTGCTGATTTCTGGAAATTGTGCGGTAAACACACAGCTGGCTATATAATATTGTCTCCCCATTTCCATATCCTTTCTTCATTGAGCTGTTTCACTTAGTTGCTCTGATCATAACTGAAAGATCATCATTCGCTCTCTCTCATCATTCCCCTGAAACAAGTCCCGGCAATCGATCTCATCATAAAACGAAAGCTCATCCACCGTCATCAGCCAGGAAATATACTCATCCGACGGATAATAGAAAAACAACAGGATTTCCCTCTGTTCCTCATACCACGATTCCAAGATCCTCGCCATCACCTTTTGCAGGACTTCTACTGAAAACGGATTGAACAGGAAAGGAAAAACTCCACCCGTCCTTTCCCGCTGCCATAATCCAGAAGGACATCCTTCTTTGTGATCAAACCACTGTTTGCGAGCCGCTCCAGGACCGCATACGGAGTTGGCTCATAGGGATATTTATACGTATCGGAATGCGAATCATCCCGACCGGTCGTTTTGATCTTCAGGAGCTTATCCCAGTCTTGTTCTTTATCTGTTGTTTTCAAGAATCCGATTCCCCATCTCAACCATCTCATCTTTCAAGACAGCAAATATGACCTCAATGGAGATCTCATAATTCTGCCTGAAGAAATCATGGCATGCCTGAAAAGCTACTTCCCATGCCTGCTCTACAGGATATCCGAAAATCCCGGATGAGATCAGCGGGAAGGCGATTGACTTGCAATCATTGATCACTGCCAGTTCGAGTGCATGGTAATATGCGCCATACAAAAGCTTTGCCTCGCCCTGGTCTCCGCCTCTCCAAATAGGTCCTACTGCATGGATGACATACTTCGCCGGCAGATCAAAGGCAGGTGTGATCACTGCGGAGCCTGTCCTGCAATGCCCGATCTTGTCACAGGCTTCCTGCAGCTTCTGGTGCCCTGCTTCTGCAAAAATCGCTCCGCATACACCGCCGCCTGCGCGCAAGCCTTCATTCGCCGCATTCACGATCGCGTCCGTATCCAGTTTCGTAATTCCGATCTTTCTAATCTCTATCGTACTCATAGTCAACTCCTACACTCATTTCCTCAACCCAAACTGAGCTCTACCGTAAGTTTCCTCAATCCACACTGAGTTCTACCGTAACATCGCCCTCTCCGAGCAGTTCCTGAAGCTCTTCCTTTGAAATATTATCGATATGACCCAGTTTTGTAAGAGACCAGGAATTCTGATCATAATAGATCACAAATTGGTTGCCCTGATACAGGATCAGATCACCCGCATCTGTATTAAGCTCTTCATCATTTGTCGGAAGCACTTCGGGCAAGTTTCCTACCTTCTCAAATCCAGAATAGTCTTCTAATTCCAGTGTTAAAGACTCTTCACCGATCAAATCCATCAAAGCTGCAGCGGATGAATTATCTTCCATTGTCGCTGTCAGCACTTTTCCGTTTACTTCTATCTGCAGTTTTGCTGCTTCACTGGCATCTGCTTCATCCGTGACGATTTCGCCCGGCCAGGTATTGATCCCGCCAAATTCATAGACATTTGTATAGCCCATCATGGCAAGCTTCGACGAGGCCTGCTTACTCCGATTCCCGCTTCTGCAATAGATCAAAAGCATCTGATCCTTGTCTGTAAGCGTATCTGTAATATCATCTCCAATCGATTCGTTCGGGATATTAACTGCTTCAGGGATATGTCCCTCTGCAAACTCCTCCGGCGTGCGGACATCCAGGATCAGATAATCATCTTCCGACTCCATCATCTGCATCGCCTCTTCCTGAGAAATCTGCTGATAGCCGGATCCCTGCTCAGAAGACGCCACTTCTGCCGGTTCTGTACCCTGCGCACATCCTGAAAGAAAAACAATGGCTGCAACTGCAGCGATCAAACATTTTCTTATCATAAATCATCTCCCAAAAAATCCACATGCCCGTCTTTGATGTCATAAATCGCGCCAACCACTTCCAGTCCACGCTCATCTTCGATCGGATGAATCTGAAACTCTCTCCGGATTGTCTCAACTCCGTGCTTAATGTTCAGACAGCTAGCCTTATAATCATCGGTTTCATCTCCGATCGCATGAATGATATCATCGATCACATATCCGATAAATCCGCCGCCATGCCTTTTGATCGCAGCATCTACTGCGCCACACTTCGTATGTCCAAGCATCACGATCAGGCGTGTGCCCAGATGCTCCGCCGCATATTCAATGCTGCCCAGCTGATGATCATCCAAAACATTCCCTGCGATTCGGATCACAAACAGATCTCCAAGATTTGCCGAAAAGATACTCTCCGGAATCACACGCGAATCCGAACACGTGATAATGATCGCATACGGAATCTGCCCTTCGGTCGCTGTCTTCTCACGTAAAGACTGCGACATATCACCCTGCGCTGTCTTGCTCTGGATGTATAACTTGTTCCCTTCAATTAATCTGTCCTTTGCTTCCTGTGCTGATAACATCGTTATTTCTCCA
This sequence comes from Eubacterium sp., assembly GCA_045539215.1. Lineage (GTDB taxonomy): Bacteria > Bacillota > Clostridia > Lachnospirales > Lachnospiraceae > SY8519. The sequence continues at coordinate 2,646 of JAZQEX010000025.1, read as the reverse complement.
TTTCATCAAATGCCTTTGGGCTAATCTCTACTTCCGGTCTGAGTATAAAATCTTTCAGAATATGTCCCATCTTCAACTTGCTTCTTTACATCTCGTCCATTTCTTGCATCATGCTCTGATACTCAGCCATCCAGCTGTTCTGTGCATTAAGCACCGACTCAACCGGTTTCAGATTACGAATCAGCGCCTCTAACAGCTCCGCATGACCGGGATCACACGTTAACAGCGCGTCCAGTACACCTTCCCACTCAGGCATCTCAAGCAGTTGGCTCAGATCTCTATCGTATTCATTCATCTAAAATTTCCTCCTGACTGCGATGGCAGTATTCATAGTACCAGCACTCGTATGGCTGGATACACTGAATCCCCGGCTCCACATTAATCTCATCCCGCTGCTTCTGCATGCGGTTCAGATTCCAGATATGATCATTGATCCACTTATAGTACCCCTTAGCGGTTTCTGTGACATCGTTGATCACAAACGGATTCTGTTCATCCTCCCCATGGGTCACGATAAAGATATTGCCAATCTTTACCTTACACCGTGTCATGATGTAATACTGAAACCCTGCATCCTTGATGAACTGGTCATAGACGCCCGGTGAATTCTTCACCTCATAAAAATCATAACCGTCATCCGTCTTTCTCAGGATATCGACAGCGCAGTAATTATTATAATTGATAAAAGCTGCTTCGCAGATCACAGGTGTCCCTAACGCAATATGTTCCGCGGTCTTTTCCGCCATTGCTTTCTTATCCGGGATCGTCGTTCCGGGGCGATAAACTGTCATCTCCTCATAATCCCCGAACATCGCCATAGCCCTGTCACCGAAGTCATTGCCTGCATCCAGACGTTTCTGTACCTCCGGCGGTATGATCTTCAGCTTTGGTTTATGTTTATCAAGCCAGAGCATCTTCATGCACTGCATGCCTCGCATAAAATCTGTCTTTGTGATTCCCATTCTAATATTCACCTTGTCTGATGCTTAGAGATGATTTTTTCAGCAATATCATACACTTCCTCGTAACCGGAATCCGCAAGTACACCAGCAGCCTTTTGGAGTTCCTTTGAAAACCTTTCCTGCATCGAATCAAACCGATCCATAAACATTTTTTTGTTCAGACCGATTTCATCAACAGCCCGGACAAATGCCATCCTGTCAATTTCAGTCCAATTACGTATCCCTCCGATAGCAAAAGCCATCTGTGACGAATGTGTATCATAAATAACTGTGCTGATCATATCATAGGCAGGCGCAAGGCGGATTCTTTTCAAATCCTTCCCATAAAGGAGGGAAAAATTCTTAATATGGCCATCCGTGTTCCCTGCCAGATAATGAAAAACAATCATATCCCACAGCTTAATCTGATCCTCAACAGGTGACGCCGACCTCTCACGCAAAAGATCAAACATCTTTTTCATATACTTTGCATCTGTACGTTCGTACTTGTCGGCTGGTATGATTCCCATTGCCTGGCCAAAATCCTCCTGATGCAAACGAAGCGGACAGGGCATACCAGAGGCAGTTGAAATACTCCCATCAAACGTCCTGTCAAATCGTTCTGTTGCAAAGAGCACCTCCTCATGCCTGTCATCGTTTCCACAGGAGATTACAGTACTTTTGGGAATATCAATACCAAGCAGCTGTGCTGTCAACTGGCATAACTGCTCATTTTGCACAATATGGCGATATCGAATATGACTCTGCTTTAATATGTGCGTACTGGGTGCACTTCCTGATGGCAAGTACCAGTTACCATCCGAATCTCTGTATACACCAATCTTACCGGATGCACCTGTCAGTGATAGTCTGGACTCTACAACCAGTTCCGCTGATTTTTCAGCACCTTCCCTGGCCAGATTCCACAACGTGTCAGCATCTAGTCTGTGATATCCTCTGGATGTATCATCATTCGACCGGTCTCCTTCTATCTGCACTGCGCCAAGACATTCCGCCCCAAGCAACTCCAGAAGCGTAAGATAATCGCTTTGATCGATTTGGTTAGATTCAGCAATCGTCTTCCTTAGAAATCCTTCCGGCAGCAAACCTTCGAAAAAATTCCTAGTCTCCCGGGGAGAAAAAGCCTGTTCTCTCAAAGGCAAACTGATCGAAATCGGCGCGGCATGTATACTGTTACGCCATGTATCAGAATACTTAAAAGATGCGGAATATGCGTCCTCTCCAACGATTTCTCCTACATTGGTCTGCTTCCCATTTACTTCGATTGAAACCAGCAGTCTTCGCATATCCTCTTACCCTCTCTCCTCAACAAACAAATCCATGCCAAGAAGCTGCAGGATCAGCAGCATCTTATTCATCTGAATGGTTTCCTTTCCATTCTCCAGATCTGAGAGGAAACTTGCACTGACACCAGCATATGCGGCCAGAAATGCCTGCGTGTAGCCCATCTCTTTGCGCCTTTTTCGAATTGCCTCTCCCATTGTTTCCATATTCCTTATGATCTGCATGATCCCACTCCTTTATGCCAAACATATCGCCGTTCGGCTATACTTCTGCGTTTCAGAGCAAAAAATAGTCGAACGACTATATTTTTGATATTCCCATCATAATATCGCCGTTCGACGAAGTCAACAAATGAAATCTATCATTTACCCTTTTTCTTCATGCGTTCCTTCTGCAGTTC